>JANMOF010000557.1:0-6833 GCA_031368925.1 Leptospiraceae bacterium
CCGGCGGCGCGAATGTCGCGCAGCAGCTGGCCCGCGTTGTTCTGGGAGATACCGCCGAAGTAGATGAGGTCGGGGTTATTATTAATTTCTGAGAAAATGGTGGTGCTCGGCAAATTAATCGCAGGAATTGCACATGAAATAAATAATCCTCTAGGAGCTATTATTGCATCAAATCAAGTTATCATTGATTTAATTTCGGAAAATTTTTTAGACTTATTAGAAACATATTCTAGTTTTGGTGACATAGAAAAAGAAGCCTGGAACATTCTTTACGTAAGTGCAAAACAAAACGATAATTTTTTGGACACAAGTGCCTCTAGAAAAATCAAGAAACAACTGACTGATTATTTGCGAGACATAGGAAAAAATCTGAGTAGTTATACGATAGACAATCTCTCTGAGCAAGGTATTTCTATTAAAAATATTGAAGTTTTAATTCCCTATATGCATCTAAAAAATTTCGACAGTATAATAGAAAATTCTTTAAACATATTTACAGTTCTATACTCAGGAAAAATTATTAAGAATGCCGCCGAGAAAGCTTCTAGAGTAATAAAAGCTTTAAAAAACTATGCACATCAGGATCAAATTGAAAAGCGCAAAATAGTCGATATCCGTAAGCAAATTGAAATGTGCTTAATTCTTTATCAAAATAAATTTAAAAAAGGAATGGAAATAATAACAGAATTCCCTGAAAATCCTACTCTAGTCGGCTATAGTGATCAGCTAAACCAAGTATGGATTAACTTGATTAACAATGCATTATATGCAGTTGGATTTGAAGGAAAATTAATCATTCGAAGTGAAATTCAGGATGATTATATTGCAATATCTTTTTTAGATAATGGTCATGGGATACCGAAAAACATTCAGGATAAAATTTTTAAACCCTTTTTTACTACCAAGACAGCCGAAGACGGAAGTGGACTCGGTCTTGATATTTGTAAAAAGATTATCGAAACACATAAAGGAAAGATTGAATTTAAGAGCGTTCCTGGAGAAACTTGCTTTACGGTTTATATAAATCGTTTTTTGGAACAAGAACAATCTAACTAGGAAATAATTAAAGCATGCAAATAATAAAAATACTATTTCTAATCTTCCTTTTTACCTTAGCTCTCTGTAAACCAACACAAGAAATTATTTTTCCTAAAGCAGTAAATGGAGTAATAGATCTGAAGGAATGGAATTTTAATCCTTCAGACAAAAACAGAAATGGAATTACTAATTTAGACGGGCAGTGGGAATTTTATTGGGGTAAATTTATTTCCCCAAAAGACTTTATTGAAATCGAAAAAAATAATGCAGAAAGTACCTTGTTAGTAAATGGAAATTTCATATCTGTTCCCAGCTCCTGGAATGGGCATAATGTTGCAGCTAATACAGATAATCCACAAATCATTAACGGGGATGGTTATGCAACATACAGATTAAAACTACTTACAAAGCAAACTTCCGGTCTATCCATTCAACTTCCTACGATGGGGACAGCTTATAAATTCTTTGTAAATGGAAATCTTATAACCCAAGTTGGACAAATAGGAATTACCCCAAACGAATCTAAACCCGACTATAAAGTGCAGGTAGTAAGGTTACCGGAATTATCCACCGGAGAATATAATTTAGTCTTCCAAATCTCCAATTTCAATTATAAACAAGGTGGAATTTGGTATCCGATCCCAATTGGTTTAGATAAAGATATAGCCCAGGTAAGAGAAAAAAATTTATTCATAGATTTCTTTCTAGCAGGATCTTTGCTGATTATGGGACTTTACCATCTGGGACTATTCTCTGTTAAGCGTAAAGACAGCTCTGCACTTTGGTTTGGAATCACATGTATCTTAGTCTCTATTAGAACACTTCTTACTGGCGAATTTTATCTCTACACACTCTTTCCGGATTTTCCTTTTGACCTTGGAATAAAATTAGAGTACATAGCATTTTATCTGGGAATTCCTTTCTTTATTTTATTTTTACGAGAAGTATTTCCAGAGGATTGTCCTAAAATACTTTCTCGAATGATTCAAATCTGTTCCTACCTACTTTTAATTCCAGTTCTCATCTTTCCCCCGCAAGTATTTACACATACAGTTCTTGTAATGGAAGTAGTGGCGTTATTCGCAATACTTGTTGGACTCTATGTAATGGTTCGCTCCATCATCAACAGAAGAGAAGGTGCAAAATCATTCTTAGCCGGCTCACTACTATTGGTTTTGGCTATTGTGAATGATATACTGCATACAAATCTCATTGTGTATACTGGATTTTATACTCCAATAGGGTTATTTATATTTGTCTTTTCACAGGCATTTTTACTCTCTGTTCGATTTGCAAAAGCATTTACGCAGGTAGAAGAGCTCTCTGAAAACTTGGAGCAAAAAGTAATCGAGCGAACAATACAATTAGAGCAGGCAAAAAAAATAGCGGAATCAGAACATAGGAAATCAGAGAAGCTACTATTAAATATCCTCCCAGAAGAAGTTGCCAATGAATTAAAAGAGAAAGGACTTGTTACACCTGTGTTGTTTGAAAGCACCAGTATCATGTTTACTGACTTTAAAGGCTTTACTCAAATAGCCGAAGGATTAACTCCACAGGAATTAGTTAAGGAATTAGATTCTTGCTTTACCCAGTTCGATAAGATCATAGAGCGTTTTCATTTAGAAAAACTTAAGACCATTGGAGATTCCTATATGTGTGCTGGCGGTATACCAAAAGTAAACGCTACTCATGCAATTGACTCTTGCCTCGCGGCGCTAGAAATTCAATCTTTCATGAATAATATGAAAGTAACAAAAAAGAATTCGAATATACCCTATTGGGAGCTACGCCTGGGTATCCACTCGGGACCGGTAATGGCAGGCGTAGTAGGAGAGAAAAAATTTGCCTATGATATCTGGGGCGATACTGTAAATACTGCAAGTAGAATGGAATCTAGCGGAACGCCTGGAAGGATTAATATTAGTTATGCGACCTATGAACTTGTAAAAGATTTTTTTGAATGTGAATATCGCGGTGAAGTAGATGCTAAGAATAAAGGAAAAGTTAAGATGTATTATTTGAATAAAATCAAAAAAAAATTTATCGACACCTAGCCCTTTTCTACAATTTTGTTCTAATCAAGGTGTATCAGAATGTTACGTGTAGAAAATTTAACTAGAAAATTTCAAGACAAAGTAGCCGTGAATAACATCTCCTTCTCAGTAAAACCGGGAGTCATCACAGGTCTACTCGGACCCAATGGCGCGGGCAAAACAACGACTATGCGCTTACTTACAGGCTACCTCGAGCCAAGCTCTGGCTCTATTTATTATGGCAACCATGCTTTTTTAGAAGACCCAATTACAATTCAACAAAAGCTCGGCTACTTACCAGAATCCGCTCCACTTTATCCCGAAATGCTGATTAGCGAATACTTAAATTATATGGCAGATATTCGTGGTGTGGCTAAAGTAGATAAGCCGTCACGCATTGATAAGATGGTAGAGATTTGTGAGCTATCTTCGCATTATACTACTCCCATTAATTTTCTTTCTAAGGGTTTTAAACAGCGTGTTGCACTTGCTGGCACTCTCATTCACGACCCTGAAATTATTATCTTAGATGAGCCTACATCAGGACTTGATCCAAATCAAATTTCGCATATCAGGGCGCTGATTCGTAGTCTTGGCAAAGAAAAGACTTTGATTCTTTCTACTCATATTCTGCAAGAGGTAGAAGATATTTGCGATGAGGTAATCATCATTAACCAAGGAAATATTGTAGCGAATTCCTCTGTAAAAAATCTACACTCCGGTTACTCTGTTTCCATCCAAGTAAGCGCAGAGTTAAATCAAGTGAAGCCTCTCTTTACTGCACAGCCTTTCCTCGGTGTAGAGGAATTTCCGGAAGCAAACGACGCAAACTTCAAAGGGTATTTAGTGCAGATGACTGAGTTGAAACCGGAATCAGTATTTGCCGCTCTTGCAAAATCAAATCTACAAGTCAGAGAGCTAAAAGTTTTCAAGCGCTCTCTAGAATCAATCTTCGAGGAGCTAACAAGGAAATCAGATGAATAATATCAAAACCATTTTTCGTAAAGAATCTTCTACTTACTTCAACACTCCCATTGGATATATCTTTAGCGCGTTTTTTCTCCTATTAATTTCTTTTTTATTTTTCTACGGACTCGGGGGAAATTCTTTTTGGGATTTAAAAATCGCAAGTCTTGAACAATTCTTTTCCTGGATTCCACTTCTATACATCATTTTCATTCCAGCAATTACCATGCGTATCTGGTCGGAAGAAGAAAAATCAGGAACCCTTGAAGTGTTAATGACCCTACCCATTCGAGATTATGAAATCGTAATTGGAAAATTTCTATCTGCCTGGATGTTCTTAACGGTTACTATACTTTGCACCCTACTCGCCCCGCTAACAGTGCGTATCCTCGGCGACTTAGATCTCGGGCTGGTCTTCATGGGGTATATAGGAACTATCCTCTTAGGCGGTGCCTACATCAGCATCGGACTAATCATTTCCTCACTCACACGGGATCAAATTTCTGCTTTCATACTCACACTCCTCGCTTGCTTTCTAATGTTCATCATGGGTTATCAGCCTATTTTAAAATTCTTCGGAAATTTTATAGGCGGATTCATTGCGTTTCTTTCTCTCTCGCAGCATTTTGAATCTTTTCGAATGGGAGTATTTGATCCACGCGACGTATTGTATTTTATTACATTTATCAAAGTAATTTTATTTCTAAATGTTTTTGTAATTCGAGGTAAAAGATGATAGAATTGTTTCATAAGCTAGATAAGAATTATAAATTTATTTCCGTTAGCACATTTCTTAGTTTCTTTTTGTTTAACTTTCTAATTAGTGATTTCTATTGTAGAAAAGACTTGTCGAGGGAGAACCGTTTTAACCTCACCGACAGCACGGAAAAAGTTTTACAAAATCTCCCGGAAAAACTTTATATTGATGCATTTTACTCAACTGACGTTCCGGGTGAGCACAAAGCCCGTCTTAACCTCACGAAAGAGCTAATCAAAGAAATCGCAAATGTCAATCGTAAAAAAGTAGAGCTTAGGTTCCACGATCCAGATTCCAACGAATCAGATAAAAAGAAAGCTACCGAAGCAGGAATTAAACCGGCGCAATTGAACCAACAGGAAAGAGGCTCCGTCGAAATCAAGCAAGCCTACTTCGGAATTAAGCTGACAGTCGGCTCCAAATCAACAGTAATTCCAAACGCCTATTTTGCTGAGGCAATCGAATACCAGGTATTATCCTCTCTTAAGAAAATGCTAAAGAAAAATAATTCTTCCACTGTTGCTATTCTAAAAACAGCAGGCGCATTTCTCGCACCCGAACAAACCCAGGGAATGGGAAAAGACACCTTCGGACTTTTTGTTCACAGGGCGTTTGCTCCTGAGAATGGAGAGATGAGTGAGATCAATGTAAACATGGAAAGCATTCCAGAAGAAATTAAAACACTTCTTTGGGTCGGCTCACCTGATTTAACGGATAAGGGCAAATACTACATTGATCAATTCTTAATGCGTGGTGGAAACCTTCTAATCCTTGCGAAAACATTTAACTTCCAAATGGGTGGTCAACAAAATCAAATGGCTGCTATGATGGGTGGCGGCAACGAAGGGTTAGCCCAACCTGCACCGGAAGTAAAATCAATGAATTCATTTCTTTCTCATTATGGATTTGAGGTTAAGACTGATATGATCTTAGAGCCAGATGATTCCTATGCAGTAACCTCCATTTTCCAGCAATTGACTAATCCAAATGCGGAAGCTTTCCATTATCCGCTCTGGCTTATTCCAAGAAAGGAAAGCGGCTCAATCAATGCAAAGAGTCCACTTACCAAAAATGCAAGTGCAGTTCTACTTCCCTGGTCTTCATCTCTAGACGTGAAAGCGGAAAAACAACCTGGAGCAGTATTTACAACGCTTGTCGAGAGCACAAAAAAAGCAGACAAACGTGCGGAGTTTGTAATCGTAAACGAAGAAAAAGTAGCTAAGCAACCAATCAATGCGCAAAATACAAATTTTGTGCTCGGTCTTCATGTAGAAGGAAATTTAAAATCTTTCTTCACTACCGAAACTGTTCCGAAAGAAGTCAGCGAAGCATTCATTGATAAAACGAAAGAAGGAAAAAAAAGTCAGATTGTAGTCTTTGGTAGTCCCTATCTGCTATCTGATATGCTTGCGACTAATGACTATCTTCCCCTTTTTAGGGCTAATCTTAGTTTTGTGCTAAATTTAATTGATATTCTAGGTGGCGATACTGATATGATTTCTCTTAGAACCAAGCAGGTTTACACCAAGAATTTGAAGGATGTAAATAAAACTGAAAAATTTATCTATAGCTTTATTAACATTTTACTTCTTCCAGTTGGAATAAGTATTTTCGCATTTCTTCGCTTGAAAAAAAGATCTTCTGGTAAAAGGTAATTTTTATGAAATCTATATTAGAATATTATAATAAAGTCTTTCAATTTTGTATGAATAATGTAGCCTTAACTTTAACAACGGCTAATATTGTTTTTCTTTTGCTTATCTTACTTGTAAAAGATCCATTTGGACTCAGGATTAGTAGCTACGATAAAGCTAGCCCATTCTTTAATACCAGCACACCAATTACTAAGATTACGATTGAGAAATCCAAAGTTCCTGAATCTAAATTTGAGTTAAACAAAGGAAGCGATGATTGGAATATGATTGCAAAAGGAAAATCCCTTCCAGTTGACAAAGAAAGAATAGAAGCAGTTTTAAAATCTATTACAAATTCCCGTAAGTATACACTCGTTAGCTCCTCCAAAGAAAAAGCGGATG
>JANMOF010000590.1:0-5093 GCA_031368925.1 Leptospiraceae bacterium
CACTACTCCGGCTGATGTAATTTTCCTAATTTTATTATTATCTAGATCAGCTACATAGATATTTCCTCCCGTATTCTCAACGGCAATACCGTTCATTCTACTAAAGCTAGCTAATGTTCCAGTCGCATCAGTTGAACCAGAACCGCCAGAACCAGCAAGAGTCGTTACTACTCCTACAGATGTAATTTTCATAATTTTTCTATTATTTAAATCTGTTACAAAAAAATTCCCACTACCATCCACTGCAGCTCCCTGCGGGCTAAAGCCTAAGCTTGCGAATGTAGTAACCACACCAGCAGACGTAATTTTTCTAATTTTACCATTATCTGAATCTGCTACAAAAACATTTCCATTACTATCAACGGCCACCCCAGTTGGATGATTAAAGCTAGCTGCTGTCCCGGTTGCATCCGTTGAACCCGATGAACCAGAACCAGCAATAGTAGTTACGATTCCAGCAGATGTAATTTTCCTAATTTTATTGTTATTAAAATCTGGTACATAAACATTCCCACTACTGTCCACTGCTAATCCATAAATTTGATTAAAACTTGCGGCAGTTCCTGTTCCATCAGTTGACCCCGAAGAACCAGAGCCTGCAAGTGTCGAGACTGTGCAAGTTTGCGTAGTAGATGTTGAGCCACCACCACCACTCACCAACGCACTCAAAATCCGAAACTGAAGATAACTCCCAATATAATCAGGTGCTTTAGGTTCCGGTTTCACCGCGTTATACGCTTCATACGTACACCCCGATAAACAAACCAGACTAACAACGATTAACCATAACTTTATCTTCATACCTATCTCCTTTTCTCTGCTTCTCTGATTTCTGTTTCAAGGACTTTGATTTCTGACATCACCTCGGCAATTTCGGATTCTCCGGCGAAGGCACAGGCGATTGTGATGGTTGCTTTAAATGTTCTGCACGCAGTTTCTACATTGCTTGCTACATCTTGGAAGGCTCCTGTGTTTACTCCTGTGAGAGCACCAAATACTTCTGCGCCCTGTCTTCCCACTCTTGCGTTTTGAATACAGTCTTGTAGACCGGCTTTGGCTCGTTTGCATTCAGAAGGATTCTTTTTTCCAGAGCGTCTCATCTCTGCGAGTTGTATTTCTTTCTCTTCTTTTTCTTGCCTTATCTTTTCGATTCTGGCAAGTCTATCCGCTTCCGCCTGACGTTTTGCTTCTTCTGCTTGCCATTTCTCGTCTCTTTTCTTTGCTCCTGCTAGATTCGAATTTTGCCAGGTAACTAAGTCCTTTAGTTTCTTGTCTGTCTCAGAGATAACAAGCATTATCTGCTTTTTACCAGCAGGCTCTGCTTCTAGTTCTCTTTGCTCTTCTAGAAATCGTTTGCGGTTGGAGTATGCATCCGTCAAAACTTTAAACCTGCAATCAATATAATCCGCTTCATAGCCAGGGCTTGAACTACACGGAAATGGTTTTACTAGAACCGGTGCTTCTAGGTATTCTTTTTTCTGCACTACTGTAATGCAGTTTGTGAGGGTAATGAGGAGTAGGCAGAACACTGTCACTTCGAGCAGCAGCTTCCAAACTTGCGGTAGTCGAGAAGTGCTAACAGCGTTAGCGAAATAAAGCCTTTTCTCATTTGTAGTTCTCGACTGTCGCTCGAACTGACAATACTTTCTCATAATTAATTTTTCAATAAATTCAATCATGTATTTTTTCATAACTACCTCCTATTTTATTCCTAAGGTCTTTAGAATAATTTCTTCTGTAGATTTTTCTAGTGCTTCGTTGAATTCGGAAGAGTTTAGATTGGATAAGATAAACGTGCGAGTGGATTTGCTTTTAGTCACAGAGGGAGATTTGTATTTTACCATTCCGGTTTTAATATCCGTCACACTAAATTCTAAAGTGTGCTCTACTCGCCAGGCTCCAGCGAGGTCAATCCACCATAGGTCAAGGAGAAGAGGATAATATAGAAAATTCCCAGCTCCTAAATCAGGCACTCGTGTGGGATAATCTAGTTTAACCTTTGAATGGATTTCAATACGAGTATCAACTCCGATAGATTCTAAAATTCGGGCGCGGTCTCTTTCGGACTCTGCTTCTTCTACAAATGAAATTCTATCCGAGGGAACGGCTGTAAGTTTGGAATTGCCATACTGGTTAAGTGCCGTTACGATACTTTTGGAGTAAGCTCTTTCCATTTCATCTTTATTCGTCTCTCGAAGAAAAGCTGGACTCGGCACAGAATCGTTCATTCCAGCTTTCACCATTTCTACTTGAATCTTCTCTGGAAAATAGAGAATAAACTTTCGAATCGACTTTAGATAAGAGCCTTCATTATCCGTTGGAGGTTTAATTTCTACCGTACTACACGAATACAATAATAGAATCAAAATTCCAACAAAGTAACCCGGACTTTTGTTTAGGAGGGGGAAAAGAAAAGCGTTATGCGATATACCTGTTCGCTGTTCGTACTGCTACTGGTTTATTTCTAGCATTCATACTGCAATTTTCAATTAGCACCATTAGTAATCAAGCAGTAAATAGTGTGCAAAGGTGTAAAAACATTAGCACTGACGGATTAAAACATGGATAGAATTTGATCTCCGCAAGTAGTGGAAGAGAGAAATCTATCTGTTAATACTTTTAGCGTAATATAAGCGTCAGTTCGAGCTTGTCGAGAACTACAAAACTAAAAAGCGTCATTTATTAGCACTTCTCGACTACCGCTCGAAGTGACACGAGCAGATCCATGCCCTATCAGTGTTCCTACTCACGCTGTAAAGTTTACTTTGTAAGTATCCCTCAAAGTTCTTGAGATCCCCGATAGAAAACACATTCGGCTCTGCTCAGTGCAGGTTTCGGGAGTATAAGCCTAACAAAAAATTTCTAGCCTAGGCTTTCGCATTTTGAAAAATGGAGGAATATGGTTACTAAAAGCATTAAAACTTCTGTTATTATACTTCTTATTGGGGCGCTACTTTCGGGTGGATTTTTTGGATATATTTTGTCGGAGGTGGATAGGGGTGAAGAGCTAACAAAGCTTGCAACTTATCTGCCGACGACTCCGACGAAGCTTTATGATCTAAATGGAGTTCCGTTTGCTGAGCTTTATCGCCACCGTCAAGAGCTCCTTCGCTTTCAAGATATTCCGCCTCATGTTATTCATGCATTTATTTCGGTCGAGGATAATAATTTTTACAATCACTTTGGAATTGATTTCAAAGCAATCATCCGTGCGGGGTTTATCAATCTTATCCACTTAAAAGTAAAACAAGGTGGTTCAACGATTACACAACAGTTGTCGAAAGCTATCTTAAAAAATTCAAAAAAAAGTTTCACTCGTAAATTTATTGAAGCACTTCTTACTTTGCAAATCGAGCAGGAGTATTCCAAGGAAGAAATTTTAGAAATCTATTTTAACCTTGTCTACTTAGGTCACGGCTCAACGGGATTATCCACAGCTTCCTCTGTATATTTTTCTAAAGACGTGCAGGATTTAGACGTGGCTGAGGCGGCGATGCTTGCACGGCTCCCTAAAGCGCCAGTTCAGTATTCTCCTTACAAAAATCCTCATATTGCTAAGAAAGCACACCTAACGGTGCTTCGCCTCATGTCGGAAAATGGCTATCTTAAGAAAGAAAGTATTCAAGCAATGCACGATGAATTCTGGCAGAGATACTGGCCAATCGTTATTACCCAGTCCCCTTCTCGCTCCACGTGGGGAACCAAGCTCGACCGTGCGCCCTATTTTACCGAGCATGTGCGTAAACAATTACTTGCCGATCTAGGTGAAGATTTAGTTTATACTGGCGGCTTAAAGGTATATACCACACTTGATCTTCGCAAACAAGAAATCGCAGAAGACGAAGTTAAAAAAGCACTCGTTCATTATGATAAAACTTCCTTTGGTTTAAGTAACTCTTTTAAAGCGGGAGTGGATGGACAACTTGTAGGCTTATACGGATTACTCGGAAGTATTTTCCCAATCGCACCAATGGAAATTAGCAAGTTCGATGAAGCAGCTAATTACCGTTCTGCTCTGGAGAATGAGTTAAGTGACGCTATGGATATTTTAACTGCTCTCACCCCAATTGAAAAGGAAGCCGCTGCCGTTGGGGAATTTAGAAAACGCACGGCTGTATTCACAAAGAACCTTCACGTAGAAGGTGCGTTTATTACAATAGAACCAGGAACAGGTTATATTCAAACCATGGTCGGTGGATCTAAGTTCACTCCTAAGAACCAATTCAACCGTGCAATGCAAGCTAGAAGGCAGACTGGTTCTTCTTTTAAACCTTTCGTATATGGTGCAGCAATTAACGAACGAGTGATTTCCAGTGGAACAGGAATTATGGATGCGCCTTTAACAACTATGAATGATGACGGACATGGTTGGGCGCCGGAAGATTCTACTGGTGACTTCAAAGGTATGGTTCCGGCTTACAGGGCTTTGGCGCTATCGTTGAATATTGTTTCTGTTCAAATCTTTTTTAAAGTAGGAGCAGAGGCTATTATTGATTTTGCGTCGAAGCTTACCAAGGCGAATAAGCGTCGTTTTCCGGACAATCCAACTCTTGCACTCGGTGTAGCTGAATTGACTCCTTATGAAATGGCGCTTGGTTATTCTATTCTTTCCAACAAAGGGCGGGACGTAATTCCTTTTTCCGTTCGCTATGTGAAAAATCAAACAGGCTCGGTAATTTTTAATAAAGAAGTAATTATCCAAAAAGAACTCGCAGCCAAAGCGGCTAACGGCACAATACAAGTAATTCCAGAAAGCACAGCCTGGATCGTAAGAAAAATGTTACAGGGTGTAGCCGACAGTGGAACTCCAACCGGCGCACTCAGAGAAGCAAAATACAATGGAGTATCTGGTGGTAAAACTGGATCAACTAGTTCTTTCACAAACGTATGGTATTGCGGGTTTGATCCAAAACTAACTTCCGTGTTCTGGATGGGCTATGATAAAAATTCTATCTCGCTTGGACCGGGGATGACAGCAGCGTTAACCGCAGTTCCTGTTTGGGGTCGCATTTATGCAAGATGGTATGAGAACAGAGAGTATCCGCAATTCAAACTTCCCGACGGAACCGACCCAATGCCAGAGGGTGTTGCGG
>JANMOF010000559.1:0-1866 GCA_031368925.1 Leptospiraceae bacterium
CCCAAAATCTAAAACTTCGCCAATATTAATACGGGTCGTTGCGTTTTTATCAGAAACTCCTATATCCATAAGCTCTTTTTTTTGTTTTTCATCAATTGCCCAAATTTCTTCAATATCATTTACTTTATTATTTGTTCCAGCAGCTCCGTTTACTCCGTAAATTTTGTCATTTGCCTCAAAGGTTATATATATGCCATTTTCACACCGGAGAATACCACTTTCTACTGTAAAAGGCCAATTTTTAAACTCTTTTTTGGTGATTAGTTTTGAATGTTTATCGATAGATTCTGTTACAGAATCATTATTTGATTGTGTTGGATTGGAAGAACACGAAAAATGGAGGATAAATGCGAAGAGATAAATTCGTTTCATTTTGTTGGATTAACTATGATGTAAATAAAATTAGTGTTAAAATTAATTTCATAGATGCCCTCTATGAAGGAATATCCAACAACTGTTCCTAAATTCATAAAGGATGGATTTGTCTTTGGTAATCCTAATTTTGTAATTGCATTTTCATCATTTGATAAATTCGGAGTATCATTTATGGTTATTCTATCAATTTTTCCTTCTTTGAATATTACTTCATATTTCTCTTTCTCAAAAAAAACTCTTTCACAATTTGCATTTTCACAAGGATAACCTTTTACTTTTTCTTTTTTAGAAATTTTGCCAAGGACTTTTTCAAGCTCAGATACGGACATATTTAAAACTTTTTTTACTTCTAAAATGGGCTTTTCTATTGTACTTTCTGTTTTTTGAGAATCTCCACTGCCACAACTTGATAGAGCAATAGAAACTATAAGAAGTAGTAAATTAATAAGTGTCTTCATATTTTAGTGTTTAAATTTTCGAACGACAACAATTATGATAGTTGCTGAGTGACTTTAGAGAAGCCACCGCTGCGGTTATTTAATAAATTATCAATACTTTAATAATACTTCGTGTTCGAGATAGCTTAAAACGAGTTCCAACGCTGATAAAAAAAGTCGCTAAAATAAATGTAAATTAAGAATAAAAAAGCCTAGAACCTGCCCAAATCGAATGTCGCTCACCGTATTCACTTACCAAGGTCTGAAAAAAGAAAAGAAAAACCAAAAGAATTTATTATCCGGATTGGAAATCCTATTTATCTAGCTTCCAGATTGTCATTCGGAACATCTCGATAGCAGTTTAATCACTTTCGTCTTCTTTCGTATCATCTTTAAGAACCTTATAAACTGATTGTATAATATTATTAAGAAATATAGAGGGTCTAAAGTTAAGTTGCTTCATTAATGAAAATGCTCTTTCAAAAGCAATAAATGTAACAAATGATTGTAAAATGGCTTTATCATTATCAATAGAACCATTATAGCTAAGTCCTTGTAAATTAAGAAAGTTCATTAAAATAATAACTATGACATAACCTCCGTAAACTAAAAATTTAATATTATCATTTGATAGTATATAATTTGAGTGTTTTTCCAACTCATAAGGTTTTATTTTTTTGGAAGATTTTAGCCTTAACGGTGAAATTTTATATACAATCTCTCGAAGAATTGGATTGAGAATAACACATATAAAAACTGTTGAGGTTAATTTAAGATAAATAATTGGAGGCGTATTTTTAAGTTCAATTATGTGACCGTCGTCTCGCGCCATATGGCCATCGCGATGTCACGCCATAGTGAGCTCACGCTTGCCTGCCGCGCCGTGATGTCGGAAATCCAGCAGATTGTGAAAGCAGGTGGTACCCGGCTCTCGCAGGCGAAGGCCGCGGCGACAACAGCGGACTAACCGCAAACGTAGTGTGCTCACCCACGGTAAGCGCGGTCGCCGGTTCGAATCCGGCACGGCCTACCAATCACGGTCCTTGACGCGAGT
>JANMOF010000045.1:0-12252 GCA_031368925.1 Leptospiraceae bacterium
AAGCAGGAAGAAAAATCTCTTAGAGAAAAGTTAGCAATGGCAATGGGTTACGATGATTTGGCGCAATTCTATATGGATAATGCGGATAATACGGAAGGTGCTGGACTTGGGCTTGCTCTCATTATTATTATGATGAAAGGAGAAGGAATTGATCCTAACCTATTTCGAATATCTATTACGAATGAATACACCTCTGCAAGATTAGAAATACCATTTACCGATGAATTTAAAGCACATAGACAATAGAAAAATTAGCACCTAATGACAATCCCTATATCAGTATGCGTTATCACTCTAAATGAGGAAGACAATATTAGGCGTTGTCTATCAAGTCTTGACTTTGCGGATGAAATTATTATCGTAGATTCAGGGTCAACGGATAACACAACAGTAATCGCTCGAGATTTTCCTAAAACATCCATTCATTACCGTAAATTCGACACTTATATCAACCAGAAAAATTATTGTAAGAGTCTTGCAAGAAACGAATGGATATTAGCCCTGGATGCGGATGAAGAAATTTCCGTTGATCTAAAAAAAGAAATCTTAGCTCTGACAGAAGAAAATGTAAAAGACCTTTCAGGTGTTTTCATTCCCAGACTTAGTTTTTATATGGGCAAATGGATTCGTCATGGAGGATGGTATCCCAATTACCAGATGCGATTTTTCAAGAAAGAATGTGGAGAATTTTCGGGACTCTTAGTTCACGAAACAGTTTCTATTGAAGGAAAAACTTCTCACTTCAAAAATCCACTTTCTCATTATTCCTATCGCAACATTTCAGATCATTTAAAGTTTATTGATAGATACTCAGAATTATGTGCTGTAGAGAAATTTAATAAAGGAAAAAAATCGGGACTTTCCCTTGCAATCGCTGAGGCAATTTGGAAATTTATATCCATGTATATCATTCGATTTGGCTTTCTCGACGGAAAGGTCGGGCTAATTATTGCTATCCTCGGTTCGTATTATAATTTTTTGAAATACATTAAGCTTTACGAAATGCATCGCAAGAAAAAGATTAAAGAATATACGACTGACAACTAAACTGTCTTTCAAAGAATTCCGCAAAATTTTACAGTAGAGTTGTTGCAAAATTCATAATAGTGAATAATGTCAGTTCGAGCGTTAGTCGAGAACTGCTTATAAAATAAAGGCTTAGAGCACTTGTAGTTCTCGACTAACGCTCGAACTGACATTTAATTTCGCAACAAGTCTAGCGTAGAGACAGGTCTAAGACCAGTCTCTACGAGCGGCTAATCGGCTTTATACTAATACAGTCTCTATAGAACAGGTAGAATTTTGCGCCTGAAAGTAAGACTGTATATACTAACGATACATCAAATATGTTCTAAGATAGATAGACCCCCGATAGAAAAATTCGGGGGTGACAGGGGTAAAATTCTACTTCTCTACAATCAATTTCTCCGGCAGACTAAACCCTTGAATCTCGGGAGCATACATACATTCCATGCGAGAAGGTTTAACATTAAAACTTCCGGGAAGTTCTGCACGAATCATATACGCTAGTTCGTAAACTTTTCCTTTCTTTAATTTACTAAAGAAGAAAGCCATTTTCTCATCGCGTCTCTCTGAATGCGTATAATACTGAATACCCTCATATGCATCAGTCTTTGTCACTTCAAATCCAGAAGGCAGAAAATCTTCCAGGAGCAAATACTCATAATCCTTATCCGCTTTAAATTGAATTTTTACCAGCAACTCTTCGCCAACTTGTAATTTACCGCCAATGAGAGTATGAGGAACTAAGTATTCCTGGTTATTCATGTCTCGAATCCGTTTTACTGAATGAAAAGTTCTTTTTAACTTTAATCCATTTCGAAGAGAATCAATGCTTGTCTGCGTTTCTGAACCTAGAAGATCTTTATCTTTGAATTTCAGAGTTCCTTTCAAGGCTAAATCAAAACTTAGATCGGAAGACGTTGTCCCAGTCGCCGTCACAGTATAGTTCTTTGCATTTTCTTTGAGCGGTATATACTTCTTTAACTCGCGAGAAGTCTTTGCGGTATCATATTCAATACTCGCAACAGGTTTTCCATTTAACGCAAAATCTACTTTACCCCTAGAAGAAAAAGTTGCCCCTTTCTTTTCTAAATACTTAGTTATGGCAGAAATCACAGTTGCAGTTTCCTTTGTAGAACTCCATAGTCCACCACTACTTCTTTTCTGGATTGAACTCATTAGGTTTGCAGGCAAAGCAGACTTATCCCCCGCATCCAAAAGAGCGGAAAGCACCTGAGCGGATATTTCCGTATTGCCTCCCTGCCAGCTATAATACGAGCCTTCCGAGTTTTCGAAATAAACTCCTTTGCTATCTTTTTTCTGGGACAATTTTAATTTTTCTAGTAAACTTGGAATCTGTTTTTTTAATTCAGCTACTTGTTTATCCCCGTCTTTCGTAAATGCTTTCGGTGATACATTGACTAATGCTTTCAACAAAAAGGATTTTGCATACGGACTCAAATCTTCTTTTTTCATCAACTTCTCATAAGAAGATGGACTCCATAACTCGTATAAACTAGCGACATATAACAAGTAAGCGCGCGCATCGTCATCCATGCTTTGCGGATTTGAAAGCATCCTTTGAATTGCAGCTTTACCTTTACTTACAGCAACCGTTGGCTCAAAGAGAAGGCTAATTTTCTCATTCATTTCCATTTCAAAAATGATATTTCTAGGATACGGATTATGAAGTCCTGCCATCACATATCCGGTTAAATACTCATTACCCGCATCTCCACTCCACCAACCCCATGTCCCATCATCATTTTGCATTTCTTCTAATCGTTTAATTCCTTCTTTCACTTTATCAAGTAATTTTGGATCTTCTTTAATGGATGGAATTTTTCCCTTACTGTTCAAATACCAAATTTCTACAGCCGGCAAAAACTTATTCAACGTTTGCTCCACACAACCATACGGATATTGAGCAAGAAATTCATTAGCGTTACAAATCTTTTCCAACGGACTTGGATTAACTGAAATTTCTAATTCTTCCGCAAAAGCAGAAATATTTTTGTCGTTCTTAATAGGAGGTAATTTAACTGTAGAATTTTCTCCCATGTCGCCTTGGTCTGCTACTTTAAATGCAATTCCATTTTTATAAACGGGAAGCTTGTGTAAGATTGCATCCTTCGCTTCTTCATTTGCAATCGCTTTAAATTGAATCTTAACAGAATCTTCGTTCGGAACAGTTATCGCATAATGTTGTTTTGACGCTCCGAATGGTGGAAGACTTACCTTTTCTTTTTCTTCTGGCTTAATCTCTTTGTCATTGATTAGCATTTCTGTTTTAACTTCTTGCATTCCTTCCTTGGAATTATTATTTACAATTCCAATTATATTAATCTTATCTGACTCAGTTAAGAAGCGGGGCTTTGCAATTCTAGTTACCAAGTCCTGAGTAACAAGCACTGCACTGGTGGTCTCACCTACTCTTCCTTCTTTATCATGACCTCGAAGCGTTAGTCGCCATTCAGTCAGATTATCAGGAACTTCAAAAATCATATTTGCCTTCCCATCTTTTCCTGTTCTGACATCTGATTTCCAAAACGCAGTGTCTTTGAAATTTTCCCGCACAAGTGGATCGCGTCCGTCTTTTGTAGTTCCCGCAAGAAGCGTCATCGGGTAAGAGTAATTAGTCGACACCCAGTTAGAAATCTTAGAATAGAAAAATGGATTCATCGCGCTAGTATGATCTGCGCGAATCTGGTAAATCGCTTCGTCTACTACACCCAAAGAAAAATCTCCCTCTACTGGTTTTCCTTCTTCGTTTGTTGCTGTCACTTCTACTTTGACGGTCTCTCTTGGGAGATACTTTTCCTTATCCGCTTTGACTTTAATCATCACTCTTGTATCTACATGCGGGAATTCTAGCCCTTGGCTCGTTGTATAAAGTGCCCGGTTTTTTTGCATGGTTGCTGTGATAAATAAATTCGGTGCATACTCTGGCTTGATGTTTAATTTGACTGCCTGTAAATTTCCTTCCATCTTGACAAGTTTTCTGTCATAGATGTCTCTTCCTTCCAGAGTCACGCAAACATAATTGTCTACGAATTTACTTTTGAGGAGAACAGTGATTTCCCCCGGTTTGTCGATTGCGGATTTATCCAAAGTCAATTCTAAATTTTTAAACTTGGATTCCATCCGGTCATTCGTTCCAGAGTAAAGCCAAATTACCCGTGAAGCAGTGATTTGATTTTGGAGTGCATCAGACGAAGTCGCTACTATATCGAATTCACCAGCAGCAGATAACTCGCTATTTAACTCTAATTTATAAATTCCTTTTTCGTCTGTACTAATTTTCTGAATGAATACAGGCTTTTCTTCATGCACATAGACTCTTTGCCATGGCTTCCAAATATAACGATAGAATTGTAAAGTCACGTTAGCCGTAACAGGCTTACCTTCGTAATCCAGAGTTTTAATTTCAAATTCTTTTTTATCCTTTGTATAAAAGAAAGAATTCACTGGATTGATTTTAATATAAAACTTTCCACGCCCTACTGTAATCGTCTTACGGGATGTAATGGATACATTTGATTTATCGATGACAGTCGCCTCGAGTGTAATCTGTCTATCGTAAGGATAATTTCCGAGTTTAAATTTTAAAAGTGCAAGACCATTTTCGTTTAACTCCTTGTCACCCTCCATGCGGATTTGGTTATAAGAAGTATTGGATTCATATTCTTCTTCCCACCAATAGGTTGTGTTCGTATCTCTTAATTTATTTTCATAAAATCGAAAACTCACATTTGCATTTGCGAGTGGTGCGCCAAAGAAATACTTTGCTTCTACTTTAAACTCCGCAGTTTCCCCATTCACATACGCATTTTCAGATGGAGTAATTTCTACTTTGTATTCAGGCTTACGATACTGCTCAATAAAAAAATAAGCAGAGCCAGTAACGGCTACTCCCTGTTCGCCTTTAGAAACATTAATTCCATATTCACCTAAGGCATCTTGGTTTTTAGAAGTAAATTCTCCGCTATACGTTCCCCACTCATCTAATTCCACTTCTTTCGTTTCTAAATTTTCTCCCTCGGGGTTTAAGATATTATAAGTAACTTTCACCTTCGCGTCCGGAAGAAATTTTCCTTCACTTTTTTTTCCGATGATCTTAAAAAATACAGTATCACCTGCACGGTATACAGGTCGCTCTGTATAAATGAAAAATTTATTTTGCTCATTCGCGTAAGACTTTGGATTTCCTGTTTCTGAAAATGCATTACTCCCATCTTTACCGACTGCGACGACTAAAATATTTCTTTTGCTTTTATTCGAAAATTGAAAGATTCCAAATTCATCAGCAATTGCTTCGTGAATTAACTTAAAGTTATAACTAGAAACAACGGATGGTTTTTCTATATAAGGCTCCGAGTTATCCTCTTCTCCGGAAGGAGTTACGACGGGCTGAGTAGCTTTCGCATCCTTTACAGTAGGAGGTACATCTTCATAGAAATAAAATTTTGCGCCTGCCATTGGAAGATTGGAAATCAAATCGCTCGCATATACAAATACAGAATCAATAGATCGCTTCACTACAATTCCAACAGATGTTACACTAAAGAACTTTTTAGAATAATACTTATTACCCTCACCTGTCACTTCAATCATATAAGTAGCAGTCGGAAGTTTTTCTTTTAAATTTAGCTCCATATAATTCCAATCATAGAGTTGGAAATTACGCATCGTTTCTTCCCACTCGGTGATGAGCTTAAACTTTTTTTCTTTTGCATCAATCTTAGAACTATCTTGCACGAGTAGCATCTCTGCCTGTAAGTTTTCAGGAATTTGGTAGACTTTGATATTTACTTTTTCAATTCGAAATGTTCTTAGATCAAATTGAATGGAATCAACTGGAGAGAATACATACCTGTTTGTGCTAACTGTTATGCCAGGCTCTTTAGGTTTAACAATAAAATTTTGTTTTTCAAAATCTTTTCCCTCAGTAATAATAATATTCTCTTTTGTAATTTCATGAAATCCACGATGAGAAATTTTTAAATTATACTTGCCGGGCTTTATATCTTCAATTCTAAATTCTCCGTTAGAAAATGTCACCGCGCTATGTGTAACACGAAGTGAGGATAACACAGCATTAATACCTATTGCAGGAACTTTTAGATCTTCAATTAAAATAGTTCCAGAAACGGAAGCTGTCTTAAAGAGTCGCATCGGCAAATGAAACTTTTCCCCTGACTTGAGTTTCTTGATACGGGCAGTTTCGGAAATTCTACCAGCTTTTTCAAAGCTAACAGAATATGACCCTTCCGTTAATTTCTCAAATTTATAGTATCCTTTTGCATTCGTAGAAGTAGTAAAAGATTTATTCGAATTTCCATAATAATTATCAGGTTTAATTTTTACTTCCACTCCTTCTAAGTTTTTACCGCGCGAATCTTTCACAACTCCCTGTAAAACTCCTTCTTTTACTAACAAATACTTGGCTTTTTCTTTTGTTTGGGCAATACTTCCCTCGGAGGTAAAATTCACATAGCCGCTAGCCTGAATCGAAAGTTTGTAATTAATCTCAGGAATAAAATCTTTGATTTGAAAAAAACCTTTGTTGTCTGTTTTAACAGAGTAATAGCCGACGCCTAAGTTTTGATTTTTCATCTCGACGATTGCATTTTCAATTCCCCGTTTGGTCTTAGCCTCTAGCACATAGCCTTCGTAAATATTCTTGGAAGTAAAACTTTCCTCTGCAACTTTTACTTCTTGCGGATAAATACTATTTGTCGCTAAAAGAAAAGTAAGAAAAACTGTAATTGTCAGTTCGAGCAAGGTCGAGAACTGCTTTAAGAAAAAGCTATATACACTAGTAGTTCTCGACTTCGCAAATTTGGATACTGCGGCTCGAACTGACATTAATTCCATATCCTTCTTTATCGGTGCGCCGTGGTGAGCTGGACTCCCCTGATCTTGTCGAACGGGTCGAACCATCCATCCGTGGTTAATTCTTATTCTTCCAAACATAGTATCTCCCTCTTATCTAATTAATATTGCTTTAAATACACTTACATCTTGCACTTTTTCTTTTTGAATGATTCTTTTGAGACTTGAATGAGACTTGATTTCCCCGGGAACATAAACTACACCTTGACCATTTTCTTTTCCTAGGAATACTCCAAACCTACCAAGCGCAATAGAGTCCGTATCCACAACAGGAACAGGAGAATCTGCAATCGTCAAGATAAAATAAGCCGTTTTTAATTCTTCTATTTCAAGTGGCGGATAACGTGGATCATTGCGTAGAGCACCTCTAACATATTCCTCTATTACACTAGCAAGCTGGGTATACTTGTGTCGAAATGCGCCGAAGCATCCACGGACTTTTCCTTTATTTACAATCGTTATAAATATTCCAAGCTCTCCAAAGAAAGAAGGTGTTTCGGGAATACTAAGATCGCAGGATTTTAGGTTTAATTCAGCCGAAGCTGTGCAGCGGATAAATTCGATTAGCTTATCAGAAGCTTTTGTCTTGGAAAATTTTTTCCATTCACTTAAAGAATTTTCCTCACTAAATAAAGGAAAAACGAAAACCAGAAAGAGGATTAAACTTAAACTTCGAATTCCCATTTACTCGCGAAAGCCTCTTGTTGGCTCGCAAACTTTTTAAAGGAACGAGTGAATCCACCCAAAGAGAAAACATGATTGATAGTAGAATTGACATTTATAAACTTTAGGACATGATTTCGTTTTTGTAAATAGAGCGCTTGTGTAACAAGTATTCCAAGACCGGATGAGTCGATAAACCTAACGTTCAAAAGATCAATCAAAATCTTGTGGCTAGCCTTTTTATTCAGGGAATCAAATGCGTCTTTTAATTCAGGCGTAGTATACAAATCAATGTTTCCTACAATTTGAATTACATTGATGCTATCAACCTCAGTCGAGGTCAGTTTTATATCGCTATCTTCTGTCATGATGCTCCAAGAATCCTGTTATCTTTGTCTGAAATTGAAAATTCTTCTTTAAATACTTTAATTGTCATTTGTAATACACTGCAGGTATAAAGTCCTTATATAATAAAGAAGTTTCAAGCAAATTTTCCCCGCGATATTTTTTTCTGTAAACATAAATGGAAAATGCATTTCGGTAGGATTTTTCTTTTTTGATGATTGGTAATTCGTGCTCTTCCTCTTCCGTCTCCAATTCAAATCTCTCTTGCAATTGCAAATCGCCATACAAAGAAAATGTAAGGCTAATTTCTGTTAACTCGGCAGATAAACGAAAACTTTGTGAGTGAGGATTTAACATCCGTAAATTTTTCTTCCCATAAAAAATAGTAGCATCCAGTCCCATCGGCACATAACTCACCGGTTGACTGTGCTTATGCCTTTCCTTAATCACAAACCCACTTAGTAGGAGTAAATTAAATAGAGTAGAGGAAACCTGGCAGAGTCCACCGCCGGGTTCATAAATAGCCTCATTCCAATAAAATACTCTTCCTGCCACAAAACCATTTTGAACTGACGCCTCGCCGACTATATCGCTAAAAGAAAATACACTATTGGGCTCAATTCTCGCACCGTTTAATTTTTCTACTGCAAGAGCGAGGTTGCGCTTTACGTCTCCATTTTGTTTTTCTACAGAGGTAGAAAAGCTATGCAGCAAAATTTCCTCTGTTGAGGATAAAGATTGTAATCCGATAAAAAATAAAAAGAAAAATAGCTTCATACAAAGGTCGGCATTTTTTCGAATGTTAAAGGTTTTGTTAAAAATGCTTTTACATTCTTATAAGTCCGTGCTTTATCGATATCATTTTTATCAATTGAAGAAGTTAAAATGTAAATAGTGGGATTCATATTTTGACTCGCGATCTTATCTAAGAATTGCCAGCCGTTCATTTGTGGCATATTTATGTCTAGAAAAATAATCGGAAACTCCCAATTATCCGCTTTTAGTTTTTCTAGATGCTGAATAGAATCAAAAGGATTTGAGAAAACTTCTACTTTTATTTCTGGATTATGCTTGAGTAGAATTTTCTTCGTAAGTATGTTTGTAATTTTATCATCATCAATGAGCATAATACTTCTTAGCTTTTCAAAGGTCTCATATTTTTTTGTAGAATCTACTGCGTTTATCGCAACAATAGAGTCCATAGTCACGGACTTGTCTTCAAATTCTCGACTAACAGTATCTAATTCTACGACCGATTGCCTGACATATTGAAAATACTCACGAATCTCAAGTAAGTTATTTGGATTAATTGTATTCATTAGCCCCAGAAGATTGGCAACATGCTTTCTTACTTTATGAGAAAGAAGAAAAGAAAAATCCTCTAGACTTTTTTTCTGCAAAGCGAGTTCCTGATTATCCGCTGTCAATTTTTGAATCAAAGGGCGATATAAAATTGCAATTTCAAGAAGAATTACAATCACTGCAAATAACGCAAGAATAGATTCTACTAATTGTAAATTAGAAGTCCTCTTTATACTTTCCTGGCTATATACGACAACTATCTTATCCATAATTCGTAAAAATTCTGCTTCATGCAAATAAAGGTTTTGAATAATGGACTCTTCAATTTTTTTATCCCGTAAAAGTAAATCTACAATGTCTCTAATTGATTCAGAATGAGGTTTTAAAGTTTGAAATAAAGCTAAAGCCAATTCGCTATTATTCTCTTCCACTCCCAGTTCTTTATTGCCTTCTAAAATTGCTTTCTCAGAAGAAACAAATAAGTTTTTGAGAGTTTCTAGCTGCTGAAAGTCGCTGCTGGATGCAGTTTCTTTTTCTAGATAGATTTTTAAAATCATCTTAGAAATATTTTGACTAAGCATTCTTTGCCTGCCGGCAATATTGATTCGGTTCGCATCGTATTTTTGAGTATAAATAAAATATTGAGTAATCGCCTGGGTAGAAAGAATTAGGGCTATAACCGTGATAACAAAAGTTCTGTATATGTTTTGGTAACTTGGAGTAGAAATCTCTTTTTTTTCGGACATAAATGTAGAAAAATAGGGTTTGAAAAAATAGCAAGAATTTTGTTTATTTCTATAATTTGATTGCCAACGAATTTTCTGAAATTTCAAGTGGAATTCATGAAGCTATTCCCATTTCTAGTTTTTATGTGCCTATCTTCTTGCACTTTATTCTACACAACTCTAAAACCAAGTTTTACCCATGCACCCCAGACCGTTCAAGAACCCAATAAATTAGAGTTTTATTGGATAGGACACGCCACAGTTCTAATTCGTTTTTACGACAAATGGGTTATAACAGATCCGAATTTCAGCACAACCACTGGAATTATTGTAAAGAGATTTATCGAGCCAGGGATTGATTTGGAGAAAATAGAAAAAGTAGATGCAATCCTAATTTCACATACTCATTTCGATCACTTAGACCAAAGCTCTCTTCGAAAACTAAAAGGCTCGAAACATTTATTCGCGCCGGAAGGAGGTGTGACTTATATTCCGGAGGAACTATTTGAAAATGTCTATGCGGTTAATAATGGTAAAACGCTCGAACTAGACGGATTAAAAATTACTGCCGTGCAAGTAAAACATTTCGGAGGAAGATGGCTCATTGATAATCTCTGGGACGGAGAGCCTTACACCGGTTATCTTATCGAATACAGGGGAGTAACCGTATTCTTCGGTGGAGACACAGGCTATGATGATTCGATTTTTAAATCACTCGGCAAAGCGTATAACATCGATATTGCGCTCATTCCTGTAGGTCCAGCAAGTTGGATAACGGGTGGCGGATTTGGAAATGCAGTTCATGTAAATCCATTTGGTGCAGTGCAAATCTTTAAGGATATAAATGCAAAGTACATGATTCCAATTCACCACAGCACATTCTACAGGAGAGGCGGAAGTGAAATGGAAATGATTAAACAAGCAATGGAAAAATCAGAACAAAAAGAAAAAATAAGACTCCTACGCATCGGAGAAAAAGCAGAATTTAAAAAAGTAGCGGATAAGATTGATTTGGTGAGAGATTAAAAAGTTGTCATTTCGAGCAGCACAGTTTCTTCGTGCGTTGTCGAGAAGTGCTAATAGCGTTAGCGAAATAAATGCTTTTAGCACTTGTAGTTCTCGACACGCTTCGCGGCTCGAACTGACATTAAATAGGAGAATACTATGAATGGACTAATGATGGATGTGCCTTTAAGCCTAACGTCTCTTTTAAAGAGAACAAAAGAAAACTACCCGGAAAAAGAAATTGTTTCTTATCTGGCAAATAACACGGCACATAGGTATAAAAATAAAGATTTTTACAAACGCACATTACGGCTAATGAGTGTTCTGCGTAAACTAGGAATCAAAGAAGGTGATAGAGTTGCAACCTTCGCCTGGAATAGCTTTAGACACTACGAACTTTACTTTGCAATTCCTTGCTCGGGTGCAGTTCTTCATACACTTAATATCAGACTTTTTCCAGAGCAATTGGAATACATCGTAAATCATGCAGAAGATAAAGTAATTTTTATCGACCACTCACTTGCAAAATTACTCGCCCCACTTGCTTCTAAGTTTCCTAAAGTGCAAAATTTTATTTTAATGGATGATGGAGTTCCCGCAGGTGTTGAGCTTCCAAATACACTCGACTACGAAACCTTATTAGCAGAGGCAAATGATGATTTTTCCCTATTTGATATTCCTGAAAACCAAGCGGCTGGTCTTTGTTATACCTCAGGAACTACGGGTGATCCTAAAGGTGTGCTCTATAGCCATAGGTCTTTCTTTTTACACTCGATGGGGATTTGCTTTGCGGATAGTCTAGCGTTAACCGAAAGAGATAGGGCACTTCCAGTCGTTCCCATGTTTCACGCGAACGCATGGGGAATTCCTTACGGGGCTGCCATGACTGGCTCTAGCCTTATTTTTCCGGGTCCAAATATGGGCGGACCTGCTCTAGCGGAAATTCTAGAGAAAGAAAAAGT
The DNA here is from genome assembly GCA_031368925.1 of Leptospiraceae bacterium. GTDB lineage: Bacteria > Spirochaetota > Leptospiria > Leptospirales > Leptospiraceae > UBA2033. Next base: position 11,921 of record JANMOF010000045.1, read on the forward strand.
GACATTAGCCGCAGGTGTTCCAACGATTTGGAAACTACTCTACCAGCATTTGAAATCAAAGAAACATGATTTATCTAAACTCAATCGAATGGTAATCGGTGGCTCTGCTGTGCCACGCTCGATGATTGAAAGTTTTCAAAAGGAATTTAACATTCCAATCCTACATGCATGGGGCATGACAGAATTATCCCCTGTAGGAACAGTATCACGCCTAACGTCTGAAATGGAGGAATGGGATTTAGACAAACAAATTACCTGGAGAGCAAAGCAAGGCATGAACGTTCCCTGCGTAGAAGTAAAAATCCTAGACGATGAAGAAAAAGAACTTCCCT
>JANMOF010000048.1:0-10299 GCA_031368925.1 Leptospiraceae bacterium
TCACCCAAGTCGGTTTCCATCACCTTTATGCCCGCGCTGATGAGGGCGGCATTGAGGTAGTGGAGTCGGAAGCCAACCCCGCGTTTGTGCTGCACATGCTGCCAAAGCTGGACTGGCCTGCGTTCCGGGACACTGTGCGTGAGGTGCGGTGCGCACCAGGTTGGGGTACAGTGCACTGCAGTGCGCGCCAGCGTCAGCCCAAGATCGTTCAAATAGTGCTCAAGACCAAGGTTCGACATGACGGTCGCCACCACGCCACCGGCATGCAGCGTACCGCTTTTGTGCCAGCTCTCGGCGATCACCGCCATGATCTGATCGCCATCAACGATCTCGCCTTTTTCATCGACGATCACCACGCGGTCGGCGTCACCATCCAGCGCAATGCCAATATCGGCACTCATTACAGAAAACAACGCACCCAGAATTCCGGAAATCATTCCGACAGCAAAGCCTTGAAAAATAAGAGTTGGATCTATTACTAATTTTAAATTTGGAAATTGATAATACTCACCGTATAAAGAAAGCATTGCATCTCCAAAATAAATTCCAAGTAAAATTCCAAGAATAGCTCCACCAGAACTAATGAAGGTTAATAATTTTACATAGTGTATAGCGACAGTCAAATTGCTGTAACCCACAGCTTTTAAAGTTGCAATCTGTTCTCGCTCTTTGGAAATAATGCGAGTAGATACAATATGTAATAAGAATGCCGCAACTCCTAAAAAAATCATAGGCATTAAATAGGCAGTAGTCTTAAGTTGCTTAAATTCATCTCTTAAAAAAGAATGCGAAGGTAATTTATCCCGGTCATATGCGCCTAATCCACCGTAGCCTTCCAGCTCCTGGTCTAATAATTTAAGTGTAGATTTTCGATTCGCATCCTTTGAAAAAGTAAAAATTAAATCATTAAATGCGCCTTGCATTTGAAAGGCTGCCTCCAGTGCTTCTTTTCTCATCCATAAAATTCCAAAATGCTTTGGGTCGGGAAGCGGACTGGAACTTCTAAAAATATAAACAAACTCTGAGGATAATGCAAGACCAACAATATTTAGAAATTTTTGCTTTCCTTCTAAGATGACTACAATTTTTTTTCCAGGTGAAAGATGATTTGCACGAGCAAATGATTCACTCAAAACGACTTCATCATTTGTTACTGGTTGCCTTCCTTCTGTAATCGTAAGATCATTCATTCCCCCTGTGATCGAAACAAATCTTCCCGCAGAAGGCAAATCCTCTTCTGGAAAATCTACAACTGATTCCTGAACAATGCGAAGTCTTACATCTTGAATTCCGGGGATATTTCGTATTCTCCGCTCAAGAATTTCAGGAGCTGGCTTACTGGATGCAAATCCATCGGCAAACATTGTGTTGGCGTAAAACTTATCTCTTGCATCCCAAAGAGAATCGTAAGCTGTTCTGGAAGCAATAAACATTGCAATCCCGGATGCGACTACAAGCGCGATTGTAATACTCTGTGATTTTAAACCAAGAATTGCTCGAATCACTTTTTTATCTAAAGTGTTCACCAGCTAATTTCTCCTATAGAAACTCTTTTTGTATTTCTCTCATCTGAAAGAATTGTCCCATCGCGCATAGTAATAATTCTGTCCGCCATTCCAGTGATAGATGCGTTATGCGTAATAATAATCGTAGTTGTTCCTAGTTCCCGGTTTACTTTTTCAATTGCTTCTAAAACAACACGCCCCGTTTTAAAATCAAGAGCACCCGTCGGCTCATCACACAATAATACATCCGGTCGTTTAGCAATCGCTCTCGCAATGGATACTCGTTGTTGTTCTCCACCGGATAATTGAGCAGGAAAATGATCTTTCCTATCAGTTAATCCTACTAATTCTAAGGCTTCCTCCGGTGTCATTGGATTAGAACTTAACTCTGTCACTAAAGAAACATTTTCACTTGCAGTAAGGCTTGGAATTAAATTATAAAATTGAAACACGAATCCAACATGTTCACGCCTAAATAGTGTTAACCGCTCTTCGTCAGAGCCAAATAGATCGTTATCCTTAAATCGAACCGTCCCTTCCGTTGGTGTATCTAATCCGCCGAGTATATTTAATAAGGTTGACTTCCCACTTCCAGAAGGTCCGAGTAGCACAATCAATTCACCGGAATTCATCTGCAAATTAATTCCATGAAGTGCTTTTACATGAATTTCCCCCATCGTATAAGTTTTAGATAAATCCTTTGCATCAAAGACGATTTCTTTGGATTGATTTTCTTTTTTTGGTATCATAGAAGTTAATATTTTACTCTTTCAACATCTCAGCTCTTTCTTCCACGGAAAGAGATTTTAGTTTTTCCATCTCTTCGTGAAATTTTTTAAAATCGCGATTAACTTCTATGAACTTATCTTGAAATAATTTTGAACCAGAATGGTAGCGCAAAATACCGATAAAGTTCTCGTTATTGAGAGGAGTCTTTTTAAATTTCTCAGGATTAAAATTCGTAAACTTATCCGCGTTAGCCAATATTTCCGTTCGATACTCTTCGATGATTTTCTTTTTCTGTTCTAATTTTTCAGATTCAGTTAAATCCTCTCTCTCATACATAGCCTTTAGTTTAAAAGCAGTATCTTTTACTTTAGCGATAATTATATCAGATTGAATTTTTGCATTTCTACGTTTATTCAATACTTCTTGCGCCTTATCAGACTTATGCGCTTTGTAAAAAATTTCCGTTCCTTCTTCTTCTACAAAGCTTGCATAAGATTCATTAAAATTAGAATCTCCCGGAAAATAGACTGTTGCATGTGACATTTCATGTATAACAAGAGACACTAATTCATCCTCTGTCATCCGAAGTTGAGGAGATAGAACTGGATCAGAAAACCAACCCAATGTGGAGTAAGCAGCCGTTATTCGCACACGGGTATCAAATCCTTTTTCAACCAATTTTTTTTCTTCATCCCTGGCTTTCGTTAAATCAAAGTAACCTTTATACGGAACAGTTCCGGCAAAAGGAAACCACCAGGTATACGATTCAAACTTTAAAGGATACGAAGCGCTCACGTTCCAGCCAACCTCTTCTCTATCTAGATTTGTAAAATATTCAAATCCACCTTTAGGGTTAAGATGAATTTCTTTTACAGCAAATTCCCTTACACTTTGAATGAGTTTGAGTTTACTCTTTGTTATGCTCTCTTCTTTTTCGGATTCAAATACTTGCGAGATTTCTTTTCTATTTAAAATTATTTTCGCCTGCTCAGTGCTGACATGATAAAGATAAGGAATGCAGTTTTGAAAGAATAAAATGAAAAACATGATTGGATTTTTTACAGAAAAATTATTCATACTAAAATTTATTCTCTGCGCCACTGCGTCCCTGTGGCAAATCCTTTTTATAAATATTATTTTCTAAGCGCCCAGACTCCGTCCCAGTTCTTAGGTGGATTTTTTAGAAGAAAATCACAGCGCAGCGCGTAAACCTTGGAAGGATTGGTAGGTCGCCCTGGATAAATTTCTTCGAGTTTATTTGCTTGGATAAAATTCTTTTTTGCCTCTGAAAAATTTCCTTTCGAATACAAATCCTTTGCAAAATTGTAAATCCCTAAAAGTTCTTTTTGCGAATCAGTAAGCATTCCTTTTTTTCCAAGAAGCTCATAGACTACTACTGGAATATTTTTTCCATAAACTTTGATTCTATCAATTTCACGGACTTCGACTTCACTTGCGGTTAACTCATAAGTATACTCACTTAACAGCGATTCAACTCCGTATTGCTTAGAAGCAGATTCTAGACGTGCTGCAAGATTTACATGGTCTCCGATTACAGTCAAATCAATACGAGCCTCCGAGCTTCCTATATCACATAGAATAATTTCCCCTGAGTTCATTCCATATCGAATACGAATTGGATCTTCGGTTAAAATTTCGGATTTTAAATTTGCTTCTGCAATTTTATCTCGAATCTCTTGGACTGCATCAATTAACTTAATAGCGGATGACGCGTGTTCGTCGCCAATCCAATACGCCATACAAGCATCGCCCATGAACTTGTCTACATCTCCATCATGTTTGTGAATGGTTTTGGTAATGAGTTCAAAGATTGTATTGATTTGTTCAACGACAGAATCAGGCGGATACTTCTCGCAACGCGCGGTAAAATTTACAATGTCAGTAAATAAAAGAGAGGCATACTTTTTCTCCGATCTACGTCCGCCAACTCCATTGGTTAGGATTGCTTTTTCGGAGGCGATTTTTGCAGATGATTTGGATAAGTATTTTAAAAGTTGTTTACGTTCCGCCGCAGTGCGCCTATCTGCGAGTAACCGCTCGACCGAAGCAAGAAGAGTGTCCATCGAAAAAGGTTTACTGATAATGCCTGACACTCCCATATTCATAATCATTTTATAATCAGCGTTATTATCACGTGAAGTCAGAATTAAAATCGAAGGATGAAATCCAGTATTCGCATTCTTTAAAGACAAACACAAATCCATTGCAGTTTCTTCGCCGAGTTCCATTTCGCTTATGATTAAATCAAACGGATATTTCTGGATCAGATGAATTGTCTCTTCAATGGTAGAAGTAGAGCGAACAGAAAAACCCTGCTTGCGTAAGGACTTGGTAATATTTCCAATGATATGTTCGTCTTTTTCGAGGATAATAATGTTTTCCCGCCCGCTCAGAGATTGTTTAAAATGCCGATTGATTCTTTCGAGTAACTCCCCAATCACGACTGGCTTTGTAATGTATTCGTCTACTCCTGCGTTAAATCCTTTTTGAATATCAGACGCAGAGCCGAGAGTGCTTGACATGATGATATAGGTATCTCGCACGTCAGGGTTTTTACGAATTTCTGTGCATACTTCAAACCCATTCATATTCGGCATTTCAATATCACAGATAATTAAATCTGGCTTGTATTCAATAGTTAAGTCTAATCCCTCTTTGCCGTTAAATGCTTCAAGGACTTTGTAACCTTCATTTGCAAGAGGTGGAACTAAGTGATTGTGAACCAACTTAGAATCATCTATGACTAAAATTTTATGTGTGTCGGTGAGAAATTTTTGAATGGAGTTTTCGATTTCTCTAAATGCAACTGGGACTTGAAAAAACTTATCTGTCACATTACTTGCATCCTCTTCTGTTTTATAATCAGAAGAAAGAAATATAATTCTAGTTTCATACCCGTAAAACATTTTTAATCTTCGCGCTAGTTCGATTAAATGGTATTCGTCTTCGTCTGTTTGCAAAATCAAAAGAGTTTTTTTTAACTCGGAAATTTTTAATGTTAATTCTGAAAAACTAATTTTCTCGAAACTAAACTTATTAAAGGAAAGTTCATTTGCTAGGTATTCGCCTAACAGAGGATTATCCACACAAAGGTAGATTGGATAATTTGCATTTTTGATTGAAGTAGAAGCTTCCATTATTCAGCACCTATATAGCGTTTGACTAAGTCCGTTAATAAATCGGGGTCGACTGGTTTTTCTAGAAATTCATTTGCCCCGATTTTTAACCCTCGCTCTTTGTCTTCTGTGGAATTTTTAGATGTAATTACAATCACTGGAATACTTTTATAAAGTGGAAGGCTTTTCAAGCGGCTAACAAGGTCAAACCCATCCATGAGAGGCATCACTAAATCCACACAGAACAAGGAATATTTTTTTACTCTTACCATCTTCATCGCTTCAAATCCATTTTCTGCTTCATCCACTAAGTAGCCTGCGCGCGCCAAAACAGTTTTGATACTTTTTCTTTGCATCGGGGAATCATCTACAACTAAAATAGAAAGTGGGTCTTCTTTCTTGAGCATTTTAAACGCTGGAGGTTTATTTTCCAACTTATCTTTCTCACGTGTGGCTACTTCTATTAATTCTCTCGGATTTAAAATTAGCACTAACCTTCTATCACTTAGAATCGTACAGCCCATGATAAAAGGAACTTTTTTGAGCAGGTTGCCCAGATTCTTAATTACAATTTCTTGTCTTCCTAAGAGTGAATCTACAATCAGACCAACTTTCTGGACTCCATCAGAGAGGATAATAACAGGTATCTCCTCTTTAAAAAAAGCGGGATGCGGAATATTTAGCAACTCGGAAATCGGAACAAGTGAAATCACTTCCGATCTAAGGTGGTAGAGAAATTTAGAACCGACAGTTTCAATTTCTTCGCGTGATACAGTTAGAATTTCATCCACATTCGTCATTGGGAAGGCTAAGAGTTGACTCCCAGTTTCAAAAAGTAAAACGCGAACGACGGCTAAGGTCAAAGGAATTTTTAGAAATAAAGTTGTGCCTTGTCCTCTTTTAGTTTGGACTTCAATACTTCCTTGTAGGCTTTTGATGGTAGACATCACCACATCCATTCCCACTCCACGCCCACTCATCTCGGTTAATTTTTCCGCAGTTGAGAAGCCGGGCGCAAAAATAAACTCAATGATTTCTTTCTGGCTAAGAGAGCTTACCCGCTCTTCTGTCACAAGCCCACGCTCAATGGCTCGCTTTAAAACTGCATCTGTGTCTATTCCACGTCCATCGTCTTTAATTTCAATCACCGCATACGAACCCTGATAATACGCGCTTAGATTAATAATTCCAGTTTCATTTTTCCCAGCCTTGATTCTATCTGCTGGCTCTTCTAGTCCATGATCTATTGAGTTTCGCAAAATATGAAGGAGTGGGTCTAAGAGGGTATTTATCATTACCCGATCGAGTTCTGTTTCCTGTCCGTAGAGAACCATCTTTAATTTCTTTCCAGCTTGCCTTGCCATGTCGCGGACAAGAGAAGGAAACCGCTCGAACAAAGTAGAAATCGGAACCATTCGAAAATTCATTACTTCATTTTGTAATTTAGAAGTAAGCGTTTCCAAATTCTCAACGTTTTTCATCATAGAATTTTTCAACTCTTGAAACGAAATTAAAAGAAGTGTTAACTCTTCCGATTGACTGAGTTCATTTCTAGAAACTTCCGCCTTCATTTCATTAAAAAAGCGATAGACTAAATCAGTAAGGACGTTATCTGCAATGGTAGAGCCATTTTTTCCTAACTGAGATTTGATTTCGGAAATTAACGTTTCATTCGACCTAGAAATCCGTTCGAGTAATTTTTTAGAATCAAATTCTTCCGCATTCACAAGACTTCTTTTTATATCTCTTGTCATTCTAGAGATATTCGTGATTTGCTCCTGAAATTGAATTCTAGAAATAGACAACTCGGACGCGGTATTAATTACTTCGTCGAGCTTATCAATGCTAACTCGAATAGATTCCACTTGTCTTTCTTTGATTCGAACGACTGGCTCTTTTTCTTTGGTTACGATTTGGTCTTGTTTTGGAATTGTAGGGGATAATTCTTGTTTAACACTAATTTCGTTTGGTTTTTCGGAAGCGGGCTCTTTTAATTCGGAAGATTCTATTTTTGAAACTGGCTCGGTGATCGGAGCAGGGAGTCCAATTCCACAGGCTTCATTTAGCTTTCTCACCAAAGGTGCAATTCTAGTTCGAATCGGACCTTTCGAAGCAACTTCTTCTATCATCTCACTAATGGCAGTTCTTGCTTCTAGCAGATAATCAATATGTACCGGTGTAACTTCAAACTTTTGGTTTCTAAGTAGGTCTAAAAGATTTTCCACGGAGTGGCTTAGTTTTTCAATCTTTACAATTTTTAAAAGTCTAGCTCCCCCTTTTACAGTGTGAACAAAACGAAAAAGTTCATTGATGATTTCGAGTGAGTCGGGGGATGATTCTAAATCGACGAGACGGTTTGCAATCTTAGAAAGATTTTCATAACTCTCTTCATAAAAGTCACTGATGAGACTTACTTTCTCTATTGGAATATTTAAATCTTCTGGCTCATCGTTGATAACTTCGGTCTCTGGAACATTTACAGTAGTCTTTCCGACTAACGATTCCTTTTTGGGTTGCGAAATCGGTTGGAGATTATCTAGACTATGCGCAATAATTTCTTCTTTTAAAGAAGGCTGCGTGCTAGGAATTGTATAGGCTTTTTTAGCAAAATTCGCCTGCGTTTGTTTGTGACGCTCTAACCAAATTTCGAGTGGCTTCGACAAATACACCTTAGCCTCTTCAACTAAAAGTGAGATATCTTCTTTGATAAAACCAGTATCATTTAATTGATTCAAAACTTTCATCTCAGAATTCAAAATTAACTTAATCAAATAATCCACTGAATACTTAGAAACGGAATTTTCTTTCCGAGCAAAATCAAATATAAAATCAAGTAGAGACGTTAGGTGAATTAGTTTTTGAATTTTTAGAATTTTAGCAAACCCTAAGATGGTATGATTTTTCCTATAAATTAAATCTAGGTCTTGTTGTTTATTTTTACTTATCTCAAGTGCTGTAACAATCTGTAAAATTTTCTGTACTTCTAAAAGAGATTGCGTTAAAAATTGTTTGAATAATTTTCTGCCCTGCGGATCAATGAGTGGATTTTCGGGAGACTTATCATCTTGCCAGATTGTTAATATTTCTTCTGAATACATTACTCCCCCTCAGACAAAAAATATTCTTTTAAGTCACTCGACTCGACTAAGTTCTTAGCAGAGATCATAAGGAGTGTTTGCTTTTGCAATTGTAAAATTCCTGTCGCATACTCACTAATCGGTCCGTTTAAAACTCCTTCGTTGGTTTGAATTAACGCATTATCCACTTCTTTCATCTTGGAAACAGAATCTACACAAAGTGCAATCTCAGACCCACCACTTTGCAACATTACGAACTTTGTATTTTCATTTAACCCTCGAGCGGGTAATCCCAAGTAGGTGGAAATGTCCATACAAGGTACGACTTTTCCGCGAAGATTAATGAGTCCGCGTAAAACAGGAACAACTTTGAAGAGTGGGGTCACGTCCAGATTTTCTAAAACCTCCATTACTTCTTTGATCGGCACACCGAAATTAACCTCTCCGATTGTAAAAAAGATAAACTTTTCTAATACCTGCTCTTTGACAGAAGTCACAACTTCTTGTTTTTGATTGGATTTCAAAGAAACTTGTTTGGTGAAAATTTTTCTATAATGGCGGACAATTTTTTCTTCATTTAAAATTACAAGTGGTTTGTCGGCTAACATAGAAAAGCCGATGATAAATGATTCAAAGGAATCTTCTTCAAATTCGTCTGTATCTTTTTCAAGTTCTGGTAGAATATTGTAGAATTTATCTACTGTAAGTGCGATTTTACAATTGTCTTTTTCAAAAATCACAACTGACTTAATCGGTCTTTCTTTTTTGTCTGATTTTATATTTGCAATTAAAACTGGATCGATGACTGGAATCGGAATTCCACGGTATTGGATCATTCCGCGCAGACCAATTTCTTCCCATGGTAAATCTTTGACGTTAGGCGAATCATAAACCTCGATTACATTTGCCAACTGAATGGAAAAATAAGCAGCGCCGTACAAAAATACGAACTGTTTATTTTCCGAAACGACGGTTAGTTCTACTGTGTTTTTAACTAATTCATTAGACATTTGCCATTACCCGCACTATTCAAACCGTTTTTGTTGTAAAATTAAAACACACCAACCTTTACCTTGGTATTTATTGTATCCTTCCGTTTTAGAATACCCAACTAGATAAATATTATTTGTATCAGAATCTCTCTCGACGATAAAACCATTTCCCCCATCCATAGCTAATTTGAATGCTTCATACTTGCTGAAATCTTTCTTGAGAATATCCCTGTTATCCTGTGAAGCAATTACAAGACCTGCTGAGTTTAATAAGTATACTTTGCAATCACTATAGACTTGGGTTGCATTAATAATTTCAATGATGAAGTTCCAGTTAAAACGAGTGGTGAGGACACCCACGATTTGCCCACTTTTATTTTTCACAGGTGCACAATAGGCAACCGTATGAACTCCGATAGTGTCGGATTTATACATGTCGGTTACTGTGACGTAACCTTGAATTGCCTGTTGAAACCAATCTCTATCGGATTGATCTTGCCCAATCAAATCCTGCCTGATACCAGCAGCACATACAACTCCTTTTAGATTTAAGAGATAAATATCATAATACACTTCATAGATTCCATGTAGATCTTTAAGAAGAGCACTTGCCTCGTCTCTGTTCACGCCTGATTCCGCACAATTGATTACTTCCTCGAAGGTAGTCCACGCCTGCACATCACAATTTCTTTCAAATAAATTTCTATCCACTTTGTCAATCGTATCAAACGCAGCGTCCGCAAGCCTTGTAGAAACAGTCTCTCGAACGACTTGGTTTAGAGAGTCGAGCGTGGTGTTAATCTCTTCGGTCAATTGGTCTGACTTTTGAGAGAATGCTCGAACTTCTTCGGCTAATACG
>JANMOF010000076.1:0-6708 GCA_031368925.1 Leptospiraceae bacterium
TTTCCTGTTCCTGTAGCAGCTACGATCAAATTCTTATAACGATTATGAAGTTGTCTTTCTGTTTGTAGTTTTTCTAATATTTCTTCCTGAAAAGGAAATGGTCGTAAATCAAAATAGGAAATAGAATTATTTCTGTCAGAACTCTTTTCTTTTTTGAGTGCTATTCTTAATTTTTCGGAATGGTCTCCTGTTTTAAATAATTCAAATTCTTTGTCTTGCCAATAAGTGTCAAAGGTTTTCTGGAATTTATCAATGATATGACTTACTTCTTTCGTGGTTACTTTCATATTCCACTCAAGTCCATTGGTTAACGCAGAGCGAGAAATATTTGATGAGCCAATATATCCTGTATGAAATCCAGTTTCTCGAAAAAACAAATATGCTTTCGCATGGAGCCTTTCATTGTCTGTATTATAAGAAATCTTAATTTCAGTGTTCTTTAAACTCGCTAAGTATTCTACAGCTTTTAAGTCTGTTGCACCCATATACGAAGTAGTAATGATTTTTAATTGACCACCTCTGTCGGTAAATTCGTGTAATTCTCTTTCAAAGATTCGAATTCCAGTCCATTTAATAAAGGATACAAGAAAACAAATTTTATCAGAGGAAAGAATTTCTTTTTTGATTTCACTTTCAAGAGAAATACCTGCGTTATTTCCTGTAAAAAGCTCACTCTGCGATAAACGAGTGTAAGGCGTAATTTCTTTAAGATGTTTTTCAAAATCAGAAAATCTCGCATCGACTTTAGAGAATACGGCAGAAAGTATTTTACCTTCGGTTACAATAATATCATCTTCGAAATTTTCTTTTTGTAATTCGTCTTTTAAATATAAAATAATTTTATTGGAAAGATGAATTTGGTCTTCCAGACTAGTATCGCCTGTAAAACTATTGAGGGCAAATTTAATAACTTCTGCTAAATGTTGAGATAAAACTCTGATAGCTTCGGACTTGTCAATTGTAGTCTCTTTGATATAAAAAGTATTTCTATCTAAATGATTGATTTTAGAAGAAATTAATTTATCAATGAGTTTCTCGTATAGACCTTGTTGTAACATTAGAGTAATCTGCTTTTCAATAGGAATTATTCTAATGAATATAATTTAAATTTTGTGTCGATTATAATTTTTAATCATCTCCCAAAATACCTCTTAATCTCCCGTCCAACCCATTCCCCAAAGACAACCGGAACACCATTGCCTATTTGTTTGTAAACTTGCGAATCGTTGCCAGCAAAGTGAAACCAATCGGGAACACCTTGGAGTCTTGCATACTCTCGTGTGGTATATGGACGTAAGCCTTTCGAATGAAATTTATCTTTGACTAAGCGAGTGCCTCTATCTTTGGAATAATGCGCGACACAAGTAGGTGCGAGGTCGTCTTTATCTGGATCAGAGATGATCGGCAAATCCCTGTATTTCCCTTCTAGGCGAGAGTAAACATAGTTAGGAATTTTAATATCTGGATTTTTTTCTAGAATTTCTTTTAGTCTGACTCTCTTAGTTGATTCAGGCTCGCGCCAAAGAAAATATTTACGAGAACCAATTAATATCAGTCTATCTCTACGTTGGGGAAGAAACTTTTCTGTTTGCACGGGACAAAATACCGAAACATAGTAGTCGGGCAACTTACTCATAGCCTCCATTACAACTGGAAACTTTTTCATCCCCGGAACATTCTCTACAACATATACTTCTGGTCTTTGCATAGCTATATGTCTAAAGAAATGCAAAAATAAATCATCACCTGTTCTTGTACCATATAGATTTGCGGCAGTGGAATATTTTGTGCAAGGGTATGTTGCAACCATAACATCTGATTTAATCTCATCAAAGACTAATTTTTGAGATATATCGCACTCTTTGACTTCATGGGAAAAATTCTTTCTTTGTGATTCACAACAAACGGAATCAATCTCAAAGCTCTGTTGGATTTGCAATCCCGATAAAGAAAGTCCAATATCAAATAACCCCGCTCCCGAAAAATACGAATTAACCGCTATCATAGTATCTCCAATGTTAGAAAATAATAGCAGGATGTACAGACAAAATAGGAAAAATTATGAATTTTGAATTAAAAATTTTGAATTTAGGTCTAGGATTATTCAATCTATTAAAAAATTAACATTATTCACGCAATAACTCTTCCATTCATAATTCAACATTAAAAATTCATAATTATCCGTGTTACGAATATTGAAGACTTATTCTCTATATCTCCCATGACAAATTTCCTAGTTGACTAACTTGTTATTATATGCTACAATGCATATGAGAAGGAGAAAAACATGGTTTTAGAAAATTCAGATCAATATGTAAAGAATACGTTTCTCTCCGAAGTAAATTTAAAACTAGAATTTGCTATATACCTCTACGAGAAAGATATTCTAACGTTAGAACAAGCAAGTAAGCTTGCCGAAATAAGTTATTTAGATTTTCAAAAAGAATTAGGAAGTAGGGATATTTCTATTCACTATGGTGAAGAAGAATTAGAACGGGATTTGAAAACACTAAGCAATCTTAACCAGGACTAATGATCGTTATCTCCGACACATCTCCTTTTATTGCTTTATTAAATATTAACAAAATCGAAATCTTCAAATCAATGCTACTTCCTTAGGTCGCAGCATAATGTATCGAACCACGCCATGACACAGAAAACCGTATTGGCTTGAGAATATTTGACTTGCTAATTCTTCAAACACTGTTTTTATAAGCTAATGCCAGTCAGGAAATTAGAAGACTTAAATACTTTTATTCAAAGCCATAAAGCAGAGGCAGAAATAAAAATTCTACAAAATGGAAGAGAACGTGCTTTTCGTAGGCGATCTAGAGATCCAGAAGAAATTACTATTTTAAATGAAATCTGCCTTCTGCGCTGGAAAAAAGCAGAGGCGGACGGAAAAATTCGTTATATTTCAAAAACTCAATGGTACTATGATCCTTCCTGAAGATAGTATTGTAAAATTAAATTCACTTTCCGAGAAATCTAATTTCGAGAAAATGATTGGGACTGTTGGAATTCTAACACATTTACTTGGTGAAGCACAAAGACCAATTATTGTAGGTGGACTTGCAGTTGAAATATATACACGTAATGAGTATACTACTGTTGATATTGATTTGATTCTATCTTACCGAGATAAAGCAGATGAAATATTAACTCAACTAGGATTTAAAAAACAAGGTAGACATTGGTTTCATCCAACTTTATTAGTTAGTGTAGAAATTCCTAATTTTGTCTTAGAAGATGCTGATTCAAAGAGGATACTAGAATTAATCCTTCCGGACGGGATGAAAGTATATGTGATAGGACTGGAAGATATTATTCTCGACCGCTTACGCGCCTGTGTCCATTGGAAATCGAATTCCGATTGCGAATGGGCGGCAAGGTTATATTACCTGCATAAGGAGACTCTAGATATTGAGTATATGAAGGTAACGGCTAAGCAAGATAAGACTCTAGAACAATTAGAGAAAATATTTTTAATATAGAACAAGCAAGCAAACTTGCTGAAATAAGTTATTTAGATTTTCAAAAATAATTGGGAAACAGAAATATTACGCACTCTCTGTGACTCCGTGCCTCTGTGGCAAAAGCGGCTAATTCCCCTTACTCTCTTGCAATCTTTGAATCCTATCTGCTTGAATGAGTTCATTTAGTAAATCATCCATATCACCATTAAGTATGGCTGATAGGTTGTGACTTGTAAAATTAATTCTATGGTCGGTGAGACGCTCTTGCGGATAATTGTAAGTACGGATTCGCTCTGAGCGATCACCCGAGCCAATCATTTGTTTTTTGAGTGCGTCTGAGCTTGCCTTTGCTTCTTCATCACGCTTTTCTAAAATACGTGCACGTAAAATTCGCATTGCCTTGTCTTTATTTTTTAATTGGGATTTTTCATCCTGGCAACTTACGACTAGCCCCGTAGGAATATGCGTTATGCGCACTGCTGAGTCAGTTGTATTTACAGATTGCCCCCCAGGACCGGAAGAGCGAAATACATCTACCCGGATTTCATTTTCCTGAATTTTAATTTCAGTTTCTTCTGCTTCTGGTAATACCGCAACAGTCACAGCGCTCGTGTGAATTCGTCCACCAGCTTCTGTAGTTGGTATGCGTTGAACGCGATGCGCGCCTGGTTCAAATTTAAAAAGATCATAGGCTCTTTCGTCTTCAATAGAAAATACAATTTCTTTGTATCCGCCAAGACCTGTTTGTGCCATGTCGATAATGTCATACTTCATACGTTTTTTTTCTGCATACTTAGTATACATTCTAAACAAATCAGCAACGAATAACGCCGCTTCTTCTCCGCCGGTTCCTGCTCTGATTTCTACGAGAACATTTTTTCCAGAATTAGGATCAGGCGGTAGAAGCATTACTTCTAACTCTTCCGTCAGTGAGGTTAATAGCGCATTAGACTCTTCTAGCTCAGACTTAAGCATGGCAATCATCTCACTATCACTTTCACTTGCAATCATTGTCTTTGCATCTTCTAGGTTTTTTTCTGTCTTAAAGTATTCTTCAATCTTAGTATAAATAGGGGTGAGCCTAGAGCGCTCTTTAGAAAGCTCTTTTAATTTTTGCGAATTCAAATTAGGACCTGAAAGCTCTTCATCTATTTTCAGGAATTTCTGTTGTATTTTTAATAATCTATCTTTCATGGTGCGGGTGTCTTACATGATTTTAGAAAGACTCTACAGGAAAAGTCAAAAATTTTCTATTGCCAAATTGCCTTGCTCGATTTTTAACTCATCTTATGGCAACAGATAATTTTACCCAAAGAGCATTTGATCTTATCACTGGAATTGAAGCCTATAGTAGCCCTTACGCAGAGACAGTAGGTGATCCAACAGAAATTGCCAAAGAGCTTGCACAGTCAGCAGCAATAAAGACAGCAGCAATCAGTGCAGGACTTTCTCTTCCAACTGGAGTATTTAGCATTTTTACAATTCTGCCCGAGCTATTCATGGTCTACAGAATCCAGGGTCACCTCATTAAAGACATAGCTTCTCTCTACGGAAAAGAAGCACTAGTAACAAAAGAACTTTTGATTTACTGCATGTTCAAACAAACGAGTCTTCACTTAGTCGAAAGACTTTTAGAAGATGCGGGGACAAAGATTATTATCCGCCCTGCTACAATTCGATTTGTAGAATCGCTTTTAGAAAAATTGGGAATGAATCTTTCTAAAAAACTAATTCGAACTCAGCTTCTAAAATGGCTTCCACTTCTAGGTGCTGCTTTAACAGGTGGCTTAACCTATTTAGATACAAAGTATGTAGCAGCAACGGCAAGTGGACTTTTTGCTAAGGAAATTTTAATCGACAGCGGAGAAATTAAGGAAGTAGAATGAATAAGCGGCTAATTCTAATTATCACCCTACTTTTTTTTATTTCCTGTGAAAACAAAAATGAAACAATCGTAAAAGACATCGACACTCTAATAGAAGACGAAAAATTTTCATTAGCACAAGATAAAATTAAAAACAAATTAGAAGCAAAACGTGCGTCAGACGAAATACTATCTAATAAAAAGCCAATCAATCAGCGCATAATCGAAGTATCCAATGATAGAAACCGGGTAGTATGGACAGAGGATAAGCAAATTACATTTAGAGACTTAGCAAATCCTCTTAGCAAAAGTTTAACTTTTCCCGATATTCCTGAAATGATTAGCGTATCTTCAGAAGCAGAATATGCAATTGTATTATTTAAACTCCCAAACGGTGCAGGTTGTAGAATGGTAAATGTCTCCTTAATTGAGCCCAAGCCATCTTACTTATCCGACACTTATGTTTCTTGCAAAAATCGCTCTGCTGTATCGTCTGACGGCTCGAGCATCTATTATTTTATCAATGAGAATCTATACGAAGAAACTCTAAAAGATCCTAAGAAACCAAAACTACTAGTAAGTAAAGAGCGGTTTGAGTCGATTTACCCTAACATAAAAAATAGAACTCATATTTTTTCTATTTCTAAAACATTTCTCATCTTCTTCGGAAATGCGGGAGTATACAACCTATACTGGTTTAATCCTAAAGATAACAGCATAACAAAATTAGCCTCTGAGATTATTACTCCAAAACTCTATTATGGAAATGGGAAAAATGCATTTGTATTAGCAGGCGTTGTTGGCTCTCTACTACTTCGAGAAATTAAGTATACTTCTTACGGGGAGCCTACCATTACCAAAGGATTTTCGATAACCTATAACGAAATAAACCCATTTCCAACAACTAAGGTAAATGAATTTATCTCCGGCAAATCGGGAAGCATTTATAAATGGGGGACATCTATTAAAAAAAGAGTCTACCCAATCATTGCAGAAAAATTCTGGGTAGTCGCCCGCGATTATATTATTTACGAAAATAACGCAACTGTACCATTACAAATTAAACGAACCCGATCTGTACGGGATGTAGAATTGAAGCATAATTTAGATTTTGCAGTCAAATCAATTGTAAACTTTCAAAGCCCATTGCAAAATGTAAAAGTACTTTTAATGCAAAATGGCAAATTCAATAATGCTATTTATAATATTAAACCTATGTTTACTATCGGCAACGACTTAATTTATAAGTACGACACCGAAACACAATTTTGGGCCGGCAACGAATATTTAAATTTTGATAATAAGAACATTCAAATTGCAGTAAACAACATTGGCGCGGTTAACACTAACGGCGGTCTTTACAACGCT
>JANMOF010000567.1:0-18625 GCA_031368925.1 Leptospiraceae bacterium
AGAAACCTTTTTAAAACTTTTTAAGCGAATCTTTTTTTTATCTCTAATAGTATATAGACCATTAGTTGTTCCAATTAGAAAGACTCCTTCTTTTGTTTTGTTTATTGCGCGAATATCTTTTCCTAAAAATCCATCTAGGAATGGAAATTCTTTTTTATCATCTAGAATTTTTCCATCTCTTACAATGCTAAGTCCTAGCTCTGTTCCTACCCAGATATCGTCTGACGCATCATCTACAAAGACAGAGCGCACCGCATCAAACACTAATCCATTAGCCATCGTGTAAGTTTTAAATTCCCGTCCATCATAACGGTTGAGTCCGCCATATGTCCCGACCCAGAGAAAACCTTTTTTGTCCTGAGCTATGGAACTAACGATATTATTCGCAAGTCCGTCAGTGGAAGAGAAGGTTTTAGAAATATAATCATCTTTGGTAGGATGTGAAAATAAAGTAGATGCCAGAAGTAAAAATAAAAATAAATAATGCATCACTCCAATTCACAAGAAAGGTGATTTTAGGATAGCAAAAATCAAAATAGGTTTTAGTAAAAAATATTACCTCTGCACAAGAATACAATTTGTTGCTAAGCCTGATTTTATTGGTTTAAAGTTGGGTATAAATTTTTCCAATCAATAGCACCGACTTTGCTAAAAATGATTTCGTTTTTGGAATTTAAAATGTAGGTAGTAGGGATTGCGTAAATATCATAGGTATCAAATGAGTTTGGTAGAGTATAGAAAGTAAACGGATACTTGTATTTATCCTTAAATGCTACCATTTTTTCAAAGCCCTCATCTGTAATGGCGATAAATTCGTATTCAGAAAAATCAGTCTGCATAGCAGATAGCAATTTAGGAAATTCTACTTTGCAATCGTGACACCAGCTTGCATAAAAAGAGATTACTCGTAATTTGCCTGTCTTATTTTCTAGCTTAACAATTTCTTTTTTTTCATTTGTGACTTCTATTTCTGGAAAAAAAATTCTAGGGGCAATCCTATATTTTTTATAATTGTATCCTATTCCAAAAAAAACTAGAAGGAGGGAAGTGATTGTAATAAATTTACTTATCATAATAATAACGCTTTCTATTTTTCATATCGGCGTTTTTATTGCGCTTGATAAGCAGTAGTTTTCTAATTTGCTTGTTGAATCTATCCTCGGTGTATAAATTTTAAAGGAGTCAGAGCAAGTGGAATTTTTAGAAGGATATATTTTAGGACTTGGGATGATTGTATTTATTGGTCCGGTATTTTTTTTACTTTTGTCAGTTAGCTTCCAATTGGGAACTCTGTCAGGAATATTCGTTGCACTCGGAATTATTGTAAGTGATGTAATATGCGTTAGCCTCTGTTACCTTGGAGTGACTTCTTTTCTGTATAAGTCTGACACTAAGTTTTGGATTGCACTTATCGGCGGAATGCTTTTGATTTTACTCGGATTGAAATATTTATTGAATCCAGGAAATTCTTTAGCGGAAAAGAGAGATTTGCCTGCATTGCATCATCTTTCCTGTTTTGCGAAAGGATTTTTAGTAAATTTTGTGAATCCATTTGTATTCTTTGTCTGGATCGGAGTTGTCACTTATGAAAAGAATTTGGAGGCTAGTGGGTATAATGCGCTTTATTATTTTTCGGGAGTTCTCCTTGCAATTCTTAGCACCGATTTACTAAAGGTTTTTACTGCGAGGCAAATCAGAAGTTACCTAAAACCAAAGATATTAACCAATTTATATAGAGTTTCAGGATTCGTTTTAATAGGGTTTGGAATTAGAATGCTTCTAATATTAGTTTGACAATTTGTTTTGGAATTTTACACATGCCCTATGACTCCAAATTTTTTAATTCTCGCACTTAGTGCACTCGTTCCTATGGTAATAGGTTTTATCTGGTATCACCCAAAAGTAATGGGTACTGTCTGGATGAACGTTAGTGGTTTAGATGAAGAAAAGCTTAAAGGGGCTAATATGCCGTTAATCTTTCTTTTGAGTTATCTATTTAGTTTTTTTATTGCCATGGCTCTCAATGGGATGGTAATTCATCAGACACATCTTTATTCTATCTTGATGAATGAACCAGGACTAAAAGAAACCGGCTCAGAACTCAACACCTATGTAACTGCATTCATGGCTAAATACGGCTCTAACTTTAGAACCTTTAAGCATGGAGCTCTCCATGGAGCACTTGCTGGAATTTTCTTTGTATTTCCCATTATTGGAACTAACGCTTTATTTGAAAGAAAAGGATCTAAATACATAGCGATTAACGCAGGTTACTGGATAATTACTCTTTGCCTCATGGGCGGAGTTATCTGTCAATTTGCTTAAAAGGTTTTCGTAGTTCATATTCACTTGGTTTTATCGTTCCAACTATTGCTCTTAGAATTCTATTAGCAATTGGGTTTCGATGTCTTATAAAAAGCTTCATAGGCACTGGTATTGCGCCTACGGAGCTTTTTATTTCTTCTGCAGTTCTGCCAAATCGAAGTTCGTTACAGTTACGGGTAATGGCTAATTCGATATAGTCGTAAAGCATTCTCTGGTATATCGCATACTCCTGGTTTAACGCATAATTGATTCCAACATAGTTGGCATCTAATATTGAATTAAATAGAAACGAGGAGCTAAACCCGACTAACTCACTATCTAAAAAATATCCTCTGACTATAAAATCATTTCCTAGATTTTGTTTAAGATTTAGGAATGATTCAGCATTGAGTGTTCCAAATTGAAAAGAGGATTTATCTAGAACTTGTAAATAGAGGCTTTGCAGTTTCTCTTTGTAAATTTCTATTTCTTCTAGGTTCATATCTATTACTGTTAGCTCTTCGGATTTTCTAAGCGCAGTTTTTGCTTTGGTTCTAAACTTGGTTACCAGTGCATTTAAGTAATCGTTTAAATTTTTCCACACGGGAGAAATTTGCATGATCATATTTACATCTATTTGGAATTCGCTAAATCCTTTTTTAGAAAGGGAAATCCCGCTTTCAAAAGAATTAGGAAATAATTCTTTAAATAATATCACAGTAGTTTTCGTACTAAGCAAAAAAGAAGTGCTTGCACTGAGCGAAGCCGAAGTGTCTGCCTTTTGTAATTCAACAAGAGCCTTCGCCAAATGCTCATAAGCCACTTTGCTTTCAATTGCATCGGAAAATACAAATCCATTTTCACCGCTGGCAAATGGGGTTCCACAAGTCATCATCCAAATTCCTTTACTCGTAAGAAGTCTATTCTTAATTGTATTTCGAATGCGGCAAACTTCTTGTTTGTCGCTTAAGCCTTTATCTATAAAATTTAGGCATTGCACTACAGCTACGGCGACAGGAACGGAATTGTGATTGTAAAACAATAAATAGCGAAATCCCAATTCACTGCCCAGGGATTTTTCCATTGCGAAAAGATAGGGCAGGGATGCATAGATATTCTTTTTCTGGACGACTTGGTTCCAATCGTTAGAAATAATTAGATCGGTCGAATGAAATACTTTTACATTCATACCTGTAGTTGGGTTTTTGGTTATTATTGGTATTATCATCTGTTTACTTTGATTCTAATATTCGTTCGAGTTAACTGGAAGTAAAGTATATTTCGAAGTGCATTTTGTCATAATTGAAAACATTTACTTCAACACTTGACATAAATTTCTGATAGCTATAAAGTTAACTTATGAAATCATATGATAGATGCATTGTTCTTGGGACGTCAGATATAGTATGAGAGTATGTCTTTTCTTAGCGGTGTTTTTTGTTCTCTTAACTTGCACAGGTAATAGTGCAAAAATAAAATCAATATTTTCAATTCCTCAGACACCTACTCAGTCAGCCATTAGTTTATCTACCGCAAAAGATCTTAAAAATTTTCAATTTCTTCAAATATCTCCACCTGTTACAGCTATAATTTCTGGAAAGCAGATAACAGCTATTTTACCGTCGAGTATTTCTATTTCAAGTTTAGTGGCTACGCTTGATACTACTGCAAATTCAATTTTAGCAAATGGAATTTTACAAGTAAACGGGCAAACTGAAAATGATTTTACAAATCCAGTTCTTTACACACTTGTAGCCCAGGATGGGTCAAAAAGTGAATTCACCGTAACTGTGACAAATATTGGTTACAGTATTCTAGGTAGCGCTGGTAGTGTTAATGTAACTGGATTAAGTGCAACTGACACATTGGAGATGTATTATGATACAAGTGGAAATTCTTTTAAGGCATTTGATAATAACACAAAGATTGGAACGATTTTACCAAATAATACCTCTTTTGCGTTAAGTTTCAAATCGCAGCCTACCGGAAAAGTCTGTGCTTTAAACGGAGGAACACTTTCCGGGATACTTACAGCAGATGTTAGCTTTAGCGTAAATTGTATTACTGGTTACTTAGTCGGAGGAAAAATTCTTTCTACTCTTTCTACGTTTACTATTGCGACTAACGCAGCTAGTGTAACAACGATTGCCGGTTCTCTTCCTCCTACTGCAAGTGCGGGGGCAGTAGATGCAAACGGAGGATCTGCAAGATTAAACTTTACACTCGGAGTTACATCTGATGGAAAAGATTTATACATTGCCGATACGGGAAATCACTGCATTAGAAAGTATGAAATTTCTACTGGAAATGTAACTACTATTGCAGGACTATGTGGAACTTCTGGAACGTTAGACGCAACTGGTAGTGCGGCAAGATTTAATAACCCGCTTCAAATTTCTACTGATGGAACAAACTTATTTATATGTGACAGGGGAAATAACACAATTCGCAAAATTGTTATTAGCTCCACTGTGGTGACTACACTAGTTGGACTTGGTGGATCAGCCGGTGACGTAGATGCAACAGGAACGTCTGCTCGTATTAATTTTCCGAATGGAATTACAACAGACGGAAATTATCTCTATATCAGCGACCGGGGGAATAATAAAATTAAACGCTTCCTAGCTTCCTCTGGTGCAGTTGTTACGATTGCGGGCAATGGAGTTGCATCCGCAGTTGATAATGCAAATGGACTTGCCGCAAGCCTGAATGCTCCATGCGATTCAGTTTCTACTGGAAATGCATTGTATTTTGTAGAATGCGGAAGCAATACTCTTCGAAAAATTGATCTTAGCTCCCCATTCCCTGTTACGACAATAGCTGGAAGTGGGGTAGCAACTTCTACAGATGGAACAGGACTTGCGGCTACTTTTAATTCTCCGCATGGAATTGAAACAGATGGAACTAACCTTTTTATCACGGAATACACTGGTCAAAAAATTCGTAGAGTATTGATTTCTAGTTTGGCTGTTGTTACTATTGCCGGGGCTAATGGCTACCAGGATGGAACAGGAGCATCCGCACTTCTAGGAAATCTAGGTGGAATTACAAGTGATGGGAACAGACTATACTTTGTGGATTCTAGTAATAATGCGCTTAGGAGGATTAACAATGCGCCGGATTAAAGGAAGTAAAAAAATGTTTACTTTTAAAAATGACCATTTAAAATAGACATATGGAAGACTATACGATTACAGAATTCAAACAAAATTGTTTACGGTTATTAGATGATAAGAGAGGATTTTCTAAACCTATCTTAGTTCATAAAAGAAATAAACCAATTGCTTATTTGGTTCCTGTTTCCCTTTGGAAAAAAACTAAACAATCGAACCTGAAAGGTAGTGTCAAAATTAACAGTAGTAGATTGGAAGATATTTCTTTTAGTGACGATTGGGAAAACCTTTGAAGTTATTACTTGATACTCATATTTTTGTTTATTACATGAATGGGAATAAATTGCCTAAACGTATTCAAGTCGCAATTGATAATGCAAAAGAAGTTTTTCTATCCGCCATCACCTCATGGGAAATATTTATGTTTGCTAGACATGGGCATATTACACTTAGCCTCCCAGCGATTCAATGGTATGATAGTGCAATGTCTGAATCAGGATTTAAGGAAATTCCTATTTCTTCTAAGATTTCTAATATTGCAGTGAATCTAAAATGGGATCATAAAGATCCGGCTGACAGATGGATTGTAGCCACTGCCATTTCTGAGGGAGCAACACTTGTTACCCTCGATAAAAAAATTCTGGCATTCAAAAAAGTAAAGTCTCTTAGTCCCAAAGGGTAGAGTTTTGGATGATGATATTTTTTCCTCAAGTTACTTAAAAAAATCTTGACAGGCATAAAACCCTTGTTCTAGATAACTGTAAGTGAAAGAAGAAGGTAGTAGTAGGTTTTCTTTTTCGCTGAAAAATTGTAACAAAAGGAAAACTTTAAATGAAAAAAAAATCATTCTTCACCTATACATTGAGCGTTATTATATTTGCTTCCGTTAGTTTAATTGACTGCAAAGGCAAAAATGGGCAATCCCCTCTAACAGCACTTTTACCGATTGCATTATTAGGAGGAAGCTCCTCTAGTTCTTCTACGGGGTCGTCTACTTCGACAACTACCACTACAACCACGACGACAGAAACTGCTCCTACCAATTTAGTTTTTACTGCTGGATCTACAGGGACAAATACTGCAACCTTAACCGTTGGCATTTCTGTTAGCATTATCCCGTCGATTACAGGAACAATTACCAATTGCACGGTTAACCCCGCATTACCCGCAGGACTTAGTTTAAATCCTACCACCTGTGCAATCACTGGAATTCCGACGGTTGCGTTTTCTCAAACAACATTTACGATTACAGCTACGAATCAATATGGAAGCACAACGGCTACTATCACGTTAACCGGAACTGCTAATCCGCCGTCTAATCTCAGTTATCCTTCAGGAGGAGTAGCAACTTTTACAACAGGAGTATCTAGCTCGCTGGTTCCAACATTTACGGGAGGAATTACCAATTGCACAATTAATCCGGCACTTCCGACAGGAATTGTAATCAATCCTTCTACCTGCGCGATTTCTGGAACGCCGAGTGCCGTTTCACCGCAAACAAATTATACAATTACAGCAAGCAATCAATTTGGAAATACAACGGCAAATTTAAACTTTGGAATCAATACACTCGCTCCACAGACTCTCAGTTTTTCTTTTGGTGGATCGACTACAATCAATTCAAATACTACTGTGAATTATGCTTTAACTGTTACGGGTGGAGTTTCTTCTTGTAGCGTTAATCCAAGCTTACCCGCAGGATTGACACTTAATACAACTAACTGTTCTATCACAGGAACACCTACAGTAACGACAGCGGCTACTGCCTATACTATTACAGCTACCAACCAATATGGAAGTGGAACTGTCACCGTAACAATCGGAACCACACTCGTTGCACCTACAGCATTTTCCTTTCCCTATACACCTGGGGCAACTACTACTTACACTATAGGAACACCTGTAAGTGTAAGTCCTGCGTTTACTGGAGTAGTGACCAATTGTGTGGCTAGTCCCACATTACCCGCAGGTCTTAGTATCAATGCAACAACTTGCGCGATTACAGGAACTCCAACAGCAGTATCTCCAGTAACTACTTATACAATCACGGCAAGCAATGGAAGTGGAAATACAACCACTACAATCAAAGTAAAAGTAGATGATGTCCCACCGTCTAATCTTGCCTATCCGTTTGGAAGTTCTACAATACTTGCAGTGGGAACGGCAGTGAGTATATCTCCTACAATCACCGGCGGGGTAACAAGCTGTAGCCCGAGTCCCACTCTTCCTACAGGAATTAGTATCAATGCAACCACTTGCACAATCTCAGGAACTCCTAGTGCAGCTAAAGTCGCAACCGCCTATACAATTACAGCTTCAAACGCATACGGGAATACGAATGTGATAGTGACGATTACGGCACAACTCTATGCGCCTTCTAGTATTTCTTTTCCATTCCCCGGTGGAGTGATTAATTATACTACTGGAGTAGCGGTGAATGTGGCTGCGAGTATTTCGGGAATCGTAACAAGCTGTAGCGTTAGTCCATCATTACCCGCAGGATTAACACTCAACACAACGACATGTGCAATCACAGGAACACCTACAGGAACAAGTCCTGCAACGAATTATACAATCACTGCAAGCAATGCAAGTGGAAGCACAAATACTACTGTAACGATTGGAGTCAATCCACCAGCACCGTCTAATCTGGTGTATCCGGCAAGCAATGCACTTTCGTTTGCAATTGGAACAGCGAAGACAATTACACCTACTGTGACTGGAACAGTTACCAATTGTGTGGCTAATCCTACTTTACCAGCAGGGCTTACTATCAACGCAACTACTTGTGCGATTGGCGGGAATGCAACTGTAGAGCAGACTGCTACTGCTTATGTAATCACTGCATCGAATGCAGGTGGAAATGCGACTGCGAATATCACGATTACGGCAGCACAACCCCCGCTTAATCTAAGTTATCCGACCTTATCGAATACCGGTTATGCAAATGGAGTGGCTGTTAGTATTAGCCCCGCTGTAACAGGAAATGGGATTACATACGCAATCAGTCCTGCACTTCCAACTGGAATTTCGTTTAATACTTCGACAGGAGCGGTTACGGGAACGTATACGCAGAATGATGGCTCTACTTCTGCTTACACAATCACAGCTACGAACGCAGGTGGTAACACAACGGCTAATGTTACTTTGACTTTCTTTGGGAAATTGCCTTATAAAACAGGACAGACTCTGTGCTATGATGTGAGTGGGAATGTGATTTCTTGTGCAGGGACAGGACAAGATGGGGAACTACAAGCTGGTCTTCCTGCGGCTGTGTATTCGGGACCGAATCAGCATGTGACGTATACGAGTGATTATACTACGACGGATACTACGAGTGGGTTGGTGTGGAAGACTTGTATTGAAGGATTAAGTGGGGCAGATTGTGGGACAGGGACTGTTTTTACCAATACTATATATAACGGTAATTGTAATTTATTGAATTCAATGAATAGTGGCATTGGATATGCAGGTAAATCAGGTTGGAGAAGAGCAACACCAGATGAACTGGATAGATTTGCAATTTCATTTTTGATGAATTCTTCTCTTTCTGTAAACTTTCCAGGAATGCAAACTGGTCAGGGTAGTTATAATTATGTATATACAGCTCCAACAGCTGACTCTTCTAGTTGCTACAGAATTACTCTAGCAACTGATAGTTCTCGTGGTGGTAGTCAGGGTGCCGCTTATCCCTGTGGGATGTCTACCCCGGGTGGTCCTGAACGATGTGTTTCTGGTTCTTCAACTGAAAAAATTCCTAAATACATTGAAACAAGCAATAATACTGTAGTTGATTATTCCACTGGTATTATGTGGCAAAAGTGTGCAATTGGTGTTTCTGGCTCAGATTGTCAAACGGGAACTCCAACCTTAATGAACTGGACTGATGCAATCAATACTTGTAAAAATCTAAATTTAAATGGTAGAAGTTGGAGACTGCCCAATACCAATGAGGCAACGAGTTTATACAATATGGTTGAAAATTTATATCAATCAGCTTGGGCTAATCCGCCTACGATTCCATTTGCTGCACTTCCATTCGATGTAACGTATCAAGAAGGTACATGGACTTCTACAGCTTCCGTTGATAAATCAAAATCATATATTTTGTCTAGTCCAGCTAGCAGAATCCCCAAGCTCAAAACCGATACCAATCGAGTTCGTTGTATCAGCGTAGCGCAGTAGATTACCTATCCCCAACTTTGTATGAGTTGGGGAATAATAATAAGTAGCCCCTTTCCTAAGAGGACAGGGGAGGCTTGGTTTTTCGATAAGCTTGGTCAAAAAGTCTAATTAGGAAATCAGTTCGTATAGAAGGTGAAAATTAAATTGCAAGGGAATTTCAGCGAATACTTATGAGTTACCTCTTTCCGCGCTTGCACTGAGCCTGTCGAACGTGTCGGAAAGGGGTGTACGTTAAAGAGTTTCTCTTTACTACAGAATCGGGAATAGGTAAAACAAGCAGTAGGATTTCGACTTTTTTCCATTGACAAAATTTCTCGCAATCATCATTATTGAGTGAAGGAGTATTATATGTATAGAACAATTCGAGCTAGCGTTCACAACGGAAGTATTGAAATTCCAGAGAATTTTGAACAAGCTCCAGAAGGCACTCAATGTGTAGTTATTCTATTTTTACCTTCAAAGAAAAAGTCTCCTTCGTTTCAACTTCTCTATTCGATGGCTAACAGAGCAGTAGCCGCTATACCAAAGAATCTTTCTTCCATTGATTCAGTTCTTTATTCCAATCCTCATAGATGAAACTACTCTTTATTGATACCGGCGCTTGGGTTGCTCTCAATAATTCTTCCGATCAATTTCATTCTATTGCAAAGTCTGCACATGAAGGATTTTTGGATGAGGATTACTTTTATATTACGTCTGATTATGTACTCGACGAGACATATACATTTCTACTTTACAATGTAGGTCACCACCGTGCTGTTCAGTTCGGAAAAGAAATGCAGAGTCTTTCAGAGGAAGGGATTATACAAATCGTTCAAATTGGGGAAGACATTCAAAAGGAAGCTTGGGGGATTTTTGAATCCTATTCTGATAAAGATTTTTCTTTCACTGATTGCACAAGTTTTATTGTCTGCAATTCTTTGAAGATAACGGAAGTGTTTTCTTTCGACAGACACTTTGAACAATATGGATTCATAAGACTTCCTATTTTTAGTTCTTAGACCAAAAGAAAAAACGTCCACCAATCGAGTCCGTTGTATCAGCGTAGCGCAGTAGACTACCTATCCCCAACTTTTTATGAGTTGGGGAGTATAACGAGTAACCCCTTTTCTTGCGAAGGCGAAGGGCGCGAACAAGCGCAGGGTGGATGGACAGGGGGAGGCTTGTTTACTTAAAATATTCTTGAAAATTTATTATGAGAATTTAATCTTAGCATCTATGCAAGAAACAGATTTAGAAATCTTTAAAGAGTTTGCCAATAGAGAGTTCATTTGCAATTTCCTGAATCTAAAGTATGGCTCTTTGGATCTAGGGCTAGGGGAGATCATTATCCTGATTCTGATTTCGATATTTTAGTCGTTATCAAGAATTTATCTAAAGTGGATAAACGTATTATTTCTGATCTTGCCTGGGAAGTTGGCTTTGAGAAAAATCTACTTCTAGCGCCTATCGTTTTTAATTCTGAGCGATTCAATTATCCTGCCATCCAAAAAAGTCCATTTATTTCCAATGTAATGCGAGAGGGAATTCTAGCTTGATTGATCCTGAGAATAAGTATCGAAGAATCAATTTTTAAATAAAAAAGTTTACTTTTTCAAATGACCATATGGAAGATATTTCCTTTGCTGATAACTGGGCATCATAAAGACCCTGCTGATCGTTGGATTGTTGCGATTACAATTTCTGAAGGTGCAACGCTTGTTAGCCTCGATAAAAAGATTTTGGAATTTAAGAAAGTAAAAACCGTAATTGCTAGACTAAAAGAGGTTACTGCACAAAGCGAGTGATGAACATAGAATAATTTGGTTTTGTTGAATTTGTTGTGCCATAAAGATCGCCATTGGTAGCTCCAACCCCATACATTGTTTTATTGGAATCAAAAGTAAGCCCTTGACCGACTGTTATTTTACCAGAAGAACCTACTAGCTTTGTCCATTTAACCGTATCCGTAGATAATTCGTATTTTATAATAAACATATCTATACTCCCATTTTTCGTTTCGGAGTTCAAGTTACCGTTTGTTTCACCAGTTAAGTAAAGATATCCGCCAGAAATTGTTACCGCATAAGCTTTCGTACTAGTTGCTCCCGAAACGCCATAAAGTCTTGTCCAAGCTTTTGTACCAGTGGAGGCATTGAACTTAATAAGAAAAGCATCATAGTTAACGCCTGCAGAATAACTAGAATTCTTTGTAATACTATCGAACGTATTTGCATCTGTGTAACCAACGGCATAAATATTATCTGATGAATCTACTGCCATTCCGAAAATAAAAGTATTTCCACCAGAAGTATTTACGCCAGTGCAAGTTCCAGTGTATGTCGTGCTGCTAGTAAATTTGAATATGGCAGCTGTCTGACTCAAATCAGGACTTGCGCAGTTTACGCCTGATTTTGACATTCCGCCTGCCCAAATATTTCCAGTGCTATCTATTACTATTGCCTGCCCGCCCATATGTCTTGCAGTTCCTCCTGTGCTATGCCCTATAGTTCTAGAGGCTTGCCATGTTCCACTGGTATTATATTTAACGAAAGTCAACCCTGAATCGCCAGCCCCTGTATTTACAGCGCCATCGTCCAAAGTGCCTTTCGTTTCGCCAACTAGAAAAGAATTGCCTGCCGAATCCACTGCAATTGCGATCCCACTAACGTAACTGCCGCTTGAGCCTTTCGTTTTTGTCCATTGCTTTGTTCCAGCACTGTCAAACTTACTAACAAAAGCATTTGGACTACCAATCAGTGTGTTTCCATCCAAGTTTCCTGATGTATCCCCTGTCACATAAACATTTCCGGATGGATCAACTTGAATAGAAGGACCATTCGTATTAGCCCCGGAGACTCCTAACATTCTAGTCCAGGATCTATTTCCATCTAAGTCATACTTGCTAATAAAGGCAGCGAGGTTGGCGGGAGCAGGGCTTGTGACTCCATCCATATTTCCAATAACTTGCCCCCCTGTATATAAACTGGTGCTATTGGTTGTCTTATCGATCATAAGACCGCCATGCGCTACCCCAACATCTTGCCCACTCACTCCGCTAATCACAGTCCAAACATTATCTCCACTCGCCAAAACTTGCAGAGGAACGGTAAATGAAGTGTTGCCGCCCGGGTTAATGGCAGTAACTGTAAAGTTGGTAAGGGGAAAAGCAGCACTTCCGATTGGAGGTGAACAAGTGATAACCCCTGTCGTAGAGTCAAAGGTTACGCCGGGAGGTAATGTAGAAGGAGAAATTGTCCAGGAAGTTACAGTTCCTGTAATAGTGGGTGTTATGGTTGTAGTATTACCGGGAATTAGTTTGGATTGAAGAGCGGTTACCGAGTAGACTAGATTACTGGGTGCTACTGTTGTTGCTGTAGTTGTAGAAGAGGATGAACTACTGGACGTTGAAGTCGTTCCAGCTAAAGCTCTCCCAACGATGATAGAGCTAGTCGGTGATTTACTACTAATATCAAAGGGAGATTTCTTAGCCTTTAAGCAAGACCCAAATGCAAGTGAGAATAGAATTAGTAGGCACTTTATTCGCATGTATGATATAACAATTCAGAAATGCCTTTTTGCAAGAAGTTTTTGAATTATTCTAAAAAAGATAGGTGAGGTTTTGGAAAAGTGGCAGGAAAAACAAATAGCTTTTGCTATTTCACATTTCGAACGAGAAAAAAAGAGCGATTGGGAGATGCTGGGTTGGAAACACCGTTTACTTGACCATTGGTATCTCCGAAAGAGTAAAGTGTTCCATCTGAGTCGAATGCAATAGAAGTTGGGTCTCCAACTCCCAAACCAGCTGTGTCGTTTGTGATGCCTTGCATTTCTAACCAAATCTGATTTCCGGCAGAATCATATTTTGCTACAAACATATTTCTTGTTCCAGTCACAATATTGCCTTGAAGATTTCCACTCGTTAGACCTGTAATATAAAGATTATTTGTGCTAGATTCGTAACGCGTCGAATTGATTGTAGTCACTGCACCCGCCACACCGATTCTTTTAGTCCATAGCTTTGTACCAGCTGAATCGAATTTTGTAAAATACCCATCCGTATTTCCAATATTTGAATATCCATCAAAAAAAACTGCACCATTAATATAACCTGACATGTACGACTCACCACCTGTGCTAGCAGTAACACCGAATGCAAAAACTGGTATTGAAGCTGAAGAAATTGCCGTACAATTTAAATAATTCATATTAGCATCAAATCGAAAAAGAGCTGGTCTCCAATTTACAGTTCCATCACCGCACCTAACTCCTGTTCTAGTTGCTACTCCTAAATAAATTTTTCCTGCTGAATCTATGGCTACACCCATAACGTCTGTTCCTCTAAAAGGCGACACTGAACCAGGAATGATTGCGCCAGTGATTCTATTTCCGTTAGATGGATTGAATTTTTGAACAATTCCGGCTTGGTCTGACCAGCCAGTATTAGTCATTCCATCTATGCTAGTAGCAACCATAGTTCCAGAGACAACAACATCCCCATTGTTATCAATTAAAATTCCACTGTAATAATGTAAAACTGAAGGAGCAGAACTTGATGTCCATATTAGATTTCCATTGGGGTCGAATTTGATAATATAACCCGCAGAAAAAGGCCAACTATTTGGAACTGTAATATTAATTCCATTAAAATTACCGATTCCAGCATTCCCTGTAATGTAAATATTTCCTGTAGAATCCGTAGCAATTCCGAGGACACTGGTAAAGGCGGCACCCGATGTTCCAAAGACTCTAGTCCAAATACGATTTCCATCTAAATCGTATCGACTAATAAAACCAGATGGATTTCCGCCAGTGCTTGGAATTGTTTGTCCGTCTAAATTTGCAGTCGTTGTTCCTCCAATGTATATACATTTACAGGTTGAATCAAATTTCATACTGTTAGTGCCTGCTCTAGTATCTCCACCAGAAATTCCATTAACGACTGTCCAGACTTTATCCCCACTTTTAAGAATCTCTATCTGAATAGTAAAATCCTTACTCGCTGTTCCATTTTTTGCTGTAATCGTAAAAGTCGTAAGTGCGAATCCCCCGGAAGTGGCTATGCTAATATTCGGCGTTCCCGAAATTGCGCCTGTAGTAGAATTGAAAGTAAGTCCCGGTACTAGTGTTTGAAGATCAGGCGTAATGCTCCAAGACTCAACCGGCACGTCAGTAATTGGAGTATAAGTATACGCAACACCAGGAATCATTTTATAAGTTCCAGACCCGCCATAAGTAACACTGCTAGGCGCAACGGAAGGAGCGGTAGTTGATGTGGAAGTTGAGGATGAGGACGAAGAGGAACTTGTAGTCCTAAATCCAGCGGCTGCCATTAAACCCGTTGTTGCTGAGGAAGGCTTACTAACATCAAAAGGAGAGCGTTTTGCCTTCAAACAAAAGCTGAAAAAGAAGGGTAGGAGGATTAGAAGTTTTAAGCCTTTTGAGTCCATGCATGATATAACAATTCAGAAATGCCTTTTTGCAAGGAATTTTTTAAATTATACTGGGAATCAAAATTATTTTTAGTGTCATTCCCGCGCAGGCGGGAATCTAGAATTACAAAAAATTTTTCCTACTGAAGAAAAATGCATAGATGCTCTGGATTCCCGCCTGTGCGGGAATGACGTTAATAAAATTAATTTACTGCATTCTCTTATATTCAATCTTCAATTCTTTTAGTGAATACACCTTCTTAGCCGGGGGGAGTGCATCTAGGACTTGCTTTCCGTAGTTCTTTGTCTGTAAACGGGGGTCTAGAATCGATACGATTCCTGTATCAGTCTTCGAGCGGATAAGACGACCGAATCCTTGCTTGAGTGTGAGGATAGCCTGGGGTAGTTGCATTTCTCCGAACGGGTTGCCGTTTTTCTTTTTGATTTCTTCCATTCGCGCTTCTAGGACTGGCTCGTTTGGCGGTTGGAAGGGAAGTTTTGTGATGATGACGGATTTGAGCTTGTCGCCCTTGATGTCTATACCCTGCCAGAAGGTAGATACTCCGAATAATACCGAGTTGTCGGTTGCTAGAAATTCAGCCTTTGCTTTTTCGGCTCCCATTTCTTTTTGGGAGAATATGGGATAATTAGAAGTAGCCACGATAGCATCGTAAACTGTCTGTAAGGATTTAAAAGAAGTAAATAATACGAATGCATTTCCCTCTGTGAGTTCGAGTAGCATAGGAATGAGCTTTGAAATATCATCATGGTATTCGTCTGGCTCAGTAGAGGGGTCTCGCACATTCTTTGGTAAATAGATAAGGCAATTCTTTTCGTAATCAAAAGGAGAGGCTAATATTAATTCGCTGGCTTCAATGTTACCAATTTTATTTTTGAAGAATTTAAAATCTTTTTTTCCACTCGATAAAGTAGCAGATGTTAAAATCATATTTTCTAATTTAGGACGGAGTTTTTCTTCTATGATTTTTTCAGGATACATGGGTTGCATGAAGATTTTTAAAAACTGCTCTTTTTTTCTTTCTTCGGGTGGCTCTACCCAGACAACCATTTCCTTGTCCTTGTTGTTTCTAAATTGCTCTAGAACTTCTCCGGTTTCGTTTAATTTCTTCACAGACATTTCTAAATCTAGAATCATTTCCTTGTCGGTTAAATCATCTGATTCTTTGTTATAAGTTTTCTTCACAATATCAAGCTTATCCGCAAGTATGTAAAGTAAGCCTTCTAGAACTCCATCATCGAGGGTAAATTTCTTTTGTATTCTCTGGGCGTTAAACGACATCGGAACTTCGGAATAGAGTTTATTAAAAAATACAATGATAGACTTATTTATATTACCCACTATCTCAAGGCATTTTTCTCGCATTGCCGTGTCTTGTATTTTATGAATTAGCCCCTGTCTTCTTTCTGTTCCGCCTACAAATTGGATAAGTTTTGCAATGTCTTCATAGCTTGCTTTTAGTCCAAAAGATTTTCCAAGTACATCCGGGAAACTATGTGCTTCGTCTATAATGAGGTTAGAAAAATCAGGAAGTAATTTAAAATCCCCCGCGATATGAGCGGCTAATAGGTAATGATTGACGATAAGAATATTTGCCTTATTCCATTTTTCTTTTTCTAAAAAGTAAAATGATTCACTAAAATTAGGGCATCTTCGACCGAGACAATTATCGGAGTCGCGTGTAACCTGTGACCAAAATTCATTTGTGGCAAATCCAGAGTATTCGGATTTGATGCCTGACTCTGTTTCACTTTCCCATTCGTAAAATGCTTTTAAGTGATCTGTCATTTCAATTGGAAAAGTTCCACTCGATATAACATTTCCCAATTTACGTTTGCATACATAGTTGTTAGCGCCTAACGCAATTTCTGCCACAACTTTCTTTCCTAAGATTTTTGAAACAAGAGGAATGTCTTTTGCGATTAATTGATTTTGTAGTGCAATTGTTTCTGTGGAGATAATTACCGGGACACCATTTTCTAACGAGAACACTGCTGCGGGTAATAGATACGCGAGGCTCTTTCCTACACCTGTGCCTGCTTCTACGAGTAAATTTTCAGTAGCTTGAAAGGCTTTCTCGACTGCTTCTGACATGGCTATTTGTTCTTTTCTAAGTTCGAACTCGTTCCATTTCTTTCCTATCTTATTTGCGAAAATGGATTTTATATCATGGTCTTCTTGCAATTTGTTTTCCCTATCGTCATTTCAGTCGATTGCGGTCTGCATTCAATTAGAAAATTAAATCTAGCCTGGCTATTTTTCATTTCCGGCTAATAGGCAATCGCATACCATGATGCAGTATTTTCCCCGAGTTTATCTTTAAAATGTAGAATTGCTTTTTTGAATTTCTCCTTACTTTTATCCAGTGCGGTTACTTCCTATTTTGCCGCATAATGGTTACTAAATCATTCTTGAAATAAATTCCACAATTTAGGACTCTGGATTTCCCTTATGGAAAAGCTCTATGTTACCTATACAAAAAAAAATAAAAATAATGGTGAAGTATATAGTGGTATGGCGAGCGGTGAATATACTGGTTCAGAAAAAGATGAAAGAAAAATTCTAAGTAATAGGGATTCCAATCATCATAAAAATCAAGAAGATTTTGATAGAGCGATAATTGATCAAAAATCACAAGATAAAGATGCTATTCGAGGTAGAGAGCAAATGCTCATTGAACATTTTGGTGGAGCAAAGTCAGAGGGAGGAACTTCAGGAAATGCGATAAACGGGATTAGCCCACAGAATAAAAAGAAAAGTCAGTATTTAGAAGCTGCTTTAAAACTCTTTGGATTCCTTTCTTTAATACTTGCAATTTTCTATATTGTCACATAGAGTGGGAGTTATGAGCGCAAAAAGACAACAAAGAACAATTGGTTCTATTATTAAAATTGATTTAGGTAATAAATTTCATAGCTATGGTAGAATTTTACCTGATGCTGCTTATGCGTTTTATGATTACAAAACCAAGGAAGACATTGTTGATTTTCAAAGAATTGTATCTGCTCCTGTATTATTTATTGCTTCTGTTTATAATGATGCAATAGCAAAAGGCATTTGGAAAAAAATTGGTAAGCTACCTCTTGAACAATCACTGTTAGCCTCTCCTCCTGAGTTTATCCAAGATCCTATTCATCCTGATAAATTTAGAATTAAAAACTATGAATTGAATACGCAGACTCCGGCAACCTTTGAAGAATGTATTGGCATGGAGCGAGCCTGTGTTTGGGAAGCTCATGCAATTGTAGATCGCCTAAATGATTATTTTGAAAATCGAATTACCAATAAAATGGATTTTTATGATCGACCAGAATTATTTCGAAAAGCTAGGCAGGTTGCGTGAGTTTGTGTTTCTTCTGATTAAATAGTCAAAAAAATTAATTTCTCAATCGAATCCATAGTAGTAAAAAATACTTGTAAATTAATTAATTACTCTAAATGTCTTCCTAGAGGAAACTATGAAAAAATTATTATTGCTATTGCTCGTGGTTAATTGCTATGAATCACAAACTCAAAAATTGGAAAAGTTTGCTAAATCATATGAAGTTTTAAAAACAGAGGATATGAGTATTAAAGATAGAACTAGAAAAAAA
>JANMOF010000096.1:0-2319 GCA_031368925.1 Leptospiraceae bacterium
CGCTACGAACAAATTTCAGAGCAAATGGAAACAGATTCGAGTGAGGCGTTAGAAAAAGAATTTCATGATGTAATGGAAGAAATGGATAAGGCAAATGCGTGGGAATACGAAGACCAGATTAAATCTATTCTAAATGAACTAGGTATCTCAGGGTTAAATCGTCGTATGTCGGAACTTTCCGGTGGGATGCTAAAAAAAGTAGAGCTAGTCCAAACTTTAATTGACGATGCAAACCTTTTGATACTCGATGAGCCAACAAACCACTTGGATGTAGAAACAATTCTCTGGTTAGAAAATTATTTAATCAAAATGGACAAGGCATTACTACTTGTGACTCATGACCGTTATTTCCTCGACTTAGTCGTAGACAAAATTTTAGAAATTGCTCTTCCACAATCTACACTCTTTGAAGGGAATTACAACTATTATCTCGAAAAGAAAGTAGAGATGGATGATGCCAATGCAAGAAAAGAAGCAAAGGCAGAAAGTTTTCTACGAGTAGAATTAGAATGGTTAAGACGTCAGCCGAAAGCCCGCGGAACAAAACAAAAAGCAAGAACAGATAAAATCATCGGCGTCGTAAACCGAGAAAAAATGGTGCAACAAGAAGCATTCACTTTCAAAGTAGACCCAAAGAAAATCGGAAAGAAAATTTTAGAAATCAATAATATTCAAAAAGGGTTTAATGACCGTAAACTCATAGATAAATTCAGCTACACTTTCAAGCATTACGAAAGACTAGGAATCGTAGGACCGAATGGTGCCGGCAAATCGACATTACTCAACATCATAACTGGAAAATTGACACCAGACTCAGGCTCCGTTAGCCCCGGCATCAACACAAAATTCGGATACTTCGATCAAAACAATATTGAACTAAAACAATCCATGCGAGTTCTAGAGTATATTCAAAAGACTGCTGGCGAATACATATTACTCGAAGATGGCAACCGCTTGAGTGCAGGTCTTATGCTAGAAAGATTTCAATTCCCTTCTAAAATGCAATCGAGCCCAATCGAAAAACTTTCCGGTGGAGAAAAAAGACGACTCTACCTTGTGCAAATACTCATGCATAACCCCAACTTCTTAATTTTAGATGAGCCTACAAACGACTTCGATATAAAGACTCTTTCTATACTGGAAGAATTTTTATTAGACTTCCCAGGCTGTGTTCTAACAGTATCTCACGATAGGTATTTCATGGACAGAGTAGCAAATCACTTACTCATATTCGACGGAAAAGGAAACATTAACCTATTTTCGGGAAGTTATACAGAGTTTTTGAGCCAACAGAAGACTGAGTCAAAACAAAAGCCCTCAGTCCAACAAACAAATCAACCAAGCGCATTACCGGAACCAATACCAACTGCGGTAACTCTCGATAAGCCTCAAGGCAGAAAGCCCTCCTTCAAAGAAGAAAAAGAATTAAAAACTCTTGAAAAAGAAATTGAGAATCTAGAAAAAGAGAAAGCAAAAATTCAAGAAGACCTAATTACCTTTCATTCTGATTTTAAAAAAGTAGAAGCTCTTAGCGCCAAATTAGTAGAAACTGATGCTTTACTAGATGTTAAATTTAAGAGGTGGGAAGAGCTTGGGGGATAATGATGCTCTTGTTCCGAGCGAGAAATTATTTTTATCAAAGTTAGTAAAACTCTAATTTCCACAGCTTGTATTAGTAGAGGTTAATTTATATTTTGCTCTCAGGTAACAAAATATTTTATCAACTTCATTCTGAGAAAGCTTATTATTAAAATAAAGAACTTCTGCAAAATCTGCATCCAAGTTACCATTACTCAAATAAGCTGTTCCTGGTAATGCCCCAGCGACATAGTCAAAGTTTCCTCCCACCGCAGAAATACTTCCTTTCAAGTCCCCGTTCCATATTTCATTCACAGTAACATTTACATCTTGAATACTTCCAATGGCGATGTATGAATTCAATGGAATGGAAATTCCTGAAGTTTGACCACAAGCAATTCCATTTCGGCATTGGAGATATTGAGCGGCTGGATCTGTTAAAGCCATTTCTCTTCCATTGCCTCCATTAATATTTAAAATTGTAGTCCCACTACCACTTGTCTGAATTAATTTGAATACAAAAAACAAAGATCCACTGTTTGTAATATAAAGGTTTGTTCCGCCTGAAAAAATTTTCATGATCTGTGCTGTTGCCATTCTAAATTGGACAGCGGGTAGATTATTTATTTGATTCAATTTGAACATTGGTTGTAAAACGCCAGTTGGTTGTGTAAAATGATTTCCATTTCCACTCAGATCTGACCATGTAGAAACATTTGTTCCATCACTTAAACCAAGTGA
>JANMOF010000131.1:0-52807 GCA_031368925.1 Leptospiraceae bacterium
AAAGAAATCGATGCTTATATTTACCAAATTGATTATAAAGGCGGGAAATTAAAAGGAATAGAAAATACATCCGAGCTTGAAGCTATTGTAACTGCTTCAGATCCTGGGCAGATTTCAGAAATTGCAATTCAAAAAATTCCAGAAACAGAAAAGTGGAGGTGTAGTTTTAGATTAAATTCTAAGGCTAATAGCAAACCGATTGAACTAAAAGCATTTTTAAAGAAAGGGGACTCGGTAATAACAGAATCCTGGACCTATACACTTGATCTTTAAAAGCTTAATTTCAAAGAATGAAAATGATAACAGGGAAGATATAGAAAAAAAGTATATCAAATTGCTAGCCTTCGGTATTTCTGATTTTAGAGAAGCAAATGATATCTGGGAAAAATTGCAAGAGAGAAATTCTAACTTAGGGGATAATCAAACGACGCCTTTCGATTTGGATTTAGTTGTATACGAACATTTGTCGCAACGTAAAATTAGTCCTGACCAATTTGGAGCAAAACAGATATTATCCCTAACTTACCAAGCGCTGCCAGATGAACAGGCACTTCGACCGGGCTCAGCACAGGCATTGGAAAGTTTAGATGAAATTTTTCCACAAAAAATGAATGTAAGTAGCATGACACCCAGCCCTCTTCACTTCGGACCATTAGAGGGATTCTTTTCTGATTCGAACGCTGATATAGATATAAAAACTCTAATCTTAACAATTGGATTTTGGTTTTTTATATACACTCTAATTATTTACTACTTATATTTCTAAGCCAATGAACAAGACTCCTGGATCTAAAATTTATACAGCGAGAATGGTTGCATTTCTAGCAGTTATGAATTTAATTTCCGGTTATGGGACGATTCTTTTATGGGATTATTTTTCCATTAGAGAAATGTCTTTTTTTAAATGGAGCGTTTATTTTATATTTTTGCTTTTGTTTACAAATCTTTCCTATGGAACGACAGTCTCTATTTTTGGATTTTGGAAACTAATTACCGGCGGAGACTCTTATCGAATAACAAAGAATATCCTCTCCAACAATCAATTATCGTTAGAAAAAATTCCAGTCGCAGTTGTAATGCCGATTTATGGAGAAGAGGTAGATTCAGTATTCTCTAGAATTGAAACTATGTTTAATTCGATTTCTTTAGAAAAAGAAAAATCTAACTTTGACTTCTATATTCTAAGTGATACACAAAATATTGAGAGGTGGGTCAAAGAAGAAACAGCCTTTTTTGAATTAGCAAAAAGATTAAATGCATTTGGAAAAATTTTCTATCGAAAAAGAAAAATGAATCTAAATAAGAAAAGCGGAAATATAGCAGATTTTTGTAGGAGATGGGGAAAAAAATATAAGTATATGATAATCCTCGATGCAGATAGTCTGCTTACAGGAAAATGTATGGTGCAACTTACACAACTTATGGAAGAGAATCCGAGCACCGGCATCATACAAACCTCACCCGAAATAATTCTGGCGAAAACCTTCTTTCAAAGACTAATGCAATTTTCAAACAGTGTTCATAGTATTATTTTTTCCGTTGGAGCAAACTTCTGGCAATTGAATAGTTCACCTTTCTGGGGGCATAATGCAATTATCCGCTTAAAGCCTTTTATGGATAACTGTGGACTTCCTGCCCTACCTAAATTTGGTGCAGTTGGTGGTAGAATTTTAAGTCATGATACAATCGAAGCTGCTTTAATTCGTAAAGCAGGTTATTCTGTTTGGTTTGCTTATGATTTAATCGGAAGTTATGAGGAATCACCCCCTAACCCAATAGACTCACTAAAAAGAGATCAAAGATGGTGCCAGGGAAATCTGCAGCATTTCTGGTTCTTATTTGCGAAAGAACTAAAATTCACAAGCAGAATTCATATCTTGCTTGGTATGTTTTCCTACCTATCTTCTTTATTATGGTTTATTTTTCTAGTGTGCATAATATTAGTTTACCTCCAAGATCTACAATTTTACCGACTCGCCTTGGGACCTGAAAAATGGAAAATCTTTTGGGAGTATATCTATTCAGGGAAAGCATTGAAGCTGCAGATTTTTTCATTGGGAATTCTTTTTTTACCTAGAGTTTTAACTTTAGTCTATACATTAATCAAAGCGGATTACAAGAAGTATTCGCAAAATGTTTTTTCATTTCTACTAAGTTACTTTTTAGAATTCGCATTTAGTATAATTCATGCGCCTATTCTAATGTACATGCATAGTAAGTTTATATTACTCACTCTCATCGGTTTTAAAATAGAGTGGAAATCACAAAATAGATCGGCAGATTTTTCACCTGGTTTTAAGGAAAGTATTAGCACTTTTTATGTATTGAGTTTATTTGGAATTCTAGTCGGTGTGTATTTCTACTTTCAGATAAGTGGACTTTTTTATTGGATGTTACCCATATGGGGAAGTTGGGTATTATCCCCAATTATAACTTATCTGGTATCATTCAAAGATGAACAGGGGGAAATTTTTCTACAGGAAACGACACTCAATACAAATACAGAGGTAATTTCTCTAGGGACAAAAATTCAATCCTCACAGGGGCAAATGGCTAATAACAAAAATTTTGAAGTTGACCCTCTATTCTTAATTTCTGTCGATCCTTATTATAATGCACTTCATTGTTACTTACAAAAGACTTCTTGGCATTTGCCAGAAAAAAGAATAAAATACGGTGAAGACTTAATGGAAAAACTTTTACTAAATGGTCCCAAAGATTTAAGTGCCAAAGAGCTTAGAATTATTTTGTATAGTTCTGTTTTTATGAAAACACTTCATTCTAAATTCTGGAATTCTCCAGAAAGGAACTTACACTCTTGGTGGAATGACAATTTTATAAAATACAAACTTGGACTTTTAAATTAGTTACTTTTGAATTTCAATTAAAAATAATCTAACCTACTTGAATCTTCAGCCCATCATCAATTTCGCCCATTTGACTAGTAACCGAGTTGCCTGTAACCGCAACTAGAACTGTAAAAATTCCAATTCGTCCTAAATACATAAGTAGAGCATAAATGACTTTTTCCACATCCGTAATGGTGGGAGTAAAACTAAGCGAAAAACCGACTGTGCCAAATGCAGATATGACTTCGAAAACAATTTCCGCTAGCTGATGATTTTTGGGATGAACAATAGAGAGTATAAAAATTGCACCCATGAGAGTAGTCGTCGCCAAGAAATACAGTCTTATGCTCATTGCGACAGATCGCTTAGAAACAAGTTGTCCGAAAATCTGGACTTTACTTTGCGAGTTGATTACATTCTTTAAATATTGAAGAAAGATAACAAATGTTGTTATTTTAATTCCCCCGGCAGTTCCTTGAGGTCCACCACCAATGAACATCAAACTACAAATAACAACTATCGAGGAATCCATAAGCTTAGACATTTCAAACGTATTAAAACCAGCCGTCCTTGATGCAATAGAGACTAATAAAGAGTTGGCGATCTTTGCTTCATCCGAGAGATCACGAATTGTAAACTCGTTATTATACTCTGATAAAAATACAGTAACCGCACCAATAACAATTAAAACGAAGCTACCAACGAGGATAATAGCAGTTTGCACACGACTGGATTCTCCGAGCAGAGATTTGTTGTAGGCAGCAATTTGATTTTCTGTCCAGAAAGAAAGCCTAGTCAGAAAAAAATAAATAGGAGATGGCTCTTCCCCGCTAATAGCTTTTATCATTAAGTGAGTTTCACACCATACTTCAAATTTTGAGGTAATTTCGTTCAATGTTTTTAGCATCAATTTTTCTATAAATATAATTACCGGAAAACCAATTCCACCCATCACGATTAAAAACATAATAACATAAAGGCTGCTCAAATTGTTGATTAGAAAGCTAAGATCATCCGCAATAGAAAACCCCGCATTGTTAAAGGCAGAAATAGAAGTGAATAAACTTAGGAAAAATCTAGACGTTACATTTTTAGGTAACTGTTCGGGAAAAGTAAAATACAAAACCAAAGCACCAATAAGCTCGATTGTAATAGCAATATTAAAAATGGCAATGATGATTCTTAAAACTTTAGGTTGTCCAACGGCGTCTTGGGATTTTAATTCAGCCGTCGGTTCCGTGTCTAAAACTTCAAACATAAATTCCTGGAGTTGAGTATTGCGCGACAAACCGCGAATAACCATAACTCCAATTAGAACGGTAAATACAATTATACCCAGACCACCTGCCTGTATAAAAATCATGAGGGCTAA
Source organism: Leptospiraceae bacterium (assembly GCA_031368925.1). Lineage (GTDB taxonomy): Bacteria > Spirochaetota > Leptospiria > Leptospirales > Leptospiraceae > UBA2033. Next base: position 4,222 of record JANMOF010000131.1, read on the forward strand.
TTGACCCGGAAAAGAAAGCTCGCTAATTGGAATAGGAGATAAACCCGTTACACAAAATGCTGAAGCTGAAAGATAAAATGCATTGATGTAACTAATCTTGCCCCATTCAAGAGCATATAAAATTAGCGAGCCAGTAAAAATTGCTAAACCAAAGCTAAAGCTAACAGCCCTAGCAACGGAAAGAGATTTTATATAATAGAAAATTTTTGAGAGAAAACGATTGGATTCATCCATAGATGTCAGGCATTTTCTTCGATTTCTTCATTTTCTTGTTCTTCTTCACTTCCTTCTTCATCATCATACTCATCATCTGAACTAGAGACAAGTGATATGCTTATTTTATTGGAAACAAGAATAGGTGCAGAAATTTGTAAGCTGAGAAGTAATGCTAGTAAAGTAAAAAGTAGTATTTTCATGGAGTTCTATTTTTTTATGGGTAAGGTTACGGTAAATTCAAGGTTTGCAATGTCATCAATTGGATTGACCATACTTTGATAAACCATTCCATAATCTTTCCGATTGATTTTGATTGAGCCAGAGTATTTCTCTGAATCAGCAGTCCTGACTATACTTGCTGTAAAAGGATATTCTTTGGTGATACCTTTAAGAGTTAATTTTCCTTTTCCTTTTACTAAATCAGGACTGGATTCTTCTAATCCTAGAATTTCAAATTCTGCCTTTGGAAATTTTTGCACATCAAAGAAATCGGGGTCTTTCAAGTGGTTGTCTCGCATTGAGTTATCAGTATCAATAGAAGATACATCAATTTCTACAATACCGACTCCTGCTTTTCTATCTTTAATCATCAAAGAGGCTTTTTTGAATGCACCCTTTCCTAAACCAAAACGTGTATTTATAGAAAATTTCAATTCTACTTTGGATTCTTCCTTTGTTTGCGATAATAGAGGGGTTAAACCCAGGCAAATTATCAAAGAGAGTAACGTAAATCTAGTGAACATTTGAGTCTCCGTGTATTTCATTACCGTAAAATCTTAGATTATACCGTGTATAGTAAAAATTAAAGGGAACGAAAGTTAATAACAGTTAATTTGCCTGCATCTACAGAAATTTTACTGAAGTTTTTGCCGCCCATCGCACGACTTGTATTTGATTTGAATTCGAAGTCATAGACTCCTGGTTCTAGAAAAATTCTACGAATTTGAAAATTAGAAGGAAGAGTTCTCCAACAGCGAAGATCAGGTTTAATAGTTGCTGATACTCCAGCACCCGCAATAGCACCTGCGGCGACTCCTACAATAAGACCAATTAATTGGCTTCCACTATCTCCGTCTTTGTTTCTCCCCTTACTTGCATTTTCAGCAGCTTTGCCCGCAGCATAAGCGGCAATCCCTGCTGCAGCTACTTTAGTTGCTATGGAGGCAACATTTTTAGTAACAAGGCTTGTATAGTTTTCGTTGAAGTTAGCAATGGCTGTTTCCGAATAATCGTTATATACCTTTGTATTTGTAAGCCTGACTCCATTTGCATAGATATCAATTGGATTTGATTTTTGTTCTTCTCTTTTTTTGTATTCAGGAATTGGATTTTCTGCATTAGAAATCATAGCCATTACAGTAGTAACAGAAGCACCTTTAGTATCCATACTACGCATAGCGAACTCCACTGCTTTATATAATGCTGCCTGTATCACTGGCTCATTTACGAGCTTTCCTTTTGATTCTTTGGTTGCTGTTTTCCCTGCCTGGTTAACAATCAAAATTTCCGCCAACTCAGTATTATACGCTATAGGCTGCAAATTTTTATCGTATGCTTTAATATAATTTATTCCTTCGGCATACTTTGCTTGATCGCGAGTATCTTTCTCTTTAACGGCTAATACATAACGATCTGCTAAAATTTCTTTATTGTCAGGGGTAACATCCATTATGTTCTTGTAACTCACACGGGCGTCATTGAAGGAACTTAATTGCTCCGATACTACTGCATCAATATAACGGGCAAAATTATTTTGTTTGTATTTTGAATCAGTAGTCTTCATATCTCTGAGTTCAAAATCTACTTTTTTAAAATACCTTTTTGCTGATTCCACATCTCCGAGCATAATATGATTTATAGCCATATAAAGCTTGATTAGAACTCGCTCGAAACTTTCTCCTTTGAAATTACTTTCATTGTCAGAAAGTAAAAATGCCAAGCCTTCTTTAGTCATACTCGTTTGAATCTGGTCTGCGATTGCCTCGGCATCTTTAAATACTTTATTACTAGTTGCGTAGTCACCTTTCGTATGAAAAATAGTTCCAGCTTCCATAAGGTAGAGTAATTCATCTTTTGCGCTCGCGTCTTTTGCTAGCTCTCGAACGGAAGGAATAGCGGTTTCATAATCTTCCGCATAAAACGCATTTTCCGCTTTAGAAATTTTCTCAATGTAATTGGTAGCACAATAAGAAAAAAGTGCAAATAAAATAAGGAAGCTAGAATACTTAAAGTATTTCATTTTACCAACCGACCCCTCTGTTGCTCACAGCTTTTTTGCGATAGGTTTTTTTGTTACTAAAAGCAACTTCACCTGTTTCAATGCTAATCAATTCTACGTTTAAAACTTGCTCTACAATTTTATCACCCTCACTTCTAAACATATTTTCATCAATGGAAGTTCTAATAAAATAATTGGGTGATTTGAGATTAGCCGCAGAAAGATCTGTTCCCAATTGTTGGCTGAGTTTAATCTCTTTTAGCTGCTCTGCTCTTTTATCAGTGCGGATAGTCGTAATTTTACCAGAAAGAATGGTTGCTACTAAAGTATTTTCAAATACTTCTGTTGGAATTTGTTCAGAAGTGTCATTCTTAGTCTGGAGGATCGCAAGTGCAACTCCCTTAGGATTTGGATTCTTTTTAAAATTTACAATGATATCTTTGCCGATTTTATCTGCTGCCATTTCTAATTCTTGCCTGGTCAAACCACCACTGTCACTTACAATGTCTTTATTTTCATCCACTCTCACCGCACCTGAGGCACAGCTTTGAAAAAAGAAAATAGAAATAGCTAAACTTAATAAAATTTTAAACATAAATTCACTCCAAAGTAAGAAATATTTTTCCTAATAAAAACTAGAATGATTTTAAATTCTCTAAATCCAGTTTTATTAGCAAGTCAGATTATCTTTACAGGTTATTGGAATTTATCAACATTTTATTTTCTATGAGATGGGGGTTTTGATACTCCAAATTGAGTTTTTTATTTTTCCTTTGCAATTTCTAGCATATTTTCATATGTATTCGGATGAATTCGAAAGCCAAGTTGTGTCAATTTATCTAAATAGGGACTAATGGATGTTAGATGCATTTGTTCTTTTGCTTTTAATAAGATCCCCAATGTGCCAGTAATCTTTATTCCGAGTGCAGTGGCAAACTTTCTAGCATTCAAATCATCCAATATGAAAGTAGATTCAGGATATTCTAATGCAATAGCCATTCCTTCCTTTTCTCCTTTACCAAGAATGGAGGGAAAAGCAATTAAACCTATATTAGAAGACTTAATTATCTTCATCCAAGGATAGTTTTCTATTATAGGCAATTCAACATGAAGCTTTCTTCCTGCATCAATTTCTTCTTTAACATGAAAAGGAACAAGAATCTGCCTATAGAGATTTTTCAATAAATCAACTTGCCCTAGCTGATACAAATATTGTAGTGGGGATGTATTAACTATGATCTCAGGCATTGTTCAAATCTGAAATCAATTCATCCTTACTAAGATGAAAGCTATTTATTCCATACTGTGATAACCTGCTTAGGAAAACTGGTTTGGGTATACCGGCAATTAATGCAGCACCTCCCGCTGAAAGTTTCTTTAATTCAAATAATTTAGTCGCAACAACCATTTGAATTTCATTAGATAATTCTACAGCAGAAAGATTAAACGCTAAAACAGCCTCATCTGGTAAATTAATTGTAACTTGAGTCATGATAATTATTGTCTTTTATATCTTACTTTTTTCAACCCTTTTATTTTCTATGAGAAAGCTGCTTTTATGTCAGGTAATGTTTTTTTCTTGCCCTACCACGCTTCGATCACCGTTCGATCACCATTCGATAAGGGTTCGAGCCGAATCAAATGGTGAGCGTGTGAACCTCGAAGGATGATAATCGCTACGCCGGAGCGTGGACTTCGTTTTCTGATGGTGCAGTAGTATTTCTCTTATCCGCTAAGTTATCAAAGTAGGTCTCGTAGTATGGAAAGTTTGTCCCCATGATTCTATCCCAGAAGTTGAAATAGAGTCCGTAGTTCCCGTTAAACTTTTGGTGGTGGAGATTGTGATGAGTAGAAGTGCTAATCCATTTGAAGAACCAGTGACTTGCAAATCCTTTTGGTAAAAATTCATATCCTAGATGCCACCAGATATTCATAATCATCGCATAAAAAGTATGAATGATAAACACAGGGTAATAAATAGGAACCGTTAGGGAAAATATCACAGCATAGATTGCTTCAAAGAACGCTTCTATGAAATGAAAATTGTAGGCAGCAATGGGAGAAGGATTTACCGATTGGTGATGAACTTGGTGCACATATTTGTAAATCTTTTTGTGATGCATAAGTCTATGAGCCCAATAAAAGTAAGTTTCATGCCAAACAGTTATCAAGATAAAGGAAAGAATCATATAAGGAACGCCACCATACATAGTAGGATCTTTATACATATAACTTTTCAAAATTCCTAATCGGATTAAAACAAATACAGTGGTTCCAATGCCCGCAAACATGATGAGGGTAATAGCAGATTGCCGTATTTCTGTCCAAATTTTTTCTGCCGCCGGGTATTTTTCCTGGATTTTAAAATGGGCAAAATAATTCTTCTTCCAAATATAAAATATTAAAAACGCTGCACCCGCAATCGGGTAATAACGCACAAAGTTCATAAATAGCTGAAACGATCCAGCTTGAATTAAACAATCTAAATTGAGTTCACATCCAAATGGCATAGCAAGTTCCTCCGTTGAAACAAGAATCACTATAGCACACAATCTAAACAACTTCGACCGCCTCGATCGGTTCTGACCTATTTTTTAGTAGGAATTGATAAGTCTGGACTATTTTTTACTTTTTTTTCGAAATTCGGTCGGGGTTAGCCCTGTTTCTTTCTTGAAAATCTCATTGAATGATGACTTTGATTGGTATCCGACGTGATAGGCTATAGAAAGTATAGTTTCATCCGGGTGAGTTAAGAGTCTTTCTTTTGCTTCTTCAATTCTGTAGCGGTGAATCAATTGGAAAAAGGAAACTTTTAGTTCCTGGTTTAAGTATTCAGAAAGCTGGTGATTGGAAATTCCAATTTGCGATGCAAGCTCGGTCAAATTAAGGTTATCCTCTCGGTAAATTTTTTCTTTGTCCAAGAGCATTGTCAGTTTACTTGCAACACTCTTTAGATCAATAGACTTGAGTTGAGAGTTTTTGTATTTCTTTTCTTCTTCCACAATCTTTCGAACTTCCTGAAAAATTTCAGGATTACGTTGTCGTAAAATATAAAGTAGAATTAAAAATGATCCAATCACATAACCGTTAGTCTCCATGCCCACATATGATCCATAAAAAGCAAATACTCCGCCAATCAGGATGGTAATAAAGCCAATAAGTAAAATCGAAAAGATTAATTGCAAAGTTTTAGAAGAATACAAAGTGCTACTTCTAAATAAGTTTTTAAATCTAAATAAAAGATTTAGAAAAGAAAAAAATAATATCCCAATTGTCAAAAAAATAACTAGCTTCGATCTAGAAGGAGTTCCTGTTTTATAACATTCTTCTATGTATTTTAGCTTTTCACTTGCTGGTAGGATATAAAGCGGAATAGAAAGAGTAGCCACGCTTACAGAAAGAATACATTTTAGCAGGAACCTATGAAACGATTCAGCCTGGTTTTCCCACATTAATATTAAATAGCGTTCAAGAAAAAATCCAATTAGTAATGTAGCAGGCATATGTGTATGTAGTAAATGAGGGTATAACTTCAATAACCCGCTCGACCACAAAAAAGATTGCAATAGAAAAGAGAATAAAAATAAAAAAACCCCACCTAAATACCAATTCTTTGAAGACAATTTAACAGAAGAAAATTCTCCTACTGCAAAAAGTAGCGAAAGTGCCGCACTAAATCCAAGGAAAAAGTTAGAAAAACTCATTCGCTTTTATTTAGATATTTTATAAATGGGAATAGCACCTTGTAGGCTTCAACGCAAAGCTTTGAGAAATCAGGAGAAACTAAAAGCTTATCATCGATCTTTTTTTCCACAATATAACTTGTATATTTCAAAAGTTCAATTTCTGGATGATCTTTAGAGTAGCCACGCGGAACTGTTTTGACTTTCAAATCAGAAAGCTGAGGGAATAAAGATTGGAATTGCTTCTCTGCAATTATTTTTTTAAATTCTTTCGGATTAGCAAGTATCTTTTCACGCAACTTCTTAAGAGAAGCGGAATCTGGCATATACCGCCCGCCTGCAATAAAGGAGTTATTCCCTGGCTCAATATGAATATAAAATAAAGCGGTTTCCATTGATTTACCGCTCTCGCTGATTGCTGCGCCAAAGTTCGGTTTATATGGCTCTTTATTCTTAGCAAACCTTACATCTCTATAAATTCTAAAAATGCATTTCTTGGGATCTACACCGACTAAATTTTTATTGGTCTTTGCTAACTGATAAAAAAGTTCACAAATAAAAACTTCAAAATCACTTTTTGCTCTTTCAAAAGGAGATTTGTTTTCTTCAAACCAGTCTTTCTTGTTGTTCTTCTTTAAGTCATTTAAAAAATCTAGAGTTGCTTTATTTAACATACAATATTACCAAAATGACACATATCATTCTTTTACATCGTCATCATACAAATCATAAGTTGTAAATCCTAAAACAAAATCAATTAGCTCTGCAGGATTAAATCCTATTCGTAGTCCACCATAAATTCCAATTGCAAATTCAATTTGATAGAGATAAGACTTCGGATAGCCATTTGGCTTCGCATTTTCTTTTGGTAAGTAAGCAAGTATCGCGGGGTCAGCGTTTGGATTTTCTGCGAGCATGTTTTGAATCGCAACACGTCTTACTTCTTCTTTCGTTCGCTTCTTTCTGTCTTTAGGCGGGTCTGTTAAAATCTTCAAGTATACGACGGAATAGCTTTTAATATTATCGCGGGCTTCTTTCACGATTGGAATTTTATTTTCATATTGCGTTTTTCCATCATCGGCTAATTCTAATTCGCCGGAGTAAAATGTCTCGCCTCCCATCCAACCAAATACAAGTTGCTGAGAAAAATAACTAGCAAAACTTCCACCGCGAAGTCCAATACCGCCACCGAGATCTTTCTTTCCAGGTTCAGTTTCTCCCCCTACAAATAAAAAACCAATATTCAGAGGGGCTAATTTTAAATTAACTCCATAGACTGGTTTTTCAACTCCCGCTGTGAATACATCTTGTAAGTCTTTCCTGCGGTTATTCCAATAAGTAGCGCAGTCTACGAAAAAAAAAATACAAGTCGTGAGGAGTATCAATCTAAATATCATACGTCCTCCACTCCCGCTTCTTCAAAACCTTTTTGTCTGAGTAAACACGAATCGCATTTTCCGCAAGCCTTACCCTTGACCGGGTCATAGCAAGAATGAGTCATAGAAAAAGGAACTTTTAGTTTATTCGCAAGCAATACAATTTCTTTTTTAGACAAATGCAGAAGAGGGGTTTTGATTAAAATTGTTTTTTTCTCATCACCCGATTTTGTTCCAATGGAAATAGCCTGCTGAAATGCTTTTATGAATTCAGGACGACAGTCCGGATAACCGGAATAATCCAGTGCATTGACGCCAATATATATTTCTGATAGACCCAAGCCTTCTGCAATGGAAGTTGCATAAGAAAGAAAAAGGATATTTCGTCCGGGGACATAGGTATTTGGAATTTTTTGAGTAGAAGAAAAATTCTTTGGAACTTTAATATTTCTATTTACAAGAGATGTATTTCTAAAAATTTCTGGATTTATTTTTACTATCGTATGGGGAATTTTTAATAAAGCTGTAAGCTTCTTTGCTTTCCCAATTTCTATTTTATGTCTTTGTGAATAATCAAACGAAACCGCAGATACAGTTTTATTTTTACTGAGCGCATAATATAAACAAGTCGTTGAATCCAATCCTCCCGAAAAAAGAACAAGGGCACCTTTTTTATTTTGCGCTCGTTTCATTTGGGACCGGAGTATACGCAGGCACTATTGCAAGTTTCATGCAGTGTGATTTTAAATAAAAGCGGAAGATCGGGCTTCAATTTATTCCAAATCCAAATAGCGATATTTTCACTCGTCGGGTTTTCCAATCCTTCTACATCGTTTAAATAATAATGGTCTAAGTAATTTTCAATGAGTGGCTTCACTACTTTTTTAATATCACCAAAATCCATTAGCCAGCCGGTATGCGGATCTACATTTCCTTTTAAGTGAATCTTAAAGCTAAATGTATGCCCATGCAGTCGCTTACATTTATGACCTTCTGGAACGTTAGGCAACAGATGCGCCGCATCAAAACTAAAATCTCTAATAAGTTCTATTTCATCCATAGTTTTACTCGAATTTAATAATCATCCCTTCATATGGGTTTAAATGAATATGCGGTAATTTGACAGTTTCCCCTTCTTGTCGAGCCATGTTAGTAGAGTAAAGAAGAATCGCTTTTGTTTTAGGATGTGTGTGCTTATCTAAGTCGAATTGCACTTTCTCGTTTTTAAAATTTAATACAATTAATAATCTGTTCTTCTTGTAAATTCTAAAATACGCCAGAACTTTTCCGTTTGCGTCATCGAGTAAACGAATATCTCCTTTTCGCAAAATATCCGAAATACGCCTAATGGCTAATAGACGCTTGTACGTATTAAGTAAACTATCAGGTTTATTCGCTTCCACTTCTACATTAATTCTTTTGTAATTCTTATTCATAGGAAGCCAGGGCTTTGTGGTAGAGAATCCTGCATAATCGGAAGCATTCCAACACATGGGTAATCTTGATTTGTCGCGTCCATTGAATATAGGCCAATACATTTTTCCAAGTGGATCCTGGATTTCATCGCGGGGAACCGACTGATCTTCCATTCCAATTTCTTCTCCGTAATAGAGAAATGGTGTGCCACGAAGAGTAAGCATAAGCATTGCCGCTATTTTCATTCGGGGAGTTGTTTCACTTCCTTTTCCATAGCGTTTAATATGGCGTATCTGGTCGTGGTTACTCAGTGTGTAATTAGGCCAGTCTTCTGGCTTTAATTCTTTTTCTAAAGCGGCGATTGTTTCTTTAAATTTATTTGGATCCCATTTACAATAGAGAAATGCAAAGTTAAAAGCCATGTGCAACTCATCGCTATTATCCCCGTAGTAAGATGTGGCTAATTTTGGATTGCCAGGTGGCTCGATAAATACTTCTCCAACGGACATTCTATCGCCATCATAAGAATCTAAAAGTTTTCTAAAACTTTTTAGTATGCTATGAACTTTTGGTCTGTCCCTGTCATAGATATGATGTTGAATGTCATACGGGCGTAAGCCCTTGAAATAATCTTTTGGGTTGTCACGGAGTTTTTTATCTTTGATATAATAGTTTACTACATCAAGACGAAATCCATCTACACCCATATCCAGCCAATACGAAATCATTTTAAAAATTGCTTTTTTGACTTCCGGGTTTCTCCAATTTAGATCGGGTTGCTCTTTTGTAAAACCATGGTAGTAGTATTGCTCTGTTTTTTCATCCCACTCCCATGCATTTCCACCAAATGCACCCATCCAATTATTGGGAGGCTTGCCGTCTATCGCATCTTGCCAGATATACCAATCGCGCTTTTTACTTTTTTTAGAAGAGCGTGACTCAATAAACCAGGGATGCTGATCGGATGTGTGATTGATTACTAGATCCATTATGATTTTTATTTCTCGCTTATGCGCTTCTTTTAATAATTTTTTAAAAGTTTTGAGATCACCAAAGACTGGATCAATGTCTTCATAATCAGAAATATCATAACCGAAATCCACCATCGGCGAGGGGTAAATGGGCGATAGCCAGATAGCATCTACACCTAGAGAGTCTGGACTTCCATTTAGATAATCGAGCTTGTCGATGATTCCTTGTAAATCACCGACTCCATCCGCATTCGAATCAGAGAAACTTCGAGGGTAAATTTGATAAATAACGGCTTCTTTCCACCAGGTTGTTGATTGATTGGACATTTTTAGTATTCTATATAGGAAATTTCTGTTTTAATTCTTTGAGAAGCTGCATTTGCAATTTCTTGTTCCATTTTTTTCAAGAGTTCTACATCTTCAATTTTATTTCCTATGCTTGATTTAATATAAAACGAGTCATACGCATAGTCAGCACTCGTAGAAACTCTTACAAAATGAAGCTGAACATCGAAGGAAAGAATTTGTTTTATGATGCGATATAAAAGTCCAAGTGAGTCTGGAAGTAAAATTTCTAAAATCGTATACTCTGCGGATAATACATTATTAAACTCAATTTTTTGTGCAACCATTCCATCAGGGATTTTATTATAACTCACCCATTCAACTGGAGATGTTAAGAGGTTTTCCACATTCAATCTTTTATCAATAACAGCTTTGATATTTCCTTTGAGACGGTCGAGCTTTTCTTCTTTAATATCGCCTCCGCCAAAACTATCGGTGATTTGAATCTGGCTGACTACAAACCCACTCAGGTTTTTAAAAGAGCGCATACCTATGACGCTTAACGCTTCAGAGGTAACTGTTCCGGTCAAGTCAGAAAGCAAATACCTATCCTCTAAGCTATATACGGTTACTGTAACGTATGCGGGCTCTTTCTCATATTCAATTTCTGGAATTTCAGAAGGATTCGATTTACATTTCATATGCATTAGGAATTGTTGCACTACTCTTCTAGGTGTATTATAACGAAGGTATGTATGCGGTATCATCTCAGAGGCAAATTGTAACACATGGTTAGTTAAACCTTCTTCCAATTTTTCTTTTTGTAAAAGATAATTTCGTAGTAGTTCCTGTTCCTTGTTTGTTTGAGCGGGTAATAAAGAGTTGTCGGAATTTCGCAAAACTTCTAGCGTATTTTTATACAGGGTATATAGAATTGCTTTCTTCCAATTGGTAAGAACATTTGGTCCGACAGATTTTGTATCAATTACTGTAAATACATAAAGCAGTTTGAGTCTATTTTCTGTTCCTACCAAATTGGCAAAATCGCGGAGTAATTCTGGATCGGAGATATCACGCTTTGAAGTCAGCTCAGACATATGAATATGGACTTCTACTAAAAATTTAAACAAGTCTGTCTCTTCGTCGCTTAAGCCCAACCTCTCTCCTATAGCAGTGGCAAGCTCGGCTCCATATTGACAATGATCTCCCTGTTTGACCTTACCCGCATCGTGAACAATGATGGCAAGAGCAAAAATATAGATATGATTGCATTCATAAAAAACTTCCTGAACTTCGGAATCATCAAAAGTTCCATTCAAGAGTCTATCTAGTTCGCGGAGGATAAACAGTGTATGCTCATCAACTGGATACTGATGATGATAGCTAAAGAGTGAAAAATTTACGCAAGCTCCAAACTCTGGAAGAAAATTTTCCAGTATTCCTGCCCGATGCATACTCGTGATTATTCGCCCAATGTTTCGCGATTCTTTCAAGATTCTTAGAAAAAGTTCAATTGCCAGATTAGAGCTTTTAAAATCTTCCTGCAAAAAGTGAGAGGCAAATCGTAATTCGCTTATCAAGCTGGGTGATAGGTTTAAATTTAATTGATGGGAAATATAAAAAATTTGTAGTATATCCCCGTATAAAGTTTCTGGATTGGAAAATAATTTCCCAATTTTGGGAGGATATAGATATTCTCCTAAACGTTGTAAAAAGAATTCAGATTTCCCGAGAGATTGCATCTGGTTCAGGTTGTTTTTTTTATAATCTAAATAAATTCCCATGAAAGAGTGGATTTCATTTTGATGCGTATAAAGAGTATTCATCATCTTATCCACAGAAGCAACGTCAGTCTTTGCGCCAAATCCCATGTATTCCGCTACACTGGGTTGTTGGGTCAAATCTAGTCTATCCACTTTTCGTCCATGTATAGCATGAAGTGCAATTCTAGCACGCAGTAAAAAATCATATGCATTTTCAATTTGCTGCACTTCCCCGTGCGTAAAAATGGGAAGCAATGCCAATCCGCTTAGAGAAGGGATATAATTCGTGGACTTCTCAATCCAATAAATCGCCTGGACATTCCTTAAACCTAAATGTCCATTTTTTAAATCAGGCTCAGCAACCAAAAGAGGAAAATCAGAATTAACCGTAGACTGTAGATATTGAATCTTTTCCTGATTATAATGGCTGAGTGTATCGAATGGAAGATTCTTTAGAAAATGTGTTTCGTAACTGATAAACAAACTCTCAGACCCCGTCAAAAAACGGGAGTCAAGCATGGCATAAAAAGTATTTACATTATCCAGGTTTTCCCTGCATTCTTCGATAGTCCGGCAGGAATGCCCTACTTCTTTTCCTGAGTCATATAAGAAGGTATTAATTTTAGAAATAATTTCAGTGAGGATAATATCACTTAAACCATTGTGCAAATAAAGTAAGTCAATATCAGAGAAAGGGGCTAATTCCATTCTGCCATAACCACCGATTGCAACAATACAAAATCTTTCCTGGATCTCTGGATGATCTTTTTCGAGTAGGCTATACAAGCGCACAATCTCTGCATCTACAATATAAGTAAGCTGGCGACAAATAAATCTTCCCGATATATGACGGCTTTTTTCAAGTGTTCTCTGGAATCTGGATTTTAAATCAAGGATAATAGGCATGGTGGATAAGAGCGGATAATGTTTATTTGTTTTAAAAAAAATTTTGCTAGTATTTAAAGAAATACTAGCAATTGGTTTAGATTACTAGTCGTTATTTAGCCGGTTTGATTGAATTAACAAGCTTCACAACTTCTGGTCGATCTGTTCCGTATGTTTTTACAGGACTGATGCTATAGAGGATAATGGATTTTCCATTTGCAGGACACTGCACAACGTCACCATCCACACTAATTTGTTTGTCTTCTGTCATGGAGTAAATAGTTCCAGAAGGAAGACCTGCAACTTTTTTGCCTTTTTCAGTTCTGCTTAGCTTGAGAGGTTTACCAGCTTTATCGCTTAAACCGTCTTTTACCTTTAGCCAGATTTTATCTGGATCAGTTTCTTCTGCAACAGGATCAATTACAATGTCAATGGTTCCTTTTACAACGTGGAGTTCAAGAAGTGGTGTCGTTTCTAAAGTCCAATTTGCAGGAACTGCGAAAGAAATCCCACAACTTGCATAATCATAGGTTCTGTTTTCTTTTGCCGGTGACAGGATAACTTGTCTAGCATTACAATTTACTAAAAATACAGTTAAAACTAGTCCTAAAAGGATGGATGTTTTTTTCATTAATTTCCTCGATTCATTAAATTCTAAAATTCATAAATTTCTTTTACCTTTTTCTAATTTCTAAATAGAATAGCAATGTTTTTTATTATTGTCTATTACCGCAAATAACATCTATCATTCGCTTTACCCAAAAAAAGATCAGCATTATAGTGTTTCGATAAGAATACCAATTAATAAAACATTCGCAAAATATTGGGCATATCCAACTAGACGATTAAATACTGTTACTTGTTCATTGGCTCTTGATGAAGTTCCATCGGAGTTTAAAGGTTTTCCTCAAATTCCATATTTATATACACTGTTATCCTCTGAATCTATGATTTCATAAAGATGGTGTTCATCCATATTTTCATTGGAGTTTTTATGGATACCCATTTCACTTTTCGCCAAAAATCATTTTCTTTAAATCGAAGTCACCATCCCAACCTTTACTATTAGAAAAAGTTTCTGGAATATATTTGGGTACATAGTTCATTTCTTTGCCAGTCTTAATTTTATAAGCCTCTGCGGGCAAATATAGAATTGCCTCAAAATCAGAATTCTTTGGCATTGATTTAGGATTAGATAAAACTCTGGTATAGAAATCTTTGCCTTTTGCAACTACCAATGCTCTAGTAAATAAAAAAATATCTAGCGAAAAGGAAGACGATTCTTCTTGATAAGAACAATCTCCGATAAAATTTGCATGAAAACTTTCTCCAAAAAAATTGGAATAGAATGGTTCAATTTTAAAATGGTGTCTATCAGTGAAAATATATTGCATACCTGCTTTTAAATTTAGTTTTATTATACTTTTTGAATCAAACACAGAAGTGTGTCATTGAGAGAAGAGGGTAGAATGTCATAGGCTCCAATTCCTACCTCGCCACCCATATAAAACTCAAATCTATCCTTGGAGTAAAAATAATAGTCTGTACCTAGATTGAATGTTCTTGTCAACAAAGTATACTTTCCTGCTACGTAATTTAAATATCGTGCCTCTGGAACTCCTTGAATTGCTAAAAGAGATTCATAAAATTGTTTAGTTGTATTATCAATGCCGGCAGACCGAAAATAAATTCCAATAGAAGAATAGTTAAAAGAAAAAGAGAACTTCTGATTGTGTCTATAATCAAGTCCTATCCTTAATCCATCTCCATAATTTCCATTAAATTTATTTCTAAAAGTGAATGGTAACGATGATGGTAAATCTCCAGAAATAGCATATTGACTTAACCATTCTGTTTTAGGCTGGTCATACATTCCATAACCGGAACCAGCGCTAAGCATAAAATGAATGGAGATTTTTTTGTCGTAGTATTTTTTCTTCGAAATTTCCTCCGTTTCCGTTTTTGCTACATTTGCTGTTTCTTCTTTTGGAATTTCATCCAAGTTAAATTTCTGATAAAAGACTTCTAAATCCGAATCAGATTCGTCTTTGACTTTTTCGGTAATCGCTCTTTTTGAAATCTTACTTATTATTTCCATATCTTCTATGTCTTGTCGCAAAATTACATACAAATTTTTTTTAGGAATCTTTTTTTCAACCTTACCCTCTTTATAGAAGATGTGAGTTTTATCTTGCTTACTTACTTTTCCATAAATCACTAAACCATTCCTAAAGAAAATCGTATGCGAAAATAAATTTGACATTGGAGAAGCGAAAAGTAAAAATATGAAAAAGATTAAAAAAACTTTTGGTTTATTAAGGTTTCCTCTTATTAGCTGCATTTTCATTCCACTATTTCTGTAATTATAATCTATCTTTTTATAAATTTGCATCTTACCTATTATCCTATCTAAAATTTACCGCAAAGTCTTTCCGAGACACGAAAACACTATCTCTATCAAAGAATATTTTACTTCTCTCATCAAAGAAATCCTTCAGATATTTCCACAGGGAGAAAATGTGAGACTTGAAATGCAAATAGATGAGATCAGCTTTAACCCCAAAAAACTATCCTCTATTGCGTTAATATTAAATGAGCTTATCACAAACGCAATGAAGTATGCATTTGCTGATTTTAAGGATGCGGAAATAAGAGTAGATGTCTACCAGAAAGAAAATACTGTAACAATCTTATTTGAGGATAATGGCGTTACCATACCAGAATCTATCACACTAGAAAATTCACCCGGTTTTGGATTAAGACTTATTGACCTTCTTACCAAGCAGGTTAATGGTATTATCCTCATGGAAAGAAAAAATGGAACTAAATTTATTTTAAAATTTGAAGTATAAATAATAGTAGAGACAGGTTTCAAAATAGTAAAGACAGGTTTCAAACCTGTCTCTACGAGAAAAAATTACATTGCGCTTAAATTTAGATCAAGATTGATTTCGTCTTTGATGAGGTTGTCTGGTTGACCAGGATAAGTGATACCCCAGAGTTGGCGGTTGATGTTAAAATTAGCAGTAGCGGATACTGGCTTTTTGTCGGCACTGTAAGAAATTTTAGCAGGGAAAGTTACACCTTTTGTTACATCTTTGATAGTGAGGTTACCGGTAACATTTACAGAGCCAGCAGCTTCTTCCGAGATGGAAGTAATTTCAAAAGTTGCCTTTGGAAATTTTTCTACATTGAAGAAATCTTCACTTTTTAAATGACCTTCTAGTTTAGCTTTCATCTTTGCATCGTCTTTCATGTCAACGTTATCAATAGTAGCCATATCTAAAGAAAATTTTCCACCAACTACTTTATTGTCTTTTACTAGGATATTTCCATCAGCAATTTTAATGGTTCCATTGTGTTTACCTTTGAGTTTAGTTCCAATCCATTTTACAGTGGATTTAGTAAGATCAAGACCAACAGATGTTCCAGCTACTTTTGCTGTTTCTACAGGTGCTTTCATTTCTGCCTTAGGGGCTTCGGGTGCTTTTTCGCAGTAGGTTAATCCGAGTGCGATTGATAGTATTAGAATTTTCTTCATAAAATAAATCTCCTTAATAGTTCGATGTTTAACTATTTTGTCCACTGTAAAATCCTATCTGTTTTATTTCAAGCCCTTTTTTCTACTTGTTTCAAGACATTGCTTTAGGAAAGTGAAACTTGGTTTTAGAAAAATTGTAACTGCTCAGCATAAAAAAGATTGCCACCGAGGCACTGAGTCACAGAGGAATTTCAAAAGAGTTGGTTTAATAAAAAAATTATTATTTTCCCATTTCAAGCTTTTTACCCAAAGCCTGAATATAGGCTCTCTTTAAATTGACGCACTAAAATGAACAAAGGAAAATCCTAAAGTTCTCTGTGCCTCAGTGACTCTGTGGCAAACCAACATTGAGTAGTTACGAAAAATATTATAGGAGTTAAAAATGGAAAAATTTTGGAATGTAGTGTCCTCCTTATTTAAGAAAGGTTTTGCTAGCCTTCAATTTATAACAATCATTGCCTGGCTTTTGTTGTGGTATGTGATTACTACTTGGTTAGTTTTGGGAACCTTAAGCTCACATCAATTCCAGCAGCGGCTAACAAACGTTGTAGACAAGCAGACTAAAAAGAATTATTCCGTTCCAGCACTTCTTCGTCTTTCCAATCAATACGAAAAGAATCAGGGCAAGATAAAAGAAATCAAAGCTCGTATTTATGAAGTCCTAAAAAAATTAGAACAATCTGATAGAAAATTAACACTATACAAAGCAGAAAGAACAACCTATGTTGCCAATTTTAATGAATTAGCCAATACCCTCAAATTAGAATTCAAAGACGTAAAGACTCAGTATGCAAATCTACTAAACCAAGCACAACCCAAAGATGCGAAGGATGCACCACCGGTTAATCCTAATACTCCCACAACAGCAACACCACCCGGAAGCATCAATAACCCGGACAAAGTCTTACAGATATTAGCCGACAAACACGAAGAAAATCTAAAACTCTTAGACAAGCTTATTACTAGTCTCGAGAATAATCAGAAAAACCTCGCTCAGTCCGAAAAGGAAATTTCTGAAAAACTTCGCGAACTTCTTCAGGCAGTAGAAGAATTAGAAGTTGCGGAAGCAGAAGAATCAAAAATGGACAATGATGAACTGAGAGATTTTTTAGTAGAACTACGTTATTTAACTAGACTCCATTTCGATATTCTTGCTACCATGCCAGCACAGCTACTCACTCTTATCCTCACTCTATCAATGGGTTCACTCGGTAGTGTAATTTTTCTTACAAGAGAATTATTTAGGGAAGACGAAAGGCATTCCATCAATTGGTATATCTTTCGTCCGTTTCTGGGAATGGTAACTGCAATTGCTATTTTCGTATTAGCAAAATCCGGACAGTTAGTAATTTCAGATGGAGGAAATGATTCTAACAAAATGGCAGAAACTTTAAATCCATTTTTTATTTCTTTTCTTGCGATTATATCAGGAGTCTTATCGGAGCAAGCCTATGAAAAAATTCATAACACTGGCAAATCGTTCTTTCGCGCTGGTATTGGAGAGAATGCAAGATGGGGAGTTCATCTTAGAAAAATTATGGAGTCTCAAAACAAAACAGTCGCAGAAGCGGCAAAATACTTAAGTCAATCAAATGAAGTAATCCAGGACTGGATGGATGAGCAAGCAGAGATTCCGGAGGAAGCGCAAAAAATCATAGCAGCCTGGCTCGGGAAACCGGGAAGAGAAATATTTAGCGACCAATCACCGGTAGCCGCAAAAAAAGAATTATGATAGCAATAGAACTAAGAAGTGTAACAAAAAAATTTAAAGAATTAACAGCCGTGAACAATCTCACAGTTAAGATTGAGCGCGGAGAATACGTTGCATTGCTCGGACCAAACGGTGCGGGCAAAACAACGTTAGTCGAGATGATTGAAGGTATTCAAGTCCCCGATAGCGGAGAAATTCGTATACTCGGAAAAACATGGAAAGGTAACGAGCAAGATTTAAAAAACAAACTCGGATTTTCTTTACAGGAGACTCATTTCATTCCAAAGCTCACAGTCGAAGAAACGATAAAACTTTTTTCTAGTTTCTATACAAAGAAAGATAAAGCTTCCGAAATTTTAGAAATTACAGGACTCGAAGCAAAAAAGAAAACCTATGTAGAAAATCTTTCCGGTGGTCAGAGACAAAAGCTAGCTCTTAGTATTGCACTTATCCACGATCCAGAAATTTTAATTCTAGATGAGCCGACTACTGGGCTTGATCCAACCGCTCGGAGGGATATATGGAATATCCTCTCGGAACTGAAAAAGAAATCGACTACTCTCATATTAACCACTCATTACATGGAAGAAGCTGAATATCTATGCGATAGGATTTTAATTATGAACCAGGGAAAATTCATCGCCCAGGGAAGTCTCGAAAGTCTTCTTGCTGAATACCAACTTGGGGAGATAATCGAATTTACCCTCGGAATTAGAGACAAAGATTTTGTCTTAAAAAAATTCACAGGACTAAAAGAATTTAAATGGGACAAAGAGAACGGCAAAGGACGATTAATCGTGCAAGACATTGTAAAAGCAATGCCGGTTCTATTAGATAAAATCAAAAAGGACAAATTAAAATTGGAAAACTTTGAATGCAGAAAAATGACACTCGATGATTTATTTCTTTCGATGACAGGGAGAAGGCTCGATGCTTAATACCGTTTACCAACTAGTAACCGCAGAGTTCAAAGAATTCTATCGCAATCCAGGCATCCTCTTTTGGGCACTCGCCTTTCCACTTATCATTGCAACAATTTTAGGATTTGCTTTTAGCAAAAAACAAGAAGTGAATCGAAATGTAGGTGTTATAATTTCTGGTTCTGATTCAGCAACACTCACAGCTTTACAAAAAAAAGTTCCGGATAACGAGAGTTATACTAAGTTTACATTTATGGCACTCAGCCTGGAAGAAGCGAAGCTTGCGATGAAGCGGGGAAAAATCACTCTTTACCTCGAGCGCAGTGCCAATCAATACAAATACTATTTTGATTCTAATAATAGTGAAAGTCATTTGACTTACTTACTTTTAGATAGAATGCTTTCCGGTGTCCAAAATTCTAAAAGCCAGGTTGTGCAATTATCCAGTAAAGGAGATAGATATATTGATTTTTTAATTCCCGGACTTCTCGCCTTAGGGATAATGAACTCTTGCCTCTGGGGAACAGCTTGGACGCTCATGGATATGCGAAGCAAAAAATTACTTCGCAGACTTATATCGACGCCACTTCGTAAACCGGTATTTCTACTATCGCATTTTCTTTCTCGCTCTGTCTTAAGCGGGATAGAATATCTTTTACTAATGACATTTGCTTACTTTGCATTCAACGTAGAGATACAGGGAAGTGCTTTAGGACTATTACTTCTATTCATTGCAGGAAATTTTGCCTTTAGCGGAATAGCGATCTTTGCCTCTTCTCGCGCAAGTAACTCCCAAATTGCTAACGGTGTAATCAATGCAATCTCGTTTCCTATGATGATGCTTTCTGGAATTTTCTTTTCTTATCATAATTTTCCTGATTGGGCAACTTCGATTATCCGCTTTTTCCCTTTAACATTACTTGCAGATTCAGTTCGAGCAATTTTTATTGAAGGAGCTACAATCAACCTTGTCTTAGGTCCTTCAATAATTTTAATCGCTGTTGGTGTAGTATTTTTTGGCATTGGCTTAAAGATTTATAAATGGGATTAGCTTTAAATGCGAAAAAAGAATCTCCCTAACTCATTAACTATAACCAGAATTCTTTTGATCTTATTATTCACTTGTTTTACATTAGCCGCAGAAGAGGAGAAGCGTGATAATAAAGAGCAGGCTCCAGAAAAAAAAGAGGAGGTTCGTAAGAATCCACACTTTGCTGCACTCCTTGGAATTGTTCCTGGTGTTGGTCAGGCTTATGTGGGTAATATCTATACTGCGGGAATCCAGGCTGGAACGTTTCTTAGTTTATACAACTTAGAAAGATATTATAGGCAACAGCCGGATTATATAGATCAGAAAGACAGAGAAGTTAAGTTTGATTTGAATGATGCAATTGTTGGATATCAATTTCAAAAGAATGGTTGGGTTTACAACGATTTGCCTTATAAGGCTACTGTTCAGAATAATGATAACTATCAAAATTCTGGAATTGCAATTTTCTCCGAAACAAATTACGATAGAGATTTACGCCTGTGGAAACAAAGACAATTAGCCGAGGAAAATACTTTAGTGAAGTATGGCGATTATTCTCGCACGAGTCGAAATACAGTCAATGCGGATATGCTCAATAATCCGATTTTATCCACTATGATGTATTCAGTGTATTCCGCTTACCGTGATGCTGGAGGAACGGGAGAAGCAAAAAAATCCGAAACTTTAAACCAATTGGCATTTGCCCCTTTTAATCCTGATGTTTTAAGAAAACCAGAAGTATTTATCCCAATCGCAATCTTCGCCGGTGTATTTGGACTTAGCGCAAAAGGAGGCAATCCAATATTAGTTCCTCCTAGTGTTAAGCGTGATGGCTCTCTATATGCGCAATCTTTTGTAGATGGAATATCACCGGGTATTGGAGAAGAAGCATTTTTTAGAGGATACTTAAATCACTCCCTGAGCACAAGCTACGGACCGATAGGCGGCATTGGTTCTTCGTCTCTTTTATTTATGTTAGCACACGAAGGTAATGCTGATGCAAGGGATGGAAGAGCAGCCCGATTACTAGCTGGTGTTTATTTAGGCTGGATTCATTATAGAAACGGTTACGATATTCGTCCCGGTATAGCAGTTCATTTCTGGAATAATTTTCTAATTGGTCTTGCTTCAATGTCACAGTATAAGGCAGATGAAAATTACAATAAGGGGCAACGGGATGTATTCTTTATGCCGATTCAATTCACATTTACTATGTAGGAAAAAAATGAAGAGTCCTAATTTATTTCTATCTAAGCTAATTCTAATATTCCTCCCAATTTTATTTTATTGTGATGTTCCTGAGGATACTACTGAATCAGGTGACAATATTAATCTTGGCTATGCTATTTCTTTTAAAGCCAGTGAATGTGGGAATTATCCACGTTACCCGTTGTATATTGCAAGTGGTTCTGCCAAGCCTGCAAAAAAAGATGTCAATGCATGTAGCTTAACTATAATCCAGCAACCCTGCCCTTTTAAAGATTATACCTACTATTGCCTTAAGCTATTCAAAAATTATAAATACAAAAACCCTATTGATGACAAAAAGAAATAATCTTATGAAATATTTTAACACGCTCCTATTTATTCTTCTATCCAGTTGTAATGCGTTTAATAAGGATAATTCGCAAGACTTGTTTCCTATTTTATTTGCAGATGGGGGCAAACGAAACCCTAAGATAATTTTTCAGAAAGAGGTAAATCTTGATTTAACTTCAGAGAATGAATATTTTTACATTGTTCGAAATGGAAATGAAGAAATTCTAGCAGTATTCGATAATACAAAAAAAGTCCTTTTATTTAAGAAAGTCTTTTCTCTTTTAAATATTGGTCCAATTGTATATGATTCAGAAAAAAAGAAATGGGTTGCAAGTCCTGCTGAAATGAAAACGGATTCCCTTTATATAATTAAAAGTTTACTCTTTACAAGGCTTGCGGGTGACTCGTTTGATTCTATTTTTCTAGAAGTTCTATCAGAAGAGCCACCACTTGAGTTGTTTTCAATTCCTTTAGTTTATAAAAATTACAAGCTAGTATTTGATGGATTCTCCCTATTCAAAGAAACCAATTTACTAAGAGAATTAAACCGCATCCCTATTTCCTATATTCCTGATAAAAAAGGTATACAAGTATTATCCACAACACCAGTTTTTAATAAATCCTATAACTTAGAATAACTATATTACTTAATTCATCGTGCAAGTCACTGAAACATTAGTGATATTACTTGATGCTACAGAGCAAGTGTAGTTTATAATCAATCATCCACTTCTAAATAAGACTCTTTCGGATCTGCCGGCGAATAATAGACAGTAACCGGCTTATCTAATCGGTATGATTCAATGGCTTTTTCGGCAGACTCCCTTGTGCTATAAAAAATTCTCATATACCCTATTCGACTTGATTCATATTCTTTTCTATCTACTTCATAAATATATTTCACGAGAACATGGTAACGTGTGTTACTGAATCCACTTGTATAAATTTCCCTATGAATTACTTTTCCGTTTGCTGTTTTTAATTCTGACTTCACCGGAAACGAACAAAAGATAGGAAAGATAACTAGAGAAATTATCTGGAAAATAAAAATTTTTCTGAATACAACTCTTTTCATAAATTCTCCTTTCACTATTGTTTAGTTTCTAGCGGCTAATTAGCTTTATTCTGCATCCCCAATTTTTCTTCAATATCTTTTACTTTTTTAACAAGCTTGTTTAGGTTGAGAATATGTTTTACATTGGCGCGAAATTTTTGAAATTCAATGAAGGTGAGATTCCAATCCCAACCGGCATAGAGATCTTTTTTAGGCGGAGTATTGCGTAGACCTGAACCACCGGCAATCATGGTTCCAGAAGGAAGGGTAATGTGATCGGCTACTGCGCAAGAACCGCTGATTTTACAGAAGTCTTCTACTACGGCACTACCTGCGATGGCAGTGGCTCCAGCGACTATTACGTGTTTGCCTATCTTAACATTATGCGCAATCTGAACGTCATTGTCAATTTTTGTTCCATCACCAATCATCGTGTCGTCAATTCCGCCTCTGTCAACAGAAGAGTTAGAGCCAATGCGAACATCATCTCCAATTAAAACTCCACCGATTTGCGGAACGCGGTGTAAAATACTTTTTACATCAACATAACGAAACCCATCTCCGCCGAGAGTTGTATTTCCAAAAGAAATAAAGCGCTTCCCAATCTTTACATCATCAAATAAAACACAGTTCGGTCCGATAGAAGAGTCTTCACCGATAGTGACATTATTTCCTATCTTCACACCGTCTGCGATACGTGAGTTTTTTCCAATGGAAGTATTTGCTCCAATGCTAACGAAATTTCCAATATCGGTATTTTCTCCGATTGTAGCAGTTGGGTGGATAACTACGAATTGCCCACGTTTACCTGAAGCAATTGGCTTTGGATAAAAAATATTTAATACTTCTATGAGTGCCATGTCCACATGCTTGACTGCTAAGACTGGTTGTGTAAATAAAGCTTCCCATCCGTGGAGAGTAATAATGGCGTTTGCCTTTGCATTCTTTGCATCGTTTTGATAGGATTTTTCACTGATGTAAGTAATTGAATTTGGCTTGTCCTGGTAGAGAGTTGCAACGCATTCTAAGTGAATGGTTTCCGGTTTGTCGGTATTATAAATTTTGGAATCAGGAAGTAATTTTTGTAAATCAAGTAGTGTAATCATAAATGCCTCTCTGGTTTACGATTCCAAGTAGAATCTATTTTGGCAATTACTTTAGATTTGTGAAAAGGGAAGATTTCGATTGCATTCGACTGGACTTTCTACAGGGGATAGGGATTTTGTTGTTCTAATACCTTGGGAGTACGTAAATTTTTTTCGAGGCTATAAAAAGGAGATGCTATGCAAACCATTATCAATCTATTCAGAGAGAAATTTACCAAGAAGGAAAAAATTTCTGTCGTCACTTGCTACGATGCATCGTTTGCAAAAATTATCGCGGAAACAGAAATGGATACAATTCTTGTAGGCGACTCACTCGGCATGGTTATACAAGGGCATAATAGTACTATGCCTGTAACACTCGAAGAAATGATTTATCATACAAAGAACGTTAAGCGCGGAGCTCCTAATAAATTTATCATTTGTGATCTTCCTTTTTTAAGTTATCAGATTTCCGTTGAACAAGGAGTATCCGCTGGCGGAAGAGCAATCAAAGAAACTGGATGCGACGCAGTGAAATTAGAAGGTGCAACAGAAATTGCTCTACAAACTATTCGCCAATTAACTGAAATCGGTGTTCCCGTCATGGGGCATCTCGGTCTTACCCCCCAATCTTATCAAGTCCTCGGTGGATATAAAGTGCAAGGGAAGGATGAGAAAACTGCCGAAAAGATTTTACAAGACGCAATCGCGTTAGAGAAGGCGGGTGCGTTTTCCATTGTATTAGAAATGCTTCCAGAGTCTCTAGGAGAGAAAATAACGAATGCGCTCTCTATTCCCACAATCGGAATCGGCGCAGGTCGCCATACAAGCGGACAAGTATTAGTAATCAACGACTTACTAGGAGTAAGTATTAATTTTAAGCCTAAGTTTTTAAAACGGTTTGCAGATTTGCACTCTATAACAAAACAAGCGTTAACCGCTTATGATAAAGAAGTAAAAGATGGACATTTCCCGGGAGAGGAAAATGTCTTTAAATGAAGTGAATACTAGAACTGAATATTTTTAATGGAGGCTTCTTCAAAAACTCCACCGCGGAATTTTTTGATTTGCTTTAATACCATTTTTGCATCTTTCACGTTGTAGTAATAACCAAGGTAGAGTTTACCGGTAGATGTGCGAAATAATCTACCTTGAAATTCTTGCTGGTCTTTGATTAAGCTTGCTCCCCATTTGTTAGCTTCTTCGCGGCTAAAGGTTCCAATTTGGATGATATAGTTTACCTGGTTTAGTTTAGGAGGAAATTTTAAATCTTTGTGAATAGTAGGAAGTGCAGTCTTTGTAACTTTATTAGTTGTGACTTCACTGGTAAACCCATCACCTTCTGAATTTTCAGACTTACTTTCTCTAGAATTTATTTGGTCCGGAGTTTCTACCGAGAGGGCATTTTCTGATGAGTTTACATTTCGAAAGGTATTACTTTCATTGCCCATGAAATAGGATTCTTTCTGGTCAATCTTCATCCCAATTACAAGTCCGGAGGTAAAAAATAAAATGGCTCCGATAAAGAGATATAAAAAAGATAGGGGTTGATGATTCGCATTTAATATATTTAGGATAGACCCGCTTCCTGAACCCCGAGAGCTTTTTCCCAGAGGAATTTTTGGCTCAGTCGAATGAGTTCTTCTATCGTCTCTTTTTAATTTTCTAGAGTAATCAACGTTTTGCATCTCTTCAAAGTCCCCGCTTGTTAGTCCAATTTTCGGCAAAAACTCTAATTTTTATTGGAGAATTATTCAATCATACATAATATTTTTTATTCATTTTCTTCTTGCTAAAATAAAGACTTTTGGTAGTGTTCGCGACAAGAGAAAAACCGATAAATGGGTTGTAAAAGCAATCTATTTTATCCGATAAGTATTATGAATATGCGTGGTAAATACTGTAAATGAATGTCTATCTTTTTGTAGCTGTAGTTCTAGCACTTGGCATCCTAGCTGTGGTTTACTTTATTTTTTTTGGCACTAAAGCAAATATCGTAGAGAAATCCCTTGCACTAGCTGCGATGGGAAATTTCATAGATGCCAAAGCAACACTTCGAGAACAGATTGATCTCGAGCCCAACGACCCTAAACTACTCTACACATTTTCAAAAATCTACGGGATGGAAAATGATTTACTCAACGAAGTAAATTATTTAGAAAAAGTAAAATCCATTGGCAAGTTTGAAAAAGAATTTCCACCTATTGTGGTTAACAACCGTATTGCGAACATCTATTACCAGCAGGATATGTTCGATGAGGCATTCTTCTATTATCTCGATTCCCTTAATTATGATCCTGTTAATCTTGAGGCATTGATTCGTCTTGCGTTCATGGCAGTAGGACAAAAAGACTTTGACATTGCAGATAAATTTATGCGTCAAATTCCAGATGAAGAAGTTAAGATTCAATCCTATTTCATCGCCAAAGGCGTAGTAACCGCTATGCTCAATCGCGATAATGATTTTGAATATTTCGAAAAAGCATTTAGAATGGACACAAACTCTCCTGTAGCTGGATTTCTTTATGCACTATCACTTTCTAAGATTAGAAAATTCAAAGAAGCGTATGACACTGTAAGTCCGATGCTCGATATGGCTTCAGATGATTTAATTAAATTTACGATCTCCCAATTTATCATGACTTTAAATTCTTCCATGAGTGATTATGTATCTGCTTTGACAAATGCTAAAACTTGTATTGATCTTGCAAAGAAAAATGGCTGGCATTTAGAAGCGGCAGAATGTAACGCATATTATGCGATGCTATGTATAGTTTTAAACAATTTAGAGGAAGCAAGTGAATATTTAATTGAAGCAGAAGCTGAGAGAGTAGATGATTATGATATTATGAGTCTTGCTCAATATAAGGCTGACTTAGAAGACGGAACGGCTACTCCCGGTAAGACGTCAGCGCGTGGTTATAATCTAAAAAATACTCTCAAAGATCTTCCAGAAAGATTATTCCCAAAAGAAAGATATTACGAAATATCTGGACTCAAATCATCTGAAACAGTGAATATCCGCGGCATTATAAATCAAGACGGACAAAAGATCATTTCTAAACTAAACCAATTGAGCCCTGATAAAATTTCCAAGCTCAATACAATGAAAGGAAATATTTTTAAGAATACCTGTATCAAAATTCTAGCGGAATATGGGTATAAAGTCAAACGAGAACTCCCGGCTCTTGAAGCAGAGGGTGCTAATTTCGTTTGCATCAAGAAAGGCGAAGAGGATGAAAGAGCAGTCTTTAGAATTCGTAAGTGGAAAAACATGACTATCTCCGATGTATTCTTAACTGAGCTATTAAACTCTATGGCTGAACAAGAGGCTAATAAGGGTTATGTGGTTGGATCTGCCGAACTAACGCCGGGTGCCAAAAAAGTGATAAGGGCTAACGATGGTAAGCTTGTAATTGTAAACGGCAAAGAACTAGAAAGCCTCTTAGAGAAAGTGATTAAATAAGTCGGTGGTAATCTTTCTATTTCCTTTACTTATTTTTGGTCAACTATTCGCTAATCCTGATTCTATTTCTATTGAGCTAAAGCATACCTATGCTGACGGAAATAAAATTACAAGGCAAGACTCAGAGCAGATAATAAACATTTTGCGTAAACTTGTAATTGCAGTAGAAGAAAAAAATGCATCTAAAATAGTAAAATATATTTCCAAAGAAAAAGGAGCTTACTTAGATGTAAAAGGTCTATGGAATTATGAAAGCATTTTACAAGAAATTAAAAAAGAAGATTCTTACCTCGAAGTATATTTCTTCGACCACGAAAAATTAGTAAAACAAAAACAATCTGAAAATGTATTAACCGTTGGAGAACTTTTACAGAAATCCGGTGGAATAGAAGTAGACTTATTCTTTGAAAGCAGCACCGCCTGTGAAGGCAAACTACGATTTAAGAAAAATAAAAAGTTGGAGAAGGATATGAATAATCCTTACTTTTTAAAAGTGAAAGGAAAGTGGTATATATACCGCTTGTTTTGAAATGATATTAAATACGGATAATACGATGTAAACTATTTAGAATGATTCCTATTATAAACTTATCAGGTATACGAATAAACTGATTTCCATAATTGGTTGAAATTTTACGATCTTTTTGAAATAAAGTAGGTTCTCTGGTTGTCTTTATTATTAGAACTCTATGAAAAAATTTTCCCTCATTGCGATATTTATTTTTATTTTCAGTGGTTGTTTAAAAGCTAAGAAATCTCCTTTCGATATTTCTAAGCCAACGACTGGATTTGTATTTGGATTTATAAGCTTAAACTCAAATAGCACCGCTAATCAAGGAGCACAAACTTTTTCGGTCAGTGGCACGATTACTGGGCTTACTACAGGCAACCTAATTTTGCAAAATAATGGAAAGGATGACCTTACTCTTACAAGCGTAGATAAATATTCTATCACTGGTCTAGCGTCCGGTGCAACGTATTCTATTTCAGTAAAATCTCATCCTACCGGACTTGCCTGCACTCTTACAAAAGCCAAAGGAACCATTTCTGCTAACATCACAGATGCCCATATCAACTGCACAGCAGCAACGGCTAATGCACTTTATACGCTAGGAGATGCAACAAAATCCTATTGGCTAGACTATGTGAAAGCAGACGGAACGAGCCCACTCGATGCGACAGGAAACGCTTGCACTGGCTCTGAAAGTGGTTACTACAATTCTTGTATTCATGCAGGTGAATTTAAAAAAGTGACTATTCCAAATATTACTTCCTGTGATGGGATTACGGCTAGTGACTCATTATCCGCATTCAATTGGAAGTGCGTTGTCGCTACCGACAGTTCTGTTTCTGTAATTTCAACTGGACTTCGAGGAGATAAAGGATTATCCGATTTGATTGACTTTACTTCACCTGGGAGTTTTAGGAATAATACGGTTACTATACAACTTAACGGCAGTTCGCTATTAACCTCTGCAACGGGTAAGTGGTGGGATAATTCGATTGTTGTGAATAATGGTGGTGGAGTTCTTTCAGTAACGAAGACAATCTATATTGTGAACGATAATTCAACGGCAGGATTAGCATATAATATAAGAAACTTTCACATAGCTCTTGTTTTACAATCTGGACTTCAGAAGCCCAGTCCAAATAGCCCGGCAATTGATATTGATCAGAATTTTACTTGGGTAGAGGGTAGTTTTTCTGGAACAGCAGGTAATATTGTAATTAATTACTCTGGAAATTGCAAGTTTAATGTGGTTAGAAATTTTAGTGCGTTAACCTCATTTGGGAACGGATATGTATTCGTTAATTCTTTATCGTCTGCTAGCTATTTTTCGAATATTCGAGCCGTGAATACAGGGACAGGAGCTGCACCTCGGGTTTTAAATTTGAATAATACAAAAAATATATTAAATGGATTTACTGCTTACAGCTCAACAGGCGATTTACTTTCAATAAATAATTCAGATAATATTATTATGAATATCATTGCAGCGAACGGTAATGGCTCTGGTATAATATCTTCAAGCTCAACGTATACGAATAATCTCTATTTAAATATACTTTCTGCAAATAATAGTGGTGTTGGAATTTCACTAACGAATGCTGGTGGACTTATTTATACTACCTATTCAAATTTAATTTCTGTAAACCATACAATTTCTATCGAAAATTTATTTACTCGATATACTAAATACATTAATACAATTGCTGCTCATTCAACTACCAATCAATATGATGCTAATTCAGGAGGTTCCAATACTGCCGATGTCACTTTTAATGGAATTTTTAAAGTAAGTGGAAATTTTTGTTCTTTGAGTGGCATTGGTGCAAATCAAGGTCTAGGAGGAACTTGTAATAAGCTAGCTCCTAGTGAAACGACTCCAGTCACAGTGAACTTCACGAGTTTAGCTAATTCCTTTGTCGGTAGAGTAAATACAGATTCAGTAACTACGCAGACTGGAACTTTACTACCAAATTCAAATGTAATTAGTAATTCAGGCTGGGTAACATTATCAAATCCATTTAGAACGTGGGGATTATATGATTCTAATTCTAGTTTCCCACTAAATACACAAAGAGGAAAATGTGCCGGCACTGCCAATACCTGCGCTATCTGGGACTGGTCTTTGAAAGTAACAGACACAGTTGCACGAAATGTTAACGATTGTCCAAATGGAACGATATTCGACACACATCAATGGTCAGATAACACTGCACCTAACCAAGCTTACTGCGATGCAAATTATAAAGGGTCAAAACTAAATGGCTCAACTTGCGTCACAACTTTTCTTCGTAATGCAGTCGAAATTTTCGGGGACGGCGTTGGTAACGAAAACGGAATTTGTGAATCTAGCGAAGAATGTCTGTATACCCCAAACATCGGTGCTTACCAAGGGCATAGTTCTGATTCTACAAATACAACAAAGCTCGTGAAAGCAGACACAACAAGTTCAACAAATAGTAATATTTGTCCTGATATAACGACGGGTGGAACGATCACGAATGTCAAACTTTGGAAGTTTGATACAAATGGTTATTGATCGGAAAGCCAAAGAGGTTTTAACCACAGACGTCGCGGAGAGCACAGAGGTTTGATTAATTCAAATTTTCCTACAGAATTACACCAATTACCTTGACAGATTTCTTTTGTTTTCCAATGATTGCACTAGGCGAATGAGATGATTCTCAATTGCCTAAATATATTATCTTGAGGCGAAATATGAAATTTGAAAATAAAAGTTCTAACCAAAAGGTTGTCAACCAGATGACCATAATCGTTTTAGTAGGTATTCTTACAGTCATTGGATGCGGTGGGAAGAAAAAGCAAGCCGCACTCTGGCCACTTGCTTTAATAGGTGGCGCAAACGCAAGTTCTGATGCTAGCGGTGGAACAAGTAGCGGCAGCACGACTGGTGGTACTGATAGCGGAACAACAACGGGAACAAGTGCAGTAGCAACTCCGACATTCAGCCTAGCATCTGGGCATTACTCTACTCCGCAATCAGTATCAATGCTAACTTCCCTAGCAGGCGGAATAATCCGATGCACAACGGATGGAACTGAACCAACTAATTCTTCTAGCCAGTACTCCGAGCCAATTCATATTTGGAGCGTTGCGGGTGCAACGCTAAAATGCAGAACTTTTAAGGATGGAGTTGCTGTTGGCGAAACAGCAAGCGCGATTTATAGTTATCCACCACTCAAAACAGGGCAAACTACAAGTTATGCGACAGGAGATGATGGAGCAACACAACTAGGAGTCGCAAGAAGTTATATAGGACCAACTCAACATTCGACGTATATTAACGATTATACTACTACCGATAATTCAACTGGTCTAGTATGGAAGACATGCTCTCAAGGATTAAGTGATGCGGCATGTGGAACAGGAGGTGTAATTACTATGAATTGGCAAGATGCACAAACAGGGGTAAATGGTTGTAATACGCTTAACTCTGCAAATACTGGAAATGGATACGCTGGAAGAAAAACTTGGAGATTGCCGAGCAAAGTTGAATTGGAATCCATTGTAGATTATACCGGCTTTAATGTGGACATAAACCCAGATTTTTTTCCGCACATTTCTGCAAATAATTATTGGACATCCAGTAGTCTCGCTAATGATTCGACATCCGCATGGTTTATTGGTTTCCGAGGTGGTATTGCAAGACCATATTTACCAAAGAATAATCTTATAAGTGCACTTTGTGTTTCTGGTCACAGAAAAGTTGAAACAGAGAATTTTACAGATAATGCGGATGGAGTAGTTCAAGATAATACTACTGGTCTTTTCTGGCAGAAATGTGCTAGTGAAGTGCCAGGAATCGAATGCGAAGGGACACCAGACACAGCAAGAAATTTTTCGTATTTACTAAATTACTGCAATGGACTTAGCCTTGCTGGAAAGACTTGGAGACTCCCAAATGTTAAAGAGCTCAGCTCTATTGTAAACACAGAAAAATTTCCAGGTATGCCTATTCGTTTTTTTCCAAATCCAATAGGCTCTAATCTGCGAACATCAACTACTATGAATCGTATGATTTTTGCCTCAGAATCGCCAGCAGCTATGACAGTCGATGACTCATCGGGGCAAATTTATGATACACCAAAGCGATATAATGGTTTTACTCATTGTGTCTCCGGACCCTAGCCCTTGAATATTTTTATGATTTTGAAATTCGAACGTTGAATAGGTTTGTCACACCCGATTTAATCAGGGGTCTCAAGAAATTGAGATTCCCGACTTCGCTTGGCGGTCGTGTGAGCGAAGCGAAAGGGTGGAATATCGGGAATGACACACATATTAGTTACTTCTTGACTCGCTTTCAAAAGAAAGTTCTTAGCGAGAAAAGATTTCAGGTATTCAAAAAAATGCTTGAAATAACAGTCATATCTTATAGTTTTGATTGATATATCAATCAAATGAAAGAAGATCAGACTTTATCCTTGAGTGCCAAAAACGCCCTTAAATTGTTTTCTATGCTTTTAGAAAAGGAACGTAGAAAAAAAGGCTATTCTCAAAAGGACTTAGCCCAAAGAGCTGGGGTAAGTCGTTTTAGTGTACAAAACATACTAAAAGGTGAGCCTTCTGTTTCAATAGGCACGTACTTTGAAATTGCAGTCATACTAGGAGTCCCCCTTTTCACAGATAATTCTCACAAATTAGCCTCTATGATAAAACAAGTAGAGGAAGTGATTTCCTTATTGCCCTCTCATGTTCATTTAGAGAAAGAAATCTTAGATGATAACTTTTAGCGACAATGCGTTTGTTTGGATTTTTTTGCCTGAGTCTATAACGCCGGTTGTAGCTGGTCGAATTCAAAAAAAAGGAGATAGGTATTTATTCACTTATGGACAAAGTTATTTAAAACGGTCAAATGCAATTTCCATTTATTCTCCAGAACTTCCACTATTGGCTGGAACGTATGAACCAAAGTATGCTTTAGCTTCTTGTATTCGGGATGCTTCGCCAGATGCTTGGGGACGTCGTGTTATCATTCACAATCTTACACAAAAAAAAAGAACTTCTTTAGACAGTATTTTGCTAGATGAACTAACATTTCTATTGCATTCTGGATCTGATAGAATTGGGAATCTTGACTTCCAATTGAGTGCTACTGAATATTTCCCAAGAATGCAATTTGATATTTCAATAGAAGAGCTCTCAACTGCAGTAAGTAGTATCGAAAAAGGCAAACCTATCCCAGCTGAGTTAGAGACTGCTTTATTGCATGGAACTAGTATCGGAGGAGCAAGACCAAAAATTTTGGTTAACGAAAAAGATAAAAAATACATTGCGAAGTTTTCTTCCACCACTGATTATTATAGCGTTATTCAGGCAGAATATTTAGCAATGCGATTTGCTAAATTAGCAGGCATTTCTGTTGCTACCGTTCAGTTAAAAAAAGTAGCAGGAAAGGATGTTTTGCTAATTGAACGATTTGATCGAGTGAATAGAAAGGAAGGTTGGCATCGTTTGGGTATCGTGTCTGCCCTAACAATATTAGGGCTTGACGAGATGGAAGCTAGGTATGCTAGTTATGAAGATTTAGCTGTGAAAATTCGTCATTTGTTTACCGAACCTAAAAAAACTTTAAAGGAACTATTTACACGAATGGTTTTTAATATACTTGTAGGGAATACGGATGATCATGCGCGTAATCATGCTGCTTTTTGGAATGGAACTTCTTTAAGCCTAACACCGGCTTATGACATTTGTCCACAGGGAAGAAGTGGTCAAACAGCTTCCCAAGCGATGAAAATTTATGGCGAGAACAATCAAAGCCAACTAGTCAATTGTTTGTATTCCGCTCCCTCTTTTTTATTGGAAGTAGAAGAAGCGATGCTAATTATTCAAAGCTTAATTCATACGATAGCCGACGCATGGGAAAATGTATGTAAAGAAGCAGATATTTCTTTGAAAGATAAAGCATTGTTTCAAAGAAATCAATTTTTCAACCCTTACATCTTTTATGGAATAGAAGAGTTTTCCGATAAAATTAAAAATCCTTGGAAGTATGATACCAACGGGTATTGATAATGAAAAAAATTTTCCATTTAGTTTTAATTATAATTTTAATTTTCCCAGCTTGCTTAAAAGCAAAGAAGTCTCCATTTGATTTTAGATCCCCAAGCGGTATTATATTTGGTTTTATAGCAAGTAGTTTAGGAAGCAGAACACAAACAGTTTCTATCAGCGGTAAAATATCCGGGTTTACAGAAGGGAGTTTAGTTTTACAAAATAATAATAAAGATGACTTAACGTTAGCCTCACCTGTCGATAAATTTTCATTCACCGGCATTGCCTCCGGTAGCACATATTCCATTTCTGTGAAATCTAATCCTACTGGATTTTCCTGTGCAATCGAAAATGCAAAGGGAACTATAACGGCTAATATTGATAATGCGAATATTACATGTTCCACTTTGAGCGCAAAAATAGTATATACCAATAATTCTAATTGGAATGACTATGTAAAAAATGATTCAACGAGTATTTTTACAGCGACCAATACAGAATGCACCGGCTCTGAAACGGGAGGATATAAAGCTTGTATACATGGAGGAGAGATTAGAAGATTCGATGTAATCGGAGTTACGGACTGCACGGGAATTACAGCAAGTGATACATTAAAAGCATTTAACTGGGTTTGCAAGGTTAACTCAGACAATTCCGTTTCTGTTTATTCAACTGTATTGAATCGAGGTAAATATCTATAGGATTTAATTGAATTTTCGACTTCTAAATTTTATACTAATTCAGTTACTGTCTTTAAGGATGGTGCTTCTTACTTACAATCAAAACCTGATACCTGGTGGACTAATGAAGTTATCCTTAACTCCACAGCTTTTCAAACAAAACGGATTCATATATTTACAACCAATCCTGGATTGATAAATGTGAGCACCATTCATAAACTTGGAATTGTATTTAAACCAGATACGATTATGAATCTTGGAACTAGTTGTCCTGGCTCTGCGATGAACATAAACAGTAGCAATTTTATTTGGACAGAAGGAACGATTAATCCAACGGGGGCTAACACAGGTTATAACCTTAATTCCGGTGCGTTTGCAGTCGTAAAAAATTTGAAAATCCAAAATACGAATAGCGTATGCCTGACTGGAGGAGGAATAGGATTTTACGTAACCGGAACTACCAATAGTTACTTTGAAGATATAAGGATTGCAAATACTCATAATACTTCTTTTAATAATCATGGAATTCATTTACTCAGCTCGAATCAAAATTTTTTTTCTAATCTAGCTATTTACAATATTTCTAATAATGGACTTATCTTAAATGCGTCTTCCAATAATCGTTTTGCAAATATGGTAATTAGTAATTCAGCCGGTGCCGCAATCGCGACATCAAGTGCAGCTATTAATAATAGCTTTATAAACCTTACCATTGCGAATTCAAACAATGATGGAATGCAATTACTCACAGGAATCAATAATTATTTTTTTAGCAATGCTGCATTCATTAACAACGGAGACAATGGAATGGATATATCTAGCAACGCAAATACATTTCAAAATATTGCATCTGCTGCCAACCAATTCAACCAGATTATATTGGCAAATTCGAGTAATAATTATTTCACAGGTAACTTACGATCATCCACTTGTAGTGTTACGGGTGGAACCAATCCAGGTCTAGCCAATGCATGTTCTCTTGGCACAGGCATATCAGATTTTAATTTTAGTGGAGCTACTACTGCCATTACTATTTCAACTAACGTTACTTTCTTGGATAAAGTATTAACCGACGATACAAAAAACCCTTCTGACGCAAGCGGCTTACAAACATTTGCCAGCATTAGCGATTGGTTGAACTTTGATAAATTCTTTCGAGGTTGGGCAGTCGAGGGAACATTTCCAACTTCTTCCTCTAGAGGATTTGCAAACAGTGGAAACCTGAGAATCTATGACTGGACTTTAAAATCAGCAGACACAGTCTTACGGAATGTAAATCCCTGTCCCGATGAAATCAGTTTGTTCAATTCTGCGGATACCAATGCAATTACGCATTCTTTT
This sequence comes from Leptospiraceae bacterium, assembly GCA_031368925.1. Taxonomy (GTDB): domain Bacteria; phylum Spirochaetota; class Leptospiria; order Leptospirales; family Leptospiraceae; genus UBA2033. The sequence continues at coordinate 39,928 of JANMOF010000131.1, forward strand.
TCCACTGGCTCGGTTACAATGCTTCGAAATGCTATTGAAATTATTGGAGACGGAATTGGTGATGACGACGGGTTTTGTGAATCAAATGAATCTTGTATTTATACACCAAACATCGGCGCCTACCAGGGACATGGAAACTTAGTTTCCGCATCCACAGTGACAAGCACGACAAAGCAATGCTCGGCGACTTCTTCCTCAGCGCAATCTGCTTCAAATGTTACAGTTTGGAAGTATGAGACTAACGGGTATTAATTTAAAATACTTCTGCTAAGTTAATTTCTAAACCAGCGATTAATAAAGATTTTGCGACATCGGCTTTTTTGTATTCAGCCTGTAGGATAAATTTATTTTGTACAAGGGAATATATTTCTAGAGATTTTTCAATTGGGTCTAATATCCAGTATTCTTTAACACCTGACGCTTCGTAGGTATTTTTTTTATGCCTGAGATCGTAATAAGCAGTCGAGGGAGATAAGATTTCTACAACTAAATCAGGAGCGCCCTTGATTCGATTTTCTTCAATGATGGAAGTGTTTTGATTTAAAATTATAAATACATCTGGTTGATAAGTTTCCGTATCAGATAAGTAAACATCCATTGGAGCAACGAAGACTTCGCCTAAGTTTTTACTCCTGATAAAAAAAAGAAACGTAGAGCCAATGAAAAGTAGGATTTTTTGGTGAATCGTTTTAGAGGAAGGCATTTCTATAATTTCTCCGTCTATGAGTTGGTATTTCCCTCCTTCAGGAGTTTTTAAATAATCCGCGTAAGTGGATTTGGTTTTTTCAAAACCGAAATCGAATACTATCATAGTTACATTCTAATTCTTCAAATCGAATAGTCAATTCGGAAAATTAGGATATTGCAGGCAATGAATAAACTGGCAAATTTTACCAACAGGTCTGATTTTTCATTGACTAAAAGAAAACCGATTCAGACAATAAGCTGTCACTTTCAAATAGGAGAAAAGCCATCAGAGAATTCTTTAAAACCCCCGATTTAGGAGCAGCCTTAGCGAAAGCTTTTGCAAAAGGTCCTGAGAATTTACTTTTCCATGCTCTTCCTCGTTATATAGGCGATCATTTGAGAGAATTTACAATGCTCGAAACAGAAGGTCTTGAATACGTTCCGAGGTCTGGTAGAGTTATGATCGTTCCTAATCACAGTGGCTTACTTGGCTGGGATGCATCCGTTCTGCAAAATGAAATTTTGCGAGAGAAAAAAAGAATCCCCCGCACAATGGCACATGCTTTTTGGGAATCCTCGCCTTTCCTAAAAACGGTCAGTCGAAAAATGGGACTCATCACGACAGATTTTAAATTAGCTGTTAGAACTCTCAAGAAGAACAAGCTACTCGTTATTTTCCCCGAAGCGGAACATGGAAATTTTAAACCCTCTCACAAGATGTATCAATTAGCTGATTTTAATCCTGGTTTCGTTGCGCTTTCTTTGATGACGCAAACACCAATAGTCCCTGTCGCAATTCTCGGAGCAGAAGAAAATTATATTAATATCGGGACAATAGATTGGTTTGAAGATCAAATTGGGGCTAAGATTCCTATACCGCTCAATTTACTTCCTCTCCCATCTAAATGGAAAATAAAATTTTTAAAACCAATCAGTCTTAATAAATATTCGCGTAAAGACGTGAAGAATGAAAAATTCTTAATTGAAGTCGCGGCAAATGTAAGGTTTAGAATTCAGGCAGCAATTCACAAAGAATTAGTAACTCGCGGTATATTCAAATTTTAATTAGAGGTTAGAAATTATGGTAGATATAGCAACTTTAAGCAGAACAGAATTATTAAAGAAACTAAAAGTAGAAGACTTAATGACAAGAGAGGTCTTAACAATTGATTATGACGATCTCATCGGAAAAGCTGCGCGACTCATGATCGAAAATCACGTTCATAGTTTACTTGTTTTAAAATATGGTAAACCGACTTATATGGTTTCTACATATGATTTAATTCGCGTATCCTATGAAGAAGCCTTTAATGAGACTAATGCTGATATGCTTCGTACGCCTGTAGAGGCTCTCGTAAAAGGTCAAAACCTCGTTTCTGTATCAACGGATACTTCCTTGTTAGACGCACTATCTCTTTATGTTCAATATTCTATTCACTCCCTTCCGGTAATTGATGATGGAAACGTAATGGGAATTCTTACGCTTATGGATCTTGCTAAGTGGTATAAGAAAACACACGAATAATTTTACTTGAATACAGAAGAACCATTTTGGTCTGACGTGTCAGACGAAGAAATTTCTAGAGAACGAAAGAAAGCAAAAGAACTAAAACAATCTGCCTGGTGGAAACAAAAACGTTCCACGGGCTTTTGCCACTATTGTGGAAAAAAATTTCCAGTCGAAGAACTCACAATGGATCATCTTGTCCCACTTGTTCGTGGGGGAAAATCAATTAAATCAAACCTAGTTCCTGCCTGCAAAGACTGTAATAACAAAAAAAAACATAGTTTACCTTTTGAATTAAGCTAACATTTCAAAGAAAGGATGATCTTTTATCATTTCATAATAGTCTTTCTGAAATGCTTCCTTTACTTTATCAGATGCATTATAAGCATGAAAAATGCCTTTCTCAATTTCTTTTTCTTCATCTCTCAGTTCGTAACCAAGCATTTGATAAGCAAGAAATCCAGCTAGACGGGTAATTCGATCTAAGTGGCTAACTTTAGTTACCTCATCGAAAGTGAAATTTTGATGAGAGATTACATCTTGTAAGCCCTTTGGCATATTCCAAAGTTTAAAAACTTTGCTACCAATCTCTACATGATCTATACGAAATGCTTCCCTTTCTAAACTATATAAATCCTTTGATTCCGAGTTTGCAGTTTGTATCATATGATTATACCTATCAGAAAAACTCAATGCCAAAATTGTCATTCCTATCTTTCGAAGTAGTGAAGCAAGAAATACATCATCTTTAAAACTTTTCATCCCGAGGGGAATCGTTATATCGTAAGCAACCAGTGCGGATAATATCGGTAATTCTTGTAAGTGTGTTTGATAAATCTCTCCTTTTAAATTTTTGGTAAATTGTTTATTCGATTGAAGAAGAACAAGATTTTTAACTGTTTTCATTCCCAGAAGAGTGATTGCATCTTTAAGACTATGAACTTTTCCCGATCTTCCATAAAAGGCAGAATTAGCAATCTTCATTATATCAGTAGTGATAGACTTATCCGGGCTAATAATTTTTTCTAATTCTTCGCTGCCGCCACTTGGATTTGTAGTATCAAAAGTAGTTACCTTAATTGCAACTGCCGGCAAAGGAGGAATGATTAGATTCGCTAAATTAATATTAGCCGTTGAATTATGATCTTTCAATCCTGTAGCATCTTCTTTTCTTCCCAATGCATTTGCTAATTTTTGAATGACCTGAGTTCTATTATATGGTTTTTTAACAAATGTATCTATCTTGAGTTGGATCAAACTTTGAATAATATTCTTGTCCGTTGATCCCGAGATGACAGCTACTTTCATGTCCGTATATGAATTGCGGATTTCTTGAATTACCTCTACTCCACTCATCGCAGGCATATGAATATCAACGCATATAATATCTGGTTTATTTAAAGACTCTTTTAAATAAAATAATAAGTCTTCGCCATTCGATGATTCGTATAATATCTCAAAACGCTCCGATTGTAAATACCTTCGTAAAAGATTTCTATCAACCGTTGAATCCTCGGCAATCATCACCTTGTATGGTTTAAAATTTTCAGGATTTAGTCCTAAAGGAATATGCTCTTCGCTCATGTAACCTCTACTACTTAAATGTAATTCTTCTTGCCTGCTCTCTATCTTCCGGATCCGGAATTTCATCTAGAGTGTTATATTTGATGCCATCAATTTTATAGCAAATAATGCCATTGTCATTTTCAAAGGTGATTGTTTTTGAATAACTATTCGAATAAGGATTCGACTCGCCCTTTAAAAATTGCTTTACTTTATCCAGAAAACCCATACGTATAGACCTCTTTGTTGTATTCCATATTCATTTATTTTCCACCTTAATTGCGTTTAGCCTGTCAGGATAATCTGAAATGATACCATCAACTCCGTAAGAGATTAACTTTCTCATTAAATCTTTATCGTTTACAGTCCAGGGGATAACTTTAATTTTGCTCTCCCGACACAAGTGAATAAACTCAGAATTCACATATTCATGATAGGGAGAAATAATTTCTGCTTTTACTTCTTTTGTTTTTTCAATTATATTTTTTCCAGGGCTTCCAATCCCAAGGGATAACAATATATATTCCCACTTAGTTGGAGCAAATAAAGCAGAAGTAGAAATCTCAGGATTAATTTTTTTTACCTCAGGTAAAACTTCTAACACAAAAGACTGAACCGTTGATTGTTTTACTACGTTTGCCTCTTCAATCGTGTTTACCATTACCCGCGCATAATCTAACACTTCTTCTCTGGAATAATCCTTTTCGTTTAATTTCGTTTCAATATTAAATAAAAATGGCTTTGTAATTCCATTTTCTTTTTCATATTTTTTTACATACTCAAAAAATTCTTTTAAGGTTGAAAGCTTAGTTCCAGGAACAAGAATCTGTTCAGGAAAACGATTATTCCGTAGAGACCCACAATCTAAGTATTTTAATTCAGCAACTGTAAAATTTTTAACAGGTAGTGATTCAACTTTAGCCCCACTTGACCATTTACAAATTTCAGGATTGAGATTATCGTCATGGTGGATAATCAGTTGTTTGTCCTTAGTCAATACAGTATCTAATTCGAGTGTAGTAATTCTTAAATCCATTGCTGCCTTAAAAGCAGGCAACGTATTCTCAGGATAAAGACCTCTTGCTCCTCTATGTCCCTGCATATCTAAATTAACAAGTGGCACATTGGTTTTTATTTCAGACGTGGAACAATGTCCAAGTAACAGTAAGGCAAATAAAAAACTATACAGATAAGTAAAACTATGCGATGAATTCGATTTTTTTAAATAATAACCGAAGCGAGCAATTTCTTTTTTCGAATTCATAGAAACTAGTGTGAAACGGAAAGGATTTTAAGTAAAGAAGGATTTTAAAGATTCAATCTGTTTTCAGAAATTTATTGACTATTTTAAAAAATAAGCATTTTTTGTAAATTTCTAGATATTGTAGAATAAGTAATCAGCCTGTTTTTTCTTTTCAAACTCCCAGTTAAAAGAGGTCTCTCTCAGTTGTAGACTTTTTCCTTCAATGGTAGATACCAGTTTATAGCGCTCCATCTCTCCAAATTCTTGCGGAGCCTTTTTTAAAACATACTTTCCTGCCTTGATTTCGTCTAAAACGTGCACAAAAAAAGGATCATGCTCTACTCTAGACAATTCTTGCATAGCAAAGTAGAAAGTAGTAAGACCCTTGTAATACCAATCTACTATTTTATTCATTCCTGGCTGCCAGAGTTGTTCGAGGAAAAAATCATTCTCATGGATGTAAGATTTTCCTTTGAATGGTTTTTGGAGAATGCGACTCTTTGCATACAACTCATGATTCAAATCACGATCTGAATCTCCTTCATAATCAGTTCCAATCCATTTAATCCATGCTTTTTTTTCCTTTGCGGGCATAAGTGGGAGAAGTGCAAAAAGATAGTTCTGATCTTTGAAAATTTTTTCATGAGAAAGAAAATCTAAAACCTCAAACGGAATTGTAAACGCTCCCTCATTCCATTCGATAATATAAGGAATATCTTCAAAGTAGGAATATTCATGCGGAATTTCCGAAATGAGAGCATCGCCAAATTGAGAAATAAGAAAAACCAGGGACATGACCTCATGCTTTTTTAAATTAGAAAAAACCTGCACAAAATTACACTTAGTCTTTAGTGCAGATTGGATCATCTGGTATTGTTGTTTTTCAAATTGATTCTGAGAAAGAATCAAACCAAAGTTCTTTTGGAATTTTACAAGAGAGCTTGTTTTGATTCGATTTAGATTTCCAGAAACTAAAAAAGGCATAAGAATCTATAAAGCCCTATGTCCTATGTCAGAGCGGTAAAACGTGTTTGCCTGTGGATTCTCTTTTAAATAGGAATATGCGTTTGTTATAGCAGACTTTAAATCACTTGCATAAGAGCTAATACCAAGTATGCGTCCACCGGTAGAAAGTAGTTTGCCATTAGAAACTGTAGTTCCTGCATGAAATACTTTTACATTTTCTGAATTCGGCACTTTTAAGTTTAGTTCAATATTCTTTGTATAATCATTCGGATAACCTTCTGCAGCAAGAACTATAATACACGAAGAACCAAGTCGTAGGCTAATTTCATTTTTCTCTAATTTACCCTTAGCGGATTGTAGGAAAATTTCGAGCAGATCATCCTCTATTAAAAGCATCAAACTTTGGGTTTCAGGATCACCAAATCTACAGTTAAATTCAACTACTCGCGCATAACCGGACTTATCTATCATTAACCCCGCATAAAGTAAACCTTTATAAGGAAATCCTTTTTGTCTTAGTCCATCTAGCATTGGTTGAAAAACTTCTTTTCGGACTTGTTCGTATACCTTGTCAGTTGCAATCGGTGCGGGACAATATGCACCCATTCCACCGGTGTTCGGACCTTTGTCTCCATCGAACGCTCTTTTGTGATCTTGTAAAGCTGGAAGTATAACAAAATTAGCCCCATCTGAAATCGCAAAGATAGAAGCCTCTTCTCCTTGCATGAATTCTTCAATAACTACTTTTGATCCACTCGTACCAAACTTATTGTCTAGAAAAATTTCTTTTAACGCTTGGAGTGCTTCTTCCATTTGAAAACAAACCGTCACGCCCTTACCCGCAGCGAGTCCATCTGCTTTGATTACAATAGGAACTCCTTCTTTTTCTAAGTAGGATTTTGCTGAATCAAAATCGCTAAATGTTTCGTAGCGAGCAGTCGGAACTCCAAACTCTTTCATAAGAGTCTTAGCAAAATCCTTTGAGCCTTCTAACTGTGCACAATATTTAGAAGGTCCAAAGCAAGGAATTCCAACTTCCTCTAACCAATCCGCGATTCCATCTACAAGCGGCTCTTCCGGACCGACAACAACTAAATCAAATTTTTCTTTCTGAATAAATTCAACTGTATTTGCTTTGTCTTTTAGATTGAATAAACTTTTAGGTAAAATTTCCTCTTGCGGAAAACCACCATTACCCGGAAATACTTTTAGTTCTTTTAGTAAAGGAGACTGCCTAATTTTGTAGGCTAACGCCGCTTCTCTTCCACCACTACCAAGGAGTAATACTTTCATGATTTAGCCAAATCCAATTTATAAAATTTTTTGTTATTCAAACTACAACCATTCTTTTTTTTGCAATACTACAAACAAGTGAAATTGATTTTCCTCAGTAGATTCAATATTATTACTAGATAATTGTGTGAGATAAAAATTATTTTTTAGAGGTAAAAAATTGAAAAATCGTAATGATAATTCCTAAGAATGTAATAAAATTCATTACGGCACCATAGTAAATAGATGCCGGTTGATAACTTAGAATCAATGTAAAGATCAAGGCAATCAAACAAAAAATAAGAAAACCTAATATTTTATCAATCATTACTTATTTTCTTCTACTGCCTTTTTCACTTCTGCTTTGATTATTTTAAGAATAGTCAAATAAAGAGCCGTTAAACTAAAAAAAATTGCTGCACCAGTTATAAATATTTCATACGTTGTCATAATTTTATTTTAAAGAAACTTTTACTTTTTTCAACTATTTTTTCTACTACAATCAACCCAACTTCTCTAAACTCTTCACAACTGTTTCCAACTTTGACTTCAATCCATCCATCTTCTCTTGTTCTTTTGCGATTACTTCTGGTTTGGCTTTGGAGATGAACTCGGGATTGGAAAGTTTTTTATTAATTTTTTCCATGTCCGTCTCAAGCATAACTTTTTCTTTATTTAATCTTTCGCGCTCTTTTCCGAAATCAATCATTCCCGAAAGTGGAAGAATAATTTCGCCACGAGAAAATGCTGCAATAGAATCAGATTGCTCCGTCGCATAATCGGGAGTAAACGACAACTCCTCGGCACGAGAAAGTTGTAAAATAGAAAGTTTTTCTTCTTCGATAATTTCTTTAGTTAAAGCATCTTTTGATTTGATAATCATCTTACATTTTTTATCAGGAGGAATATTTAAGTCAGCCCGAACTACTCGAACTTTCGAAACTATCTCAATCAAAAGAGAAATTTTTTCTACTTTTGTAGAATCCCCAATCACAAAAGGCTTAGCCCAATCTGAATTGGAAAGTGCCTTATCAAAAAATACGCTGTAAATTTCTTCTGTAATGAAAGGCATAAATGGATGAAGCAGATTCAATGCGGATAATAGAACGTGCACTAAAGTCTGTCTTGCGGTTTCGAGGGATTTGTCGCCGGACTTTCCATAAATTCTTGGTTTTACTAGTTCGATATACCAATCACAAAGGTCACCCCAAATAAAATCATAGATATTAGCCGCCATTTCGTAGAAACGATATTCGCCATAAGCCTTCTCATAGTTCGATAAACATTGATTGAAACGATCTAGTATCCACGCATCACTTGATTCCAATTCAGCAGGATTCATTTCTTTTAGTTCAAAATTTTCTGGTAGGTTCATTAAAATAAAACGACTGGAGTTCCAGATTTTATTGCAAAACGAACGATAACCGTCAAGTCTACTTTCATCGAATAATATGTCTTTGCCTTCTGGAAGAGTCGCTGCTAGAAAAAAGCGAAAGGAATCGGTTCCATACTTGGACATCATATCAAGCGGATCAATGGTATTACCCGTTGACTTGCTAAATTTCTTTCCGTGTTTATCGCGCACTAGTCCATGAATCAAAACTTTTTTGAATGGAATAACACCCTCGTTGAACTTGAGTCCAAACATAATCATCCGCGCGACCCAGAAGAAGATAATGTCAAATCCAGTTACAAGAATTGAGGTTGGATAAAACCGTTTCCAATCCTCTGTTTTTTCAGGCCAGCCAAATACGGAAAACGGCCATAAGCCAGAAGAAAACCAGGTATCAAGCACATCTTCATCCTGGGAAATTTCTTCTTTTTTAATATTGGGATTTTTTGCTTTTAATAATTCGAATGCTTCGCCTAAACTTTCCGCAACTACCATTGAACCGTCAGGTGCGTAATAAGCAGGAATACGATGACCCCACCAGAGCTGACGGGATATACACCAATCTTTAATATTTTCCATCCATTCGAAATACGTTTTCTCCCACATTTTGGGGATAATCTCGATTTTCCCGTCACGCACTACTTTCATTGCTTCGTCGGCTAGAGGTTTAATTTTTACAAACCATTGTGTAGAAAGATAAGGCTCAATTACCGCCCCGCCTCTTTGGTTATGTCCAACCGAGTTGGTGTAGTCTTCAATTTTTTCTACTAGGTTTAGCTTTTGTAAATCTTCTATGATTTGTTTTCTTGCGACGTAACGATCTAAACCTTTGTAAAGACCAGCGTTCTCATTGAGAGAAGCATCTGTGTTCATGATATTAATCGGTGTTAGCCCAAGGCGTTTTCCTGCTTCATAGTCATTTGCGTCATGTGCGGGTGTAATTTTTACAAGACCACTTCCAAATTCTTTGTCTACAAATGTATCGAAGAGTAAAGGAATTTCTCTGTTCATAAGAGGCAAAATCAAAGTAGCCCCTTTCAAAGAAGAATAACGCGGATCATCCGGATGAGCGCAAACAGCAACGTCACCAAGCATAGTCTCTGGACGAGTTGTGGCTACTACGATGTAGTCGCTCGTGCCCTTAATAGGATAACGAAGATGGTAGAGAAATCCTTTTGTCTCTCTGAATTCTACTTCAATATCAGAGATGGCAGTTTTAGTGGCAGGACACCAATTGATAATCCGTTCTCCACGATAAATCAAACCTTCATCGAAAAGCGTTCTAAATACTTTAATAACAGCTTTCGAAAGACCTTCGTCAAAAGTAAATCTTTCCTTTGACCAATCCACACTTTCACCGAGCATCTTTTGTTGGTGTGTGATTTGTCCGCCGGATTTAGCTTTCCATTCCCATACTTTGTTTATAAATTCATCTCTTGTGAAATCAGTGCGGTTTTGTTTGTTAGCTGCAAGTTGTTTTTCAACGACTACTTGCGTAGCGATTCCAGCGTGATCCATTCCAGGAACCCAGAGAGCGGCTTTTCCCTTTTTGCGCTCAATACGAATCATAATGTCTTGAATAGTATGATTCAGCGCGTGACCAATATGGAGTGTGCCTGTAACGTTAGGCGGTGGAATGACGATGGAAAATGGATCTTTTTTAGAATAATCTACTTGGAAAGAATTATTTTTTTCCCAGTATTCAATCCATTTTTTTTCTACAGCTTGTGGTTCGTATCTATCACTAATTTCTTTTTTCATTTTACTAAATTCTCTTGGTGACTAATGATTATTAGTCTTAGGTATTTTCTGTAATGTCAAGTAGGACATGTTTATTCTTCATTGCAAATGCCATGAAATCATTTTCGCTCACTGCCATTCTTACTGCAAAAGGCAAAAGATGGTATACTGTTTTGAAAATCGTTTTCATTTGCTCATCATTTTTGATGACTTCTTTCGCCATAGGACCGACTTTATCTACAACGTATTTCTTGATGACTGGTATATTTGCTTCAAGAGTTTTGATTACAAAATCTGATAGTTCTTTGTCCATGGTTTGCCTCTCACGCTATTTGCGCCGCTTTCGCTAATTTACTGCTTCTATTTAAACAGAATTTTGCAATATGCTTTAGAGACAAGAAATATTAAGCAATTCCAATCCTATCCCTTGAACTCTTTATGCACGTGTGAGCCATCGCAAAACGGTTTATTTTGTGAATGTCCACATCTACAAAATGCAGTAGTATTATTTTTTAAGGTTTTATTTCCATCCTTGTCTTTTACTTCGATAGTTCCATAAACTATAATCGGACCATTCTGTAAAATTTCCATTTGTGTCTTAACGGTTTCTTCTTGTAAACCTTCATCTGAGTTTCGGTAATACGAAAGTGCTCCCGAAGGACATTTATCTATCTGAGCCACTATCTCTGATGAAGATCCGCCTTCAATCGTCACCCACGGTTTTTTCTTTGGGTTGAATACTCCCGGTAAACCCTTAAAGCATATTGCCGAGTGAATACAAACTTTCGGCTTCCAAACAACTGTAATATCGTTATTAGAATATTTTTTAGTTATATCTCTATCCATTTTAATTCTCCAAGATACTTTCTATTTCAATGTTACCAGTTAAAATTTTTGCTACAGGACAGACTTTAGCAACGGCAAGTAATCTTTCTCTTTGCTCTTGGCTTAAATTTCCACTGAGAGAAATTTTGCGGACAATCACTGTTATCTTTTCATTTTCTTTTTGCAACTGCGCCAAATTTAGTTTTACATTTACCGAGCCAATGTCCCACTTTTTATTTTGGGCATACATCCGAAGTGTAATTGCACTACAACTTCCAAGAGATGCAAGTAGAAGCTGATAAGGATTCGGTCCTTTATCTTTGCCTCCCTTTGACTCTGGCTCATCCGCGATCAATTCATGACTGGCAAGTTGAATATGAGTCAGGTAGTTTTCCTCTTTCGATGAAATTAAAATGTCTTTATCCAAAATAAAATCCATAAAATTCTCCTTTTATGTAAGGTTTTAAAACTTAAAATGAAATTGCAATTCTAAATAAATTTGATTGACATCGAAAGGAGAGGCTTTAGGTTATAGCCATGGATATAAGACAATATTTTGAAACCAAAATTTCAAATTTTAATGGGAACAATAAAGTAATTGGGGTTCTAAATAACGGCGAAGAAGTCGTTGTAGCATTCGAAATTCCAGGTTTAAACTCCGATCAAGTTCAGGATTTTACTACTGGAATGATTTTTAACTTAAGCCAATTCAAAGAATTTAAAAATTACTCAGAGAAATTCATTTACGGCAAAACTAAGAACCATCATATTAAGTATAATGGCTCTTATGTGCATGGTGGACAAAATGTAAAAAGATGGGAAACTAAATAAAGTCCGCCTTTTTAAAAACAGGATACATCTGAATCCCGGCAGAGAGTAATGCCTCTTTGCCTCCCTCTTCCCTATCTAAAATACAAATCCCTGATTCAACTTTGATTCCTGCACGACGAAGTGCTTCAACAGCTTTAATTGTGGAGCCTCCTGTAGTAATTACATCGTCAACAATAAGGCAAGATTTTATTTTATCAATTTGCCCTTCTATCTCTTTCTTTGTTCCATGATCTTTAGTCTCTTTACGAACAATAAGCGGATAAACAATCTTACCCTGTCTGAAATATTCTAAACTCAAAGAATAACTGATTGGATCAGCACCAAGCGTAAGTCCACCAACTGCTTCCGGAACCATTCCTAGAACAGAAGGAATATGCTCATTAACCACATAGTCAGCAAATAAAGAAAGTCTATCTGGAACTAAAATAATTTCTTTGCAATTAAAATAATGGTGTGATTTTTTTCCCGATGCGAGTGTAAATTCCTGCTCGGAATACCTATAGGCATAAGTCTTTATAAAATGATGAAGCTCGTCTTTTTTACTCATAGGGAAAGTTTTTTAGACTAACCGAAGAAGTCGAGCAGTAAAATTAGAATATACTGTCAGTTCGAGTAGATGGTAGAAGCGAGTAATACAAATTCTTTAAAAACGCAGAATTCGAAAGTTTGTAGCATTGGAAAGCGGCTATATCTTATTTAACGTGAGTTCGATATAATAGACTTGTTGCGAAATTAAATGTCAGTTCGAGCGTTAGTCGAGAACTACAAGTGCTCTAAGCCTTTATTTTATAAGCAGTTCTCGACTAACGCTCGAACTGACATTATTCACTATTATGAATTTTGCAACAACTCT
>JANMOF010000579.1:0-13238 GCA_031368925.1 Leptospiraceae bacterium
TCTTTTCGCTTACACATTTTTTGTAGCTAATGCTACTTATCTGTGTGGCACAATTTCAGCCGGATTGAGTGTCCACTTTCGTCCGGATTCACTGTCCATTTTAAAATGGATTCGGTGTCCAATATCACGCGGATTTTGCACTAATTTAATAAAGAATTATATAACGACAAAAATGGGTTCGATTCCATCACTTGACAAAGCACTTGAAAGATTTGCATTGTCAGAAAATAAAGACAAATTCTTAGAATTTCTATGAGAACAAATAAATATTAACCCAGCCAATTTCGAAATTTTTTCCTTTGCTATTTTAAAGAATCATTTAGAAAAATTTGCCTGTAAACTCTACAGAGATACAAGGACGTCAGTCCATGACAAAGGTGTTGATTTAAGCACAAACTTCGGAGTAGTCTATCAAAAAAAAAATTGAAATTACTGAGCCAAAATAGTGCTGATGACGTTTTCAAAGAATTACAATCTAATTTTTAAGAAGACAGGATTAAAGATGGGAATGTGGTTTTAGTTATTGATGACATATCTAGTGATGTAAAAAGTTTTCTCATAAATATGAAAATTCAATCAATATCCAGAGAGGATATTTTAAAGCTTGCTTCCCTTTTAGAAGTTGAAGAACGAATGAGTGTTTTGAAAATTGTATATGAAGAATTTTCTCGGGAGTATAAAAGCGATATATGATACCTACTAAAGAAACAATCAATGGTAACGAATACAATTTCCAAATTCAAGTTGAAAAATTTGAATCAAAATATTTGTTTGAGATAAACAGTCAGCATATTGCGGCTAATGGCTTACGGAATGCTGATTTCTATGTGTGTGGGTAATGTATACGAAAACGCTCACGCTGAATCTTTGAATAAAACTATCAAGGCTGGTGAAATAAATATGTCAGACTATGATAGCAAAGAATAATCCGGAGCCTCTATCTTTGCTTACATAAACAAGTATAACACACTGAAACCTCATTCTGCGCATAACGGAATGTCACCCGCTGAATTCGCTGCATCTTTTTCAAAGAAGAAATATAAGTAATTTGAAAATGTTTTTTAGGAATAATTTAAGAAAATTCCTTTACTAAAAAAAGGGGTAGGTTCAATACGCATTATTTAAAAAAAATTCGTAACATCTACGCTTTCAAATGAATCTTTTTGCAGGCGGGTCACCCATACTGATGGATATATTATTATTAGCCAGTATACTGGTAAAGTCGTTACTAGTGAATTGACTCCCTTGATCGGTATTGAATATAAGCGGCTTATTCTTATTTAACGCTCTCTTTAATGCTCGACTACAAAGCCAATGTTCGCGTATTCTTCGCTTGCGCTATCGCTTCTAATGCTACTCTCGCTCTGAATGCCGCATCGTATGTTCTTCTTCGTCTCATGTTACCGTATCTTACTTTCTAACCATCTTGTTATTTCTTGTGCGAATAATGTATGAGCTTGTTTTGTTGGGTGCTCGTCATCTACTATAAAAAAAGTTCCATCTGGATTTTGTTTGTAAAAGTCCAGGACAACTCCGCTGGCATTAAGATAAGGAATATTTTTTTCTTGCATATAAGATTCAAAAAGTTTATTGGAATCCACAACAAATTCCTTATTTGTTCTGATGCTTGAACCAGGAGAATAGACTAAATAGGTAAGGTTAACAAAATAAACTTTGATATTTCTTTTTTGACATTCAGAGATGATGAAGTTAATATATTCCTTTGACAATTCAAAATTACCCGCCGCTGTTTCTTTAGGCAATAACCGTTTTTCGGAAAATGTGTCTAATTCTGTTTGTCCGCTGATTAGTGTTGGAAGTTTTTTAAAATTGGAATGAATAATTTTCTCCACGTTGGTTTTTGAATGAAAGAACTTATAGTATTGAAAGTATGCAAACTGGATTAGCCTGAATTTAAAAAGAAAGTTTGAATAGGATTTATCAAAATAACTGGGTCTTTCTAAAATGGGCAAATTTTTGTATTCTATTTCATGGATTCGGTCATCTATCCAATCATTTTCATTGAGGCAAATGACGATAGCTTCTGGCTTTAGATGAAAGAATCTGGGCAAATTGACAGAATGAACCAGAAACGAGGAGCCTTGAATACCCAAATTCAATACTTCAATATTTTGTTTTTCAAATTCCTTTTTTAATTGATACGCAAATGTTTCTGAATACTCAACCCCATGTCCTTCTACGACTGAGTCTCCCACTACGAGTATTCTTTTTTTTTGCTGCTCCAAACTATATTCGATTTCTCGAAATCCATGCGAATTAATTTTATAAGAAACAGAATAGTCAGCCCTCGATTGGGTATATTCTACATTTGGATAATGGGAATGAATAAACTGCTTGGATTTTATTAAATAGGGATTGGCTTTATAGGGATCTATTACTTTTCCGTTTGGAGGGTAATTCACAATTCCCGCGAAAAATAATCTGGTAACTACTTCCCCGGAAATAAAAAGAAAAGAGGAAAATAATAAAAATCCTATAATATAAAAAACTTTTGTTTTCATTCCAAAAATCCTGATTTTATTTAGTTTTACAGGTAAACCATACTGGTAAAATGTTTAGATTATGACTGTAAGATTACTAGTTGATGCCTGAAAAAGAAGACGAGAAAAATAAGAGAAAAATAAAAAATAATAAATACTTATAAAAATAAAATTAAAGGATTGTTATCCATATACATTACATTTATAGAATGCATATTAGGTATTTGAAAGGAAAATATATGGCAGAAATTTTAGAAGATAACACCAAGTATCCGGTCGGTGAATTTATTCATCCAGAAAAAACATCTGAAGAGCATATAAATGGCTGGATAGAAGAAATAGAAAAATTTCCTGCTATTTTAAGAGCAACAGTTGATAATTGGTCTCGAGAGCAATTATCAACGAAAACAAAACCAGATGGTTGGATGGTCGTACAGGTAATTCACCATTTGGCGGATAGTCATATGAATAGTTTTATTCGTTTTAAATTAGCACTGAGTGAGGATAATCCTACTATTAAACCATATGCAGAAGATAGGTGGGCAGAGCTTGCAGATGGGAAAGATTTGGATGTAGAAGATTCTTTACAAATTCTAGATGGTCTTCACAAACGCTGGGTGATTTT
This sequence comes from Leptospiraceae bacterium, assembly GCA_031368925.1. Classification (GTDB taxonomy): domain Bacteria; phylum Spirochaetota; class Leptospiria; order Leptospirales; family Leptospiraceae; genus UBA2033. The sequence continues at coordinate 3,127 of JANMOF010000579.1, forward strand.
ACTCAGATCATTATACATAAAAGATTTGCAGAAGACCTTTTTTCATCCGGAGCATAAAAAGCGATTCTTTTTAGATGCGACGATTGGCTTATATGCATGGCATGGACGACATCATCTCGGTTTCATTCAGAATTTAAAAACTAGAATGGGTTGGTAGTTAATATTAATTAACCACCAATAAAAAATTTTATTAAAAAGGGAGGGTTGGGAAATTTCTTTTTAGTAAGCAGTATGATTAGCGCTAAAAGTAAACAAAATAGAATGAGTAGGAAATAGGTTAAGAAAAAGGTTTCAATATTAAGATAAACTTCTACTTCTGGTGTTTTACCAAAGAAAGGAGCTATGAATTTTGAAATAATTAAGAAATGCATGAAGTAAAAGAAAAGAGGGCTAACACCGAGTAGTCGTAGTGGAGTATAAATTTTAAGGTAAGAATTCCATTCGACTAATAAATACAATAGTAAAACTCCTCCAAGGTAAGCCGAATAATAAGAAAGAGTAGGCGGATAAAATAGCTCCGTATAATTTCCGCGAGCGGCTAATCTAAATTCGTCTTTCCAAAAAAGAATTCCTATTAATAGAAAAAACAATCCAAATAAAAAAATAAATCTATTCTCTCGCCTGGTTAAAATTTCTTTTTTTAATCTCAATTCGGCAAACAATGCACCTATAAAAGCAATTCCAACCCAGGAGAAAATAGGAAACCAACCGTCTAGAAGCCAATGCTTAAGGATAATAATAAATTCTCCCTCAAATGGCATGAAATGTCCTTCTTTCCAAATGAGAGGAAAACTTGGCTTTTCCGCATAACCAAAATAAGATCTGAGTATTGGAGCTAGACCAAAAAACAAAATTAGTGTAGCTATTTTGCATGGCATTTTCATTCGCATGAATAAGGCGGTTACTGGAATTGCAAATCCGGTGAGATACAATATGTCTACAGAAATAAAAGGATAACTTTTCCAGAGAAATATGTCGATAGACGCTGCCATTATCCAGGTCAGAAATCCCCTGAGCAGGAAGTAAGATAGCGGATAACCTTTATTTAACACTGAGAAATCCACTAAGAATCCTGCGATGATTACGAAGAGTGGTGCAGCTAGCGAACCGAATACAGTGAGAATAAATGGATGAGGAGCCTTCAACATTTCCCCTGCAAAGTTAGAAAGAATCATAGTTGAGATTGCAAGTCCCCTTAGAACATCTAAGGTTTGGTTTCGTGGAATCACTTTTGTTTCTATATCAGTCATTTTGTATCGCTTGCATTCAGATTTTAATTCATTTCTATTCAGTCAATTGTAATACTGTAAATTTAAAAGAAGGTAGAATGGCTTACGGACTATAGATAAATTATTTTTTTGCGTGACTATTTAGAACGATCGAATAATATGAAATGTATGTCTGACTCGGTTCCTCTTAGGAAGTCGTTTTACCAATTTGTTGCGTCTTTTTTTATAGCTTTTCTTTTTATCATTCCTACTTACGCTGAGTCTTCTCGTAATATCCCCTTTTTGCGAACAACTGAGACTGCGCTTCAAACTTCTATTTATACTTTGATTTCTAAGGATACGAATGTCCGACTCAAAATAATTGGAGTAGTCCATGTCGCCGACAAAGAATGCTATCTTAACATTCAAAAAATCATCAATGACTTGGATTATCTTTTTTATGAAGGAATTCGGGTTAAATCTCAGGCTCAAATTTCACAATTAAACTTTCCTCTTTCTCTTGTTACGCAATCGACAGACGAAACGGATACCCTACGCAGTATAAAAAAATATTCTGATCTAAAATCAGAAATTGCACATTTTCTAAATTTTGCAGACCAGGCAGAGCATTTGAGACCCAAAGCAAATTGGATCAATGCAGATATAGATTTCAATCAGTTTGTAGAACTTCTAAGAGCCTATAATATTCAGTTTGAATCACTCTCTAATCTTTCTGGCGATAGCCAGTCTATTTCAAAAGACTATTCTGAAATTATAAGAATGAGCCAGCGAGATAACCCTGAATATAGGGCTAAAATTGCCAATTTCAAAAAGAAAATGTCGCAAAATCTGGTAAAATCAGCCAATGATCTGGCTTATTTGGAAGAGATGCGTCTTCCCAGGGAGGCGATTATCATTGAAAGAAACAAAATTGCCCTTACTTTTCTAAAACCAAAGTTTAGTTCGCAAATTCCTTTAGAATTAGGTCTACTTTATGGTGCAGCACATACTCCAAATTTTGTTGAAATTTTAACTCGTGAATACAATTTTGAAATAGAATCATGTGAATGGCTAGACGCGTGGAGTCTCGAAAATTAAACTTAATTTAAACATTTCTTTTTTATTAAAAACAAATAATTTCTTATGGCAGATGGTGAACAAAATCAAATTTCAAAACAACCGGTCAGGTTTGTAAAAACATGGCTCTTATAGAAACTTTAATTATTCTTCTTTTAGTTGCAATCAATGGCTTTTTCGTAGCCGCTGAATTTGCTCTTGTGTCTTTGCGTCCTTCTAGACTAGAAGAACTCATCAAAGAGAACCGTCCGATGGCGAGTCTCACGAAAACAGTTCTAGTCAGGCTTAACGATATGCTTTCCGTTTGTCAGGTGGGGATAACAATCGCTAGCCTACTTCTTGGTTGGCTCGGTGAAAAGTTTGTAGCCGTCGGATTACGCGGCATTTTAGAAATGGTAGATTTCCCTGGCAAGGTAAGTTGGAACTTAGAAGGCATTTCGATTACGATAGCTTTTATCTTCATCACTTTTATGCATATTACCATCGGGGAATTGATTCCCAAGTCAATTGCGATCCAGAGCACCGAGGTGATTGCGCTTAATTCTTCTTTGCCGCTTCTCTTTTTCTATTATCTATTTTATCCGATTACCTATTTCATGAACGGGATTACAAACCAGTTTATGAAAACGTTGAAGCTCAATAATCTAAATCATAAGTTTGTTCATAGTGCAGAAGAACTTATGATTCTTCTCGAAGAGCATACCAAGCAGGGTAATATTGATAATGCGGAGCTACAGATCATTCAAAATACATTTGAGTTTTCCGAGCACGAAGCAAAAGAAGTAATGACTCATCGTTTGAGTATAGTCGGATTTTCCGCCGAAGAAAAAATCAAAGAAATACTTCCAGTTATTGCTAAAAATCATTTTTCTAGATACCCTGTTTACAATAAAACCACTGACAAGATAATCGGTGTTATCCACGTTCAGGCTGTGATTGAATGGCTTGCACGAACCAACCGAAATAAAAGTGCAACTGTAAAATCAATCATGCAAGCTCCTGTGTTTGTTCCGGAAACTCTTTCCATTGAAAAAGTATTGCAGAAACTTAGAAAGTATAAACAACACATGGCAATTGTAGTTGACGAATACGGTGGAGTAGCCGGTCTTTTGACTGTAGATGATATTATGGAAGAAGTCTTCGGTCCTATTCATGACGAGACGGATGTAAAAATAGAAGCGTTACACGACATCAAAACGGATACCTATACGATTGACGGAGAGGCGGAGCTTGACGAACTAGAAGATATTTTAAATGAAGACGAAATGGAAGGAATGAAAGACGTCAGAACCATTGCTGGATTTTTTCTAGAGAAGCATCAAGATATGCCATCCGAGGGAAGTTCTATTACGATTACGCGGGGGACTCTGACGGTAGAAAAAATGCAAGGGAATAAAATTCTGAATATTCGTTTTGATTTAGCGCCTGTTCATTTTATTCAAACAAAGGAAGATTATGATTAGCCAAAAGGAAATTGTTATAGCGGTTACGGGTTCTATAGCCGCTTACAAGACCTGCGAGTTGGTTCGAAATTTAACAAAAGAAGGATTTCCCGTTCGAGTTATCATGACTGAGCACGCCACTCATTTTATTGGTCGTATTACATTTGAAGCGTTAAGCGGTAAGCCTGTTCGTATTCATGAGTATGATACTGGAATGGCTCATATAGAGTTAAAAAATATTGCCTCCGTATTTGCCGTTGTTCCTGCTACTGCAAATATAATTGGGAAATTTGCGAATGGAATTGCTGACGATCTCGTAACCTCTACCTATCTTGCATCGACCTGCCCTGTCTTACTCGCACCGGCAATGAATCCGGGAATGTATGCAAGTCCTGCTGTTCAAAGAAATCTACAGACCTTAGAAAAAGATGGTGTGATAATCCTTGATCCCTCTTCTGGTTTTGTAGTGTGTGGAGATGAGGGGCAGGGAAAGTTAGCCGACATTGTCTTGATTCAAAATAGAATTATTGAACTGCATAATACAGCAATTTCTAAATAATCTCTTCTCAGAAATTGGTTGACTCTTAAAAAATGAGTTTACACGATTAAAATTGCCACTAGGATAACGCAAAATATATGGAAGAAAAGAAAAACGATTTCAAAATCTCAAAATTAACCATCCGCGTCAAGCTGATGTCGATCATTTCCTTGATTTTCGTTGTATCAATCTCTGCTATTATTCTAATCGCTACTTATTTTTTTAGATCTGACAGCGAAATTCGTGTGCAAGAATTAAATATCAAACTTGCCGAGGTCATCGGACTCAAAGTAAAGACTGACATTGAATCTGTTCTTGATAAGACGAGGCTAATGGCAAATGCAGAAGAGCAGAAGTTTAAGTCGGAAAATGAAAAAGAAAAATTCACTGAATCTTTTTTTAAAGATGATAATAACTTTATTCTATTCGGAATATTTTCGGAGGATAACGGAAATCTAAAACCCAAGCTAGTTAATTATAATGATAAATATCTTTCCGAAAATCGAGTTACGGAAGAAGAGTTAAATAAACTCTTAAAAATTCATTCTAAAGAATTGCTGAAAGCATTTCAAGGAGAGCCTGTGATTCACAATGCAAGCCCTGGATTTGCGTATCCTGTCATTGCTCTTGCAATTCCCCACCGCAGTGATTATGAGTCTAGAACAATTCTTGTGACTCTATTTAGGATGGAAAAATTTCTGAACGCATTTAAAACTTCCGGGATTACGGAAAACTTCATGGTCAACGGCGACGGCATTGTTCTGGCTCATCCAAATTCTAATATAGTTCTTTCAGGAACTAATCTATCTGAGTCTCCAATTGTTAAGGCGATGCTTAAAAGCACTGTGGATAATGGGTTAACCCGCTATGAGAATGAAGAGAATTCTAAGAAATTTTACATGGGCTCTTTTAAGAAGATAGGCTTCGCAGGAGTAGGCGTTATCTCTACAGTCTTAGAAGAAAAAGCATTCGAGCAAGTTTATAATATTCAAAGAAGAAATCTTCTTATCATGGCGATCACACTTTGCACTGCAATTTTAATTGTATTCTTTTATGCAAACTCTCTTACAAATCCAATTTTAAATCTAGTATTTGCTACACAAAAAATCGAAGAAGGACAATTCCGTGTAGATATAAAACCAACTGCAAGAGATGAAGTGGGGCTACTCACGAATTCCTTCATTAAGATGGGTAAAGGACTTGAGGAAAGAGAAAAGGTAAAAGATGCTCTCGGCAGATTTGTAAACAAAGAGGTCGCCGAAATGGTTTTAAACGGCGAATTGAAATTAGGCGGTGAAAAGAAAAACTGTGCAATATTTTTTTCTGACATACGCTCATTTACCGCTATCTCTGAAAAATTAGATCCGCAAGAAGTTGTAGAATTTCTCAATGCGTATATGACTGAAATGGTTCATTGCGTAAATGTAACTCATGGGACAGTTGATAAATTTATTGGGGACGCCGTCATGGCTACCTGGGGCGCTGCTTTCTCAAGAGGCAATGATGCCGAAAACGCTGTGAATGGTGCGCTCATGATGAGAACAGCACTTATGAAATTTAACGAAGGTAGAGGTGGAGATAAAAAACCAATTATCAAAATTGGCTGTGGTTTAAATTACGGACCAGTCGTCGCAGGACAGATTGGTTCATCGGATAAGATGGAGTATACCGTAATTGGTGATGCAGTGAATCTTGCTTCTCGTGTGGAAACTCTCAATAAGCCGTTTGGAACAGATCTTTTAATTAGCGAAGATTTATATGTGATCGTGAAAGATATTTTTAAAGTAGAAAAAATGAAAGCGATCAAAGTAAAAGGAAAATCAGAACCACAGACTATCTATGCAGTTCTCGGAAGATTTGATGACCCTAATTGTCCTGCTGATTTAGAGGCAGTTCGAAAATTGGTTGGTATTAAATTTGAAGCTCCCAAACCGTTGGATGGCAAAGATGACGATGATGAAGAAAAGGAAGTGAAGTATGAAATTCTGGAATAGCAATAAGATTATTGTATCAATCTTGCTATTTTTAATATTTTTCTTTTCATTACTTCTCTATCTGGATTTCAAAAGAAAAATTGGAATTGGTGATAAAGAGATAATCGGTATTATTCGCTATAAAGAAAAATTGATTCAACGGAAAATAGATGGACAGGTCGTATGGGAGACCGTTGACAGGGACACCCCGATTACAAATCTAGATTCAGTCCGAACTGCAGATCAGTCGAACGTAAGCATTGAATTGAATGATAAAACGCAGATTGATATGGATCAAAACAGTATGATTCTATTAGATTTTTCTAATCAAAATATTAATTTAGATTTCGCATACGGTGCATTTTCCGCTAAGAGATCTGAAAATTCTAATGATTCTAAACTAAATATCAAATCCGGTGAAAAAACAATCGAACTTAGAAATTCTGATGTTAAACTTACTAAGACTGATGATAAAAATCTAAACCTGACTGTGGATAAAGGCAACGCTACTATTAAAACCAAACAGGGCGATCAAGTTATTGAGAAAGATCAACTTGCCACTGTAAAAGAAGAAAAAGTAGAAATTCAGGCTAATCCCGTTAGGCTTACAAATCCCATTGATAGAGCAATTTATCTCGCGGGTAATAACTTAGTAGCTGTTAATTTTTCTTGGGAGCCGCAAAATGGCGCACAGAAGCAAATAGACTCAGCAACAAATCTTGAGATTTCAGAAGACTATAAATTTGCTAAGAAAACAAAGAGAATTCCTGCGACCAAGGAAAGTAATATAGAATTAAAACTTCCAAGCTCCACTTACTACTGGAGAGTTGTTACGAATAATAAGAATAAACCGCCTCAAGTAAGTGAAGTTCGAAGGCTTTCTCTTATCAACGAGGAACCTATTAAATTATTTTCTCCAGCGAATAAGAGTAAGTATGCGTATGCTAATTCGTTACCGATAATTACTTTTTCTTGGAATAAGAGTGAATACGCGTCTTCTTATAAATTGGAAATAGCTAAGAACAATGAATTTAAAGAAATTATTAAATCACAAGACTCATATACGAATCGGTTTGCATTAGATTCTTTGACGGATGGAAAATACTTTGCAAGGGTGAGTTCAAAATTTTTGTCTCCCGATTCAGCTCCGCAAGTCTCAGAGACGGTAGCTTTTTCGGTAGAAAAAAAAGTCGAATTAGATTCTGTTGAAATTACTGCGCTCGATACAACAAGCACGACTGTTACCGCCGTTGAAAAGGAAAAATTTGTTTTAAATTGGAAGGGCTCCCCTGAATACACTTCTTATGAAGTTCAGATTTCAGATGATAAATCTTTTACCAATGTATTAGAAAATGAAAAGGTAAATCGCAATTTTTTAGTTCCAAATAAGTATTTAAAAAAGAATTCCTATTATTGGCGGGTGCGAGGAATTACCAAAGATGGGAAGAATTCAAATTATTCTACCTCTAAATTTGAAATTAAAGAGCCTGCTAATCTTGAAATTCTTTCTCCTAAGGATAATGCTGAGTTTGCGGTGAGGCATACTGACAGGATTGATTTCAAATGGAATAAGACAGATTTATATGGGACTTATAAACTAGAAGTATCTGAAAAGCCTGATTTTAAATCCATCTATAAATCAGAGGCTACTACTTCGTTTGGCGCAAGTCTTGCTGGATTTAACTCGGGCACTTATTATGTAAGACTAAGTCTCGTCAATACAGAAACGGGTGAAGAACTTCTTAAGAGTAATTCAAAAACTTTTAAGATTCCAATGCTACTTACCGAGCCTATTCTAAAAAATCCAAGAAGGTCTGAGGTTGTAGATATGTCTGATACAGACTCACTTCTCTTTAATTGGGAGTCTATTCCAAATGCAGTGTCTTATAAACTAGAAGTATTTCAAAAGGTGGATAATGGTGATAAGCTGATAGTTTCAGACGATGTAAATACGAACCAATATAGCTTAAAAGATTTGAATCTTTTGGATGAAGGTAAGTTTAGATGGCAGATTAAAGCAAAAGTGCGCTCTGCGGATGGAAAAGATTTTTTTTCACCAATCGGTGTTGAATATTTTTCCATTGCTTTAAAGCTAGCCCCGGCTTCAGCACCGGAAATTATTTCTCCGAAGAAGCAACATATAGATAAGAAGTTTTAGTGAGGCAAAGCTTGAAACAAATAAAGTTTATTTTAATTTTAATATATTCATTTTTAATGGCTAATAGCATTTTACCTCAGTCTGCTGAATCGGGTATCAATAAAACAATTATTCAATGGAAATCAGTGGAAAATGCAGCTAGTTATAAATTAGAAATTAGACCAGAAAATGATAAGCAGATACAACTAAACCTAAAAGAAAACGAAGCATCCCTTGATTTAAAACCGGGGAAGTATGAATATAGAGTCGGCGCTTTAAATAAATTTAAAAAAGTAAAGCACTGGAGTAAATGGCTTCCGCTAGAAGTCGTATATTCACAACCGCCAGTGATTAATGAAGATTCGAAGTATTCTTTTTCTCTTCCCGAGAAAGAGCAAGAGATAGTGGTTAAGGGTAAATATTTTCTAGAAGAAATAGAAGTCAAATTGGAGTCTAATTCGAATAAGCTACCCGTCAAAAATCTAAAAAGAATTTCTGATACAGAACTCAGATTTTCAGTGGATATGGAATCTTATTCCAAAGCTGATAAAATACGGCTAACACTTAGAAACCCCTTGAATAAAGTTACAGTAAAGGAATCCTTTATTGTTTTAGAAGAAAAGCCAAAGGCGAAGGAAGCGGAAGTTGCAGTTGCAGAAGAAAGAGGTAGTGGTAAGCCTGAAGATACTGCAAAGACAGAAAGCAAAGAATCTAAAGAAGTTACAGATGCCAAGGAGGCGAAGCAGTCAAAAGAAAGTCGTTCTTACTCTGCTGAAGTATTACCTCCTCTTTGGAGATCAAGCCTGGTTCCGGGTTGGGGACAATACTATAAGGGAGAAAAAACGAAAGCTTACATAGTTGGAGGCTCTGTTTTATTTTTCTTAGGAAGTGTTTTTTTCTTTGAAAGCTCAAAGGATTATTCAGTCTCTCGCTCTGAAAGATATTCCAATTTACTTTTTTTATTACCTGGAGATAAAAACCTATTACCCGCAGCATTATATCTTCGTAGCGAGTCCATACAATCAAGACAAGAGGCACAGGATAATTTGCAAAGGCAAGAGGCAGTGCTTGGAATTGCTGCTGCCATTTATATTTATAATATTGCAGACATACTTTGGAATAAAAAATCTGCCGAGAAAGTTATGGATGCAAATGAAAAAACTTCTCTGTTTTTTTTGAATATGGGAAACCAGGGACGTGGAAGTTTTCAATTTGGTTTTTCTTACCGGTTTTGATTTAGTTTTAAGGATTGTAATAAAAAAGCCGCCTAATTTTACTTGCCTAACTAAATAGATATTTTCAATTATCAATTATGCATATATTAATAACAGGCGCGGCAACAGGGATTGGAGAAAGTATTGTAGAGTATTGGTATTCAAAATTTCCAAAAGATACTTTTTCCATTTTGGATAAAGACGAGAAACAATTAAAAATCACCACTGAAAAAATGACAGCAGCAGGAATTCGGGTAAAAGGGTATCCACTCGATCTTACGAAACTCGACGAATTCGAATCTGTATTGGCTAATGTCAAATCAGGATTTGGCGATGTAGATGTTCTAATCAACAACGCAGGAATTATGATTATTGAAGACTTCTCTGTTATGAGTTGGGAGAAGGGCATGTTAATGTTAACCCTCGATTTAATTGCTCCTATGAAACTGATAAAATTTTTATTACCATCTATGCTTTCTCGAAAAGTAGGTGGAATCATCAATATCGCGAGTATGCCAATTTC
>JANMOF010000160.1:0-4690 GCA_031368925.1 Leptospiraceae bacterium
AGCAAAGAGGAACAAGATGATAATCATAAAAAAATTTTTGAATTATACAATTGTAAAGAATTTTGTTTACGGTATACTTACATTGACGACTTAGCTCAACAAATTTCAGATTTTAATATTCGCGAATATAACAAAGTTCTAAATAGAAAAAATTTCTGGGCAAGAATCCGGTTTATCGTGAGTAGCCTTAGATCAAGTATTAAAGATTGGATTAAACTAAAAGAAGAAAGAGCCAAACTAAGAATTGCAGATTTAGGATTTAAGAATCGAGCAAAGTTCCCGTCGCATCCTGAAAATCCAAAACCTAGTTTAATTAATAGAATAAAAGATATTCTGTGGATATTTCCTCTGATTTTCATTATTGTTCTTAATCAAATTTATTTACTACCTTTCTCCTATATTATTTTTAATTTTTTAATTTTCAAAATAGCGTTTATACATTTCTTCAATTCCCTTCGAGGTAGAGATAAAATTTATTATGAAGATAAACCGATTATAGTTAATTCCATTTATTTTTTACCAGCCAGTATTCTTTCCATTGTAATTATTGCGTCTGTGGTATATGCCTGTAAGTCAATGAATACTTTCTATCATAATGCTAAAAACTACCAAGCTATACTTTTATCTCCTGTAAATAATACTACAAAGCATAATGATCGAAGAATGTCAAAGACAGAAACATATACATCCAATGTAAAGAAAATAGAAAATGAAAAAGTCTTAAATTTGGAAACAATATCAAATAAAATAAATAATGCTCCTATTTTACAAACTACAAAATTTATTAATGCAGTAGATGGAACTTTTGTAAAAGATGAACCACAGGTGAGTAAAGAAACAATAAATATATTACCGCATGGGACTAGAGTTTCTGTTGAAGAAAAAGAGGATAATTCTGAATTTGCGTATTGCGTTGAATGCAAAGGTTATGTCTTAAAAAAAACTTTATCAGATTCGGAACCGAGCAAAAATAAAAAGTATAAACTCTTAAAAGAAAAGGAAGGCATATTCTACTATCAGGTTGCTTATACGATTTCTAAAGAGTATTATGAACTTTCGAATAACCAAGTTATTTATTTTAATCTAGGTAAACGTGAAGTAGGCTCATACTCTATTGATGGGCATAATATAAAAATGGAAATTAATGGAATGAATAAAAATTATCAGTTTCTTGGGAAAGTAGAATCTCGAAATAAATTTTGGGAAATTAAAGAATAAGAGAGGCGATAGAAATGAAAACGTCATTGGATTCTGAGTTAGAAAATATTTTTATCACAGCCTTAAAAAATTTATTGGAAGAACAAAGAAAATTGGAATATCCAAAGGGGTATGAACTCATTCAAGCAAGTAGTTCATACCCAATAGAATTAAAATCTAGTCTTCAATACGAACTTCCTTTCACTGAAAAAATATTAAGAAATATAGTGAAAACGATTCATGACAATCCTGAGTATAAAAAAGTAATCGGAACTAGTTTTGGCAGTGAGGTTCCGTATCCTGATAAATATTATGGTTGGGAAGATAGTAAGTTGGATTTAGGTTTGAAGCTAGTAAAGGGAAAGTATTTTGAATTTCCAATTGAAGTAAAAATTTGGTATGCTGGGAATTCGGCGGATCATGTATGGGCTGATATTTTTAAACTCTATGGGTACCAAGCAAAGGAGCATTCTGATGTCGGTAAAAGAAAATTTATGTTTATTCAATATTCAACGAATTACGTTACCAATCTTTCTGCAAAAACAAAAGAAAATATTTTAAAAACTATACAAGAGGAATTTTTACCGACAGGGTTTGTAAATCTTTATGATACTTTTTTTCCTTTTTTGACCCAAAAATGCAATTGGGGAGAAGTTGTTGCTAGGGAAGTATTGAATGATGCATTCAAAAATAGAAACATATATACCGATTTTATAAAATTTAATCCTTCCTATTTAATAACCGATGAAGAGGATAATCATTATTTTTTCCTGGAGTTAGGATAATAAGAAAGACGTTTGTTGATGGAGTCATGTCGAAAAAAAGTCAAAATTTCGACATAAAGATTTTGTCGTGTTGAAGAAATGCGAATTTTTCAACATGAGTAGCCGCTGTTTCGGAATCTACAAGTATAATTCTCAAAATAGCTATTTGAATGGTAAGGTGAATCCATATTTATCCAATCAAATTTCAGTTTAAATCAATTTTTTTCCCGCAGTGCGGCTAGTAAATAGTATTTAATGAGACATAATAAATATTTATATAGTACTTAAATGTTTACAATTTATGCGTTTAGTGAGTATGAAAATAGAAAATTTACATTCTATGAAATAAATTTTTGAATTTAGAAAAAAATTATCGAAAAATGAGAATTTTAAAATTTCTAACAGTCTTAATTTATAAGTGCCATATGCGACATATTCCTTATGGAACTTGGAGGACTCTTTGAAAGATTTAATAAAAGGGCTTGATAAATTTGGCTCTGAACTTAAGAAAATGCACGGTAAGCATAATATACCCTTAACCACAATGTTAAGTAATGAATTTATTAGAAAATATACGAAGTTTAATTCTGTAGACGACTTCTTAAATAAATCTGGATTCAATTTCGAATCACAAATTGAATTCGATAAAATCCCAGAGAATGATTTAGATAGATATGTAAAAGCAAATACTTCATTTCATACTTGGCAACAAATGCTGGATAAAGCAGGAACTCTTTGGGCTGAAAAAATGCTCAATGATAGCATAAAGAAAGCATTCAAATAGAGTTTTGAAATACAGTAAAAGCCATATCGTAAAATAAAAGAGTTAAAATGAGCGTATCCTATATTCCTGAAAAAATAAAAAATCTTTTATGGGGCAAAGCTGCTGGTCGTTGTCAATATACGGGCTGCAATAAACCTTTGTACATTGATTTGTTGACTAAAGCAGAGTTTAATATATCTTATATTGCACATATTATTGCAGATAAACCTGATGGTCCTCGAGGAGATATAAAATTATCGGAAGAGTTAAAGGCGGATATTTCTAATCTAACGCTTCTATGCGATGAGCATCATAGGTTGATAGATATTGGAAATGTAAACGGTCATCCTACTGAAATGCTTCAAGAAATGAAGCGAAAGCATGAGGCTAGAATTGAATTACTCACTTCTTTGAAAGAAAATATGCAAAGTCATATTCTTTTGTTTGGAGCAAAAATAGGGGAGCATAATGCACCATTAAGTTATGATAAGGCTTATGAAGCAATTATTCCGGACAGGTACCCTGCTGAAAGACAACCTTTAGTTTTGGGTTTATCTAATAGTAGTTATGAGGATAATGAAGAAAAATACTGGGAATTTGAAAAAGAAAATTTATTACGAAATTTTAATGACTCTGCTAAACCAAAACTTTTGCATTCAGAAGTTAAACATCTTTCTATTTTTGGTTTAGCTCCTCAACCATTACTGATATATTTAGGTCGCTTACTTTCCGATATTCCTGCCGCAGAGATTTATCAATTACACAGAGAACCTCCGAATTGGAAATGGCAAAGTTTTCCTCCTGGGTTTGAATATATTATTAATAGACCTAATGACCATTACCCAACGGTTGCTATTAATCTTTCATTGAGTGCAACGATTGATAATTCAAGGATTACAAATGTTTTAGGAAATCAAGTATCAGTTTGGAATATTACAATTTCTAATCCAAATAATGATTTTATGAAGAGTAAAAAACAATTAGAAATATTCCGAAAATTTTTTAGATCTCTATTGAATGAAATTAAAGCGAAACATGGTGAGAATATAGAGATACATTTATTTCCTGCGGTACCGGTATCCATAGCTATCGAAATAGGAAGAGTATGGATGCCAAAAGCGGATTTACCAATTAGAATTTATGACCAAAATCGAAAGTTAGGTGGTTTCGTTTATACTTTTGATATTGATAAAATGTAAGGAGTATAATCAACAAAATGGATTTGATATATAAAGAAGAAAGGAATAATTTTTTAAATAGATTTGTGGATGAATTGGACATTCCGGATTCATACTACGATCTTGCAGAGAAAAGATACGAATCTATCGGTAAATGGTTAGGAAGGAGCGAATCTTTGGTTTCCGATTATAAGCCATTAATCTATACACAAGGTTCATTTCGTTTAGGCATTCCAGTTAAACCCATTAACGACATTGATGAATATGATATTGATTTAGTTTGTGAATTAGACATGTCAAAAAATGATTTAAGTCAAAAAGAATTAAAAGAAAAAATTGGTTTTGAAATAAAAAAATATGCAGAAGCTAACAACATGAAATCTCCAGTAGAAGAAGGAAAACGATGTTGGACTTTAAACTATTCGGATAATGCTGAGTTTCATATGGACATACTTCCCGCAATTCCCGATGAGGAAGGATTAATGATATTACTCGAGAAAAGTAATTTCACTGAAAGAATGAAAAGTGAATTAGTAAAATTTGCCATAGCAATCACAGATATTAATTCTAGGTTTTACGACAGTATTTCAGAAAATTGGTTAAGCAGTAATCCTAAAGGGTATTGCGAATGGTTTAAGAGTCGAATGATTATCAAAATGAATGAGGCTAAACTTAAGATTGTGGCAAAAAGTAAAAATTATGCTAAGATAGAGGATGTGCCAGACTATAAAGCTAAAACTCCTTTGCAACGAGTAATTCAGATTTTAAAGCGTCATAGAGATATAATG
>JANMOF010000197.1:0-2441 GCA_031368925.1 Leptospiraceae bacterium
TTTTGTAGCTTATGATACTGTAAAAGTATTTTAGAAGGTAATCTAAAAAAGGACTTACGGCTAATATCGTGTTTCTCTCTAAGTCGTTTCATTTCACTTTCATTTTTTTTGAGCATAGTATTATATAATTCAATTTCTTGATTACGAACATTTTTTAAATGCAAAGCAAAGTGTTTGCCAGTCATTGAAGTGACCGGCGAAACCTTTTTCGAAACTGGAAGCGTAATAAGATTATCCGCTTTACTAAGCTGCTTTTCGATTGGCATTTTTTTTCTTGCTCCTAACTTTATTCATTTTAGAATTCATCTCACGGGTTACCGTTGAGTAAACTTTCTTGGTTCGTTTACTGTGAACATTATAATGAGTCTCTTGCACTGATTTAGTATGTCCCATTTCATCGCACCATTGATCTGTTGGAATTTTCGGAAATCGTTCTCTTAAGAAATTGTGTCCTGCTTTGCGTAAAGTCCTAGCAGTAAATTTCATTCCTACTCTCTTACGAGCTTTACGAAGTAAAAGTTGTAAAGTAGCGGTAGACATTGCTTTACCCGTAACGGTTTCGAATAAATAAACTTTGCCTTTGTATTTTTTTAGAGCGTATTCATAAACGTCTAGAGGGAAAGGAACCATTCGAGGATAATTCCCCTTGCCCACTACTTCAACAGATAGAGATTTCTTTTTCAAATGGCATTTGTCTAATCGAATTGTCCTGTATTCGATATTGCGAAGTCGAGAGACTAGCAAGCCTTTGAGATGCATTCTTTCCTCTTGACTTGCATAAACCATACAATTAATCATTTCGTTGTAATCTGGTAGGGTTTCTGCCGTGTCTTTTTTACGTCTTGGATTGTATTTGAAGGTTTTGAAAAGTTCTCGGTATTCTGCTATTTTGCGAAAATTTCCATATTTCAAAAAGGTTTCTGTAATGCCTCGCAAGATCGCGTATTTCTGTAATTTTAGATAATACTTTGTGATCCCCGGCTTCGCCTCTTCTTTTCGAAAATAGTCAATTATTGGCTTATAGTTCAAATGAGTGTAATTATACAGCAAATGAGTATTAAAAATCCTTTGTATTCTCTGATAATCCTTTGATCCGGCTAGTTCTAATTGCTTAATCCTGAGAGCAGGATTGGAGGTTAATTCTATTGTTTCTGTTGTGTTGCTAGTGTTTGTTTTCATAGCTTTCTTTTCGGAAAGCCAGCTTGTAAAAATTAAGGCTAATATTAACTTTGTGTATTAGAACTTGCTAATATCTATAACGCTCGAACTGACATTTAATTTCGCAACAAGTCTAATGAATATATTTTCTTATCCACACAAAAAAAGTAATAATTTAATAAATTCTTTAAATGAAAAACCTATCAGAAAAATTTCTATTCGTGAATATGATAGTTTACAAATTAAATATTTGTCTAGCGAGCAAATCCTAAAACTAAAACACCCCTACACCGGCAACATCGAATTCTCAGTGGACAAACGAAATTACCTTCTTCATGTTCCCACAGGAAAGATTACGGAGGTTAAAGAGAAGTAGCCTTATTTAAGTTCGAATAATTTTATATCTTTAAGAATTTCCTAGTTTTATTCATAGGAAATTCATGCAAATCCAAAGATGTTTTTCTTGACAGGAAAAAATAAACCTGCTAAATTGGAATTCGAGGTAATCACATGGATCTTTTTGATAAGGACAAATATGTAAAGAAAGAGCATAAAGCAGATTATCAATTCACTGAGTCATACAATGGAATGACTAATCAAATAAACCGCGTTGCAAATGAGCCTGTTACAATTTGGGGAAAAATTACCTCTTGGATTTATTTTAAAATCTTTGGAACCGTTGATATTTCAAAAGATGGTGAAAATGGAAAAGCCATGAACGATTTCCAAAAATACCAGTCATCAGATGCATTCGATAAAGTCGGAAATCATTTTAAAAAATTTTCCGACGATAGCCTCACACAAGATGATATCGAAGAAGAAGTAAAACGCAGAAAACTATGAACCATTTAGCTGATTTAATCGGTGAGAAGAAAAAAGGAACCATCGTAATTGGTTTCAAACGTCTCCGTGATGTTAGTATCATTGAAATTAGAAATTCTATCAATTCCAGTAGTAAATCTTCTCAGCTTGATTCCAGTTTGTTTTTTTATATAGAAAAACTCGGAAAGACAATTCAAAAAAACAACTTTGCCATTAAACGCTATGAGCGGATAAAGTCTATTATCCAAAATTACAGAACCTATGAAATAGCGTACTCTTTTGAGCCAGTTCATTTATTGAAAGATAGAATTAAAAATTATGATTATATCATTTTTTATGAAAGCGAAGATTTAGTTAGCGAATATGAAAGTATTAACTATGCTTTTAAAAGAAAGAAAGGAAATAGCTTAAAGATAAAAGATATTTCTGAACTTACTAAATTTATCAAAGACTATGAAATT
>JANMOF010000225.1:0-16633 GCA_031368925.1 Leptospiraceae bacterium
TTCTAGGAATTTTTCTAATAGATATTTATCGAGATGATATTTACTTAAAGGGAAAAAAGAAATGCATCTGGTGAGAAATATAGGCTGTGATGAAAAGGATAACTACAAGCTACTCGATAGTGCATAAATTAGCGAAGTGCATAAATTTATTTTAGAGTCAAGTTCAGGCAAAGAGTAATATTTAGATTACCATGAGATTAATTTGCTCAAAAAGAATAGGCATTATTCAGAAAATATTTTACTCGATGAATTTTTCGATTTGGCAAGTCATATTTTTTAAACACAACTGGGTAAACATAAAATTGAAACCTATGAGTTATTAAAGGCTAGACTAACCTTTGCTATTATTGATTCATCGCAAAAAATTGAGGTAAATGGTCATTTGACGCAAGGATCTACTGTGAAAATTTATTCTGCGGTTCAAACGGGTCTTTATCGAATTTACCATAAAACTATTTATATTACAGAGGCTAAGGATAATCCAGAGATAGAGTTTATATCTACTAGAAAATGATACAAGAGTTTAAAAAATTAATAGAGCGTTTCAAAGGACTTGAATGTTGGTCAAGCCTTGCAGGCGAAGGAACTGGAAGTATATTCACTTTGGGCTTTGGTAAAAAGATTCCAAGAGAGCGCCCAATAAGAAATCCTCATTTAACAAGTGATCAACAGAATTATGATAAAGAATACGCAATCATGGTTTGGTCATCCTGGAATTTATATAAAGAAACATTATTTGTTTGCGATTCTGATACTCCAAACGATAACGACGGGCAAATGGTTGTTGGACTTAAGCAATTAGTTGGAAAAAAGATCAAAGAGATTACTTTGAAAGATAATACATTTGATTTAGAAATAGAATTTGATTCCAGTCATCGACTCACCATACTTTCTGACGGCTACGACTTGTATGGCGATGATGCGGATAATTATGTTTTGTTCTTTCCTAGGTTTACTTTGAGTGTTACGACGGGTTTGGAGATAAGGAGAAGTTTGCGGTGATGAATCAAGAAATCGAACAACTTAAAAAAGATATTCTCTCGAACAATTGGGATAAAAATTTTCCAAGTGCATTGATCTATGGACTTCAATTAAGAGAACAATATAAAGAACGCTGGCTAAGAATTCATACTTTGCCAGATTCGAAACGTTATCCGGCGGATCCAAAAGAATATTTAGAAATTTTGAGAAGACACAATGAAGTAATGACTCACTTATTTAAACCTAATTCGACTTTAGCCGTTATAACTTTTGGCTACTCGGAGACTATTATTCCAGTGAAGCCAAAAGAAATGGATTTTATCTCCGCTGACCTTTCCTATTTATATTCTATTCCTTATGAAATAGATGAAAAAAATCCGACATCCAATATTTATTGGCATGGCTGGTTTTATTTTGAACAGGTAATGGCAAACAAGTTTGATGCAATACTAAATAGGGTGATTGACAATGCGATTCAAAATGTATATTTTGTAGACCTACAATGTAAAAATGTCTACCATCCTTACGATGGTGGTGCAGATATAATTTTATCTGAAAATCAAGATGTTATAATATGGAAAGAAAAATATAATGACTTGCTTCCAAATAATTCTCTCGGTTTATAGATCAGCTTATAACCTGAGATTCCCGACTAAAATCCACCCTTCGCTTCAAGTATTCGCGACCAACGCCTTCGTCTATTTTATTCTTGCATTTTTTATACACATATTTATACATATAATTATATGCAATTTGAGTGGGACGAAGATAAAAATAATTCAAATCAAGCGAAGCATGGAATCTCTTTTGATGAAGCACAATATGCTTTTTATGATGAGCATAGGGTTATTGCTAAAGATAAAAAACATTCTGATTCTAATGAAACGCGTTACTTCTGTTTTGGTCTTGTCTCCAAAGAAATTTTGACTGTTCGATTTACTATGCGCGGTAACAGTATCCGTATTTTTGGAGCTGGTTACTGGAGAGAAGGAAGAAAAAGATATGAAGAAAAAAACAATTTATAAAAAAGCTCCTAGGGACATTGCGGAAGCTATCGAAACCGCACAGATTATAAAAGACTTTTTACCATCACCGGAACAATTAGTTCAAAAAAATAAAACGGTTAGGGTTACGATTAATCTTTCAAAGGATAGTATAGATTTTTTTAAAAAGGAAAGTCGAAAGAATGGGGTTCCTTATCAAAAGATGATTAAAAATTTAGTGGATCTTTATGCCCAAAAGTATCATTAAAAGTTTTGAACCCAGAAATCAAACAACTCAAAAAAGACATCCTTTCTGATAATTGGGATATAATCTTATTAGCCTCAGACGGACTTGCCGAAATTGGAGGAGAAAAAGTTGTTACTTTTTTGATTTCACTTTTATCCTCCGAAAATCCATTGACTCGTAACGGCTCTGCACTTGCGTTAAGAAAGATTGGAAGCAACAGTGCATTAGAACCGTTACTCGCTGCCATTTTTAAAAAAGAAAATCATGGATACAACGGGACGATGGTTTATGCACTTGAATCTTTAGATTGTAGTAAAAAGCTAAAAGAAATTTTTCAAATTCTTTTTTATGAAACATATGAATCAAAGATGAGCGCATACTCTATTTTATCCAATCAAGAGTTTGAATTCACCAAACGAGACCTTTTTGAAATTCAACAAATGTGGGATGATTGCAAATTACATCCAGAAAAATGCCCTTGCTATAATGAGGAAGAAACTAGGGCTATGATGGAAGAATTAGTAACTGATTTTAGGGAATATTTACTAAAGTAAAAAATCAGTTGCCTTTTAAAAATATAAAGTAAGCGATGAAATTAAATTACGTAAGTCTGATTTTTAATTCGTTTAGTAATTCAAAAGAGAATGAATTGAATTAAAAAACAGGGGAAATTTCATGACTGCTTCCGCCACTTCCACTTGAGCTTCCGCCACCTGAAGAAGAGGAGCTTCCGCTACCGGAACTTCTACTTCCGCTAGAACTACTGCTTCGTGATGACCCTGTTGAGGATGAGGAAGTGCCACCACCGCAAGAACCGTTGCAGTCGTTTTCAAGTATTTGGCAGAATAAAAATCCAAGGACTTTATTGTTTTGGGGAACTGTATTATCAGTAAAAAGTAAGTAACACGCGTAGGCATTGGTCTTGCACTTATTTCTACATTTATTGGTGTTTCCGCAATGATTGAATAAAGATAATAATAGAATTAGGAAAATTAATTTTGACCACATATTCAAACTCTAAGAGGTTTCTTTGGAATAGCAAGTAAAAGTTACCTAAATTTAGTATTTTTCCGAAATTAGCACTCTCGACTCCTAAGTGCTTGACAATTTTGACTCTATAAATTATCGTGGCATCATAAATTAGCACTCTCGAATGTGAGTGCTAAATACTTAAAATAGAGGAGTTCAACATTATGGCTATCAAACCACTTGGCGATAGAGTTTTAATAGAGCCTAAATCAGAGGCTGAAGAAAAAATTGGAAGTTTATATGTTCCTGACACTGCAAAAGAAAAGCAACAAGAAGGAAAAGTTATCGAAGTAGGATCTGGTCGTTACGAAGACGGCAAACTAGTTCCTATCGAAGTTAAAGTTGGAGACACTGTTCTCTACGGAAAATACTCCGGCACTGAAGTTAAACAGGGCGGAAAAGAATACTTAATCGTTAGAGAAGCAGATATTCTCGCGGTTGTAAAATAATAAGGAGAAATACATGTCAAAAGTAATTGAATATAATGAAGAAGCACGTAGAAAATTATTAGCAGGTGTAAACAAACTTGCAAATGCAGTAAAAGTAACTCTTGGTCCTAAGGGACGTAACGTAGTTATCGACAAAAAATTTGGTGCACCAACAATCACTAAAGACGGCGTAACTGTAGCGAAAGAAATCGATTTAGAAGATCCAATCGAGAACATGGGCGCACAAATGGTAAAAGAAGTATCTACCAAAACCAACGACATCGCGGGTGACGGTACTACAACTGCTACTATTTTAGCTCAAGCGATCATCACTGAAGGTTTGAAGAACGTAACCGCTGGCGCAAACCCAATGGCACTCAAACACGGTATCGACAAAGCTGTTACCGCAGCAGTTGAATACATCAAATCTAAATCTGTAAAAATTGAAAACAAACAAGACATCGCAAACGTAGGAACCATTTCTGCAAACAACGACAAAGAAATCGGTAACTTAATCGCTGATGCAATGGACAAAGTAGGCAAAGACGGAGTAATCACTGTTGAAGAAGCAAAATCTATCGAAACTACTCTTGATGTAGTAGAAGGTATGCAATTCGACAGAGGATATGTTTCCCCTTACATGGTAACTGATCCTGAAAGCATGACAGCTACTCTAAACGATCCGTTCATCTTAATCTATGACAAAAAGATTTCTTCTATGAAAGATCTTCTCCCAGTTCTTGAGAAAGTTGCTCAAAGCGGTAAATCACTCTTAATCATTGCAGAAGAAGTAGAAGGCGAAGCTCTTGCAACTATCGTTGTAAACACTATCCGTAAAACTATTTCTTGCGTTGCTGTTAAAGCTCCTGGATTCGGAGATAGAAGAAAATCTATGCTCGAAGACATTGCTGTGTTAACCGGTGGACAAGTTGTATCGGAAGACCTCGGTATGAAACTAGAAAACGCTGACCTCAAAACTCTTGGTCGTGCGGCTAAAGTTACTATCGACAAAGAAAACACTACGATCATCGAAGGTAAAGGAACATCTAAAGACATCCAAGGAAGAATTTCTCAAATCAAAAAACAAGTAGAAGATACTACTTCTGAATATGATAGAGAAAAACTCCAAGAACGTCTTGCTAAACTTGCTGGTGGCGTTGCCGTTATCCACGTAGGTGCTGCTACTGAAGTTGAAATGAAAGAGAAAAAAGCTCGCGTAGAAGATGCATTATCCGCTACTCGTTCTGCTGTTGACGAAGGTATTGTAGCTGGTGGTGGTTTAACTCTATTACGCGCTCAAGCTGCTGTTAAAGCTCTTAAACTAGAAGGTGACGAAGCTACTGGCGCAAAAATAGTATTACGCGCTCTTGAAGAACCAATCCGTATGATCACAAACAACGCTGGTCTCGAAGGCTCTGTAATCGTTGAAGAAGCTCGTGGTAAAGAAGGTAACATCGGTTACAACGCATTAACCATGGTATGGGAAGACCTTATCAAAGCTGGTATCGTTGATCCTGCTAAAGTAGTTCGCTCTGCTCTACAAAACGCTGCTTCTATCGGTGCGATGATCTTAACGACAGAAGTTACTATCACTGACAAACCTGAGAAAGACGGTGGTGGTGGTGGAATGCCTGGTGGTATGGGCGGAATGGGTGGTATGGGAGGCATGGGCGGAATGATGTAAGATTCATTTTCGTTCGTGTCGGTCGGATAACGTAGGGACTTGATGAATCAAGTCCCTACGTTAGTCGCAAGCGTGAGCCTCACTGGAGACAGTGGGGCTTTTTTTGTTTGTGGGTTGGGTGTTTTATATTTTCTTTTTCTTAATGATTTTGCTCTTTAGGGTATTGCCTTTTTTATTTTTTATGCCTCTTCAAATGGAAACCTTTTCAAGATACGCCTTCGAAATATACTCTATGCTTTATATCTTTTAAAAATTTCAAATAATAAAATTCTTGTTTTAGGCTGAAAATAATGTCCAAGAACTGCTTCGAAGTTGCTATAATTTTTAATAATAAATTTTCGAAGTAAAGTATGCTCCTTGTAATCGTTATATGATTTCTCTTCTAAACTTTTAAAGTAAACATTTAACATTTTCATTATCTGTTCCTCCGGAACCTCTTCGTAGCATTTGAAAATAAACAGAATGCTATCCTTTATTTCCTCAACAACACTTTGTTGACGAGCTCTTCTTAAATATTCCCTGTTTAAATTACATATTCTTATTGTTTCTGATCCCCTTTTATCTAAGTCAATGCCAATAATATCAATACCAATAAGCTTACTATTTAATTTAAAACCTAGATACTGCTCTGGATCATCATATTCAGGATGCAATAAATATGGTTTCTCTTCTTGTAATGGATTTTTATTTGGATAACATTTTTCTATGTCAAGTTTTCCATTCTTAAATTCAGGAGAATTAACCCGTTTTATTCCTAGAATAGGGAATTGATTTCCTTTTCCTCCTTCGGTATTGCAATATCGACATGAAGGTAATAAGTTAGTCCATTCATAGCATAACCAATAATATCCTTTGTGTTCACTTTTCTCTCCTGTTACTCCTTTTTTTGGGCGATAGTGTTCAATCTCAGCTTTACAAAATAATTCACAGTACGCACATTTATGATGATAATAATCATTTAATTTTTCTCGCACATAAGAAGCAGTTTTACCTTCTTCATTTTTATATTCACCTTTATAAATTTCATCAGAAATTAAATCCCGATTACCTAATGCAATTTCCTCTAATTTGATTAAAACAGACGCCTGCGATAAACAACTAGGAATATCCTTTAAATTTTTAATTACCTTCCTCATTTTTTATCGATTTAAAATTTTAATAAACTCATTCAATTTATCTTTCGAGAGAATGTCCTCAAACTCTTTTTCTATTTTTTCATTTGCAGATTTTTTATTAAAATCATCTCCAGCAAAAATTGCGTTAATACCATCATGGCTAATGGGTGTTAAGTCCTGAAAGCCAAATATTGGAGATGTTAAAATAGAATTTGGAGATAAAACTGAAACATCAATATCTAAGATTTCCGGAATTATTTCATTATTTTCGTTTTTATTAATTTTCACAAACGTGGTCTCTTTCGGGACTCCTAAAAAAGGAATTGGACTATGCGTTGATACTATAAATTGTATATTTGGAAATGCTTTGTCAAGTTGAATTGGTAGCTCTCGTTGCCATTTAGGATGAAGGTGTAAATCAAATTCATCGATTATAACTATTCCTTGCAAATCAGAAGGTGCGTTAGCTGTTTGCTGTTCATCAAATAGTCGAATCATCATATCACCAATCATTAATAATATGCTCTTTACTCCAGATGCAAGCTGGTAGAAAGTTAATGGTTTTGTAGGTTGTTTGTTATTTTTCTGATAATTACCCTCATAATATTTTATTATTTCTTTATCGTTTTCATCTTTAGATACTATTATATCTGCGATATATGGACTTAATACACTTATCAATACAGAAACCACATTCCTGAATTTATCTTCATTCAGTTTTTTCCAACCTAAAAGAGCATCTTCAATATCAAGGAGAAACCCAGTAGTATTAAACAGATTATATGCCACAGAACTTTCGGTTTTGGGTTCGGATCTATTTTGAGCATTCAATCTAACGGGACCGTAAGTGGCAATTTTTCTAAATTTTTTGTGATTACTAATACCATTAATGTATTTAATCTCTTGGTTATTTACTGATAAAGTTACTGTAACTTCAGTGCTTTTAAGGTCTTTGTTATCTTCTTCATTTTTGGCTTGAAATAGACCAAGTAGTCCAATGACTATTGCTCGTAAAACGGATGATTTACCAAAGCTATTCTCACCAGTTAGAATTATCCATTTCGACTTTTCCAAATTATCTATATTAAAATTAAAAATGTCATAGTATTTTCGTATTGAGATGCTCTTTAAGGAGATCGGGATTTTATTACTTGTGCCTGAATTTATTACGTCTAAGTCCCGTTCTAGAAAAATTGATTGATTAATAATAGAAATTATTTTTGGTAAAGTTACTAAGCCTTGAAAATAGTTATTTATATTAGCTGCTGCTGTAGTATAATCAGTTCGTTTGTTTAGATTCTGGATAAACCAACTAAATATTGGGTAAAGTGTGACTACATTTGGTTTATGAAGATAGGGAAATATACCTAATATCTCATCAACTGCGTCCTTTTCTTTCACTGTTTCTGGATTTGAATTTAATTTTTTTAATCTACTCCAGTAAAGATCTGGAATTTCTTTTAAATATTTTTTGGGAATCAAACTATATTCCCGGTCATTGAATTTTTTCTTAAAGTCCTCCCTCTCTAGTTTACGTTTAATTACCTCTCTCTTTATTCTTTGATTCAAGTTTTTAGAATTCGCAGGATCATCGTCATAAAGAACAGCCAATGATTCAGCTAATTTCGTATCAGTTTTATAAGCAAGGTCAATCAATTCTTTTTGTAGGCTTCTAAAATTAGATTTATCATCGCTTCGTATTAAATCATTAATTTTTCTAATATTTTCTACTAGAAGTCCCCGATCCTGAGTATGAATTTGCTCTAGTGCAAATAACATTCTACTAACCTTATTTGCATTTGCTGGAATGTTTTGGGCTATATTTAGGGATGATTCAATTAAACTTTTTGTAAAATTTTTATTTTTAGCATTCTTATATAAAATAGATAATACAAAGGATTTATCAGCATCATTGTTAATATTTTTATTAGCGCTGTCTATTAACTCTGTCCAGTCATTGTCTTTTACACTGTGCCTGTCATTGATTTCCTTAATTCTTAATAATTCTGATTTTGCAATAATAACATAGCCTGGATGCCTTATATTAGTTAAATCAGGCAATTGCCTTTTAAAAATCTCAGAAAAGTTATTTATTATTTCAGGTAATTGTTCTCTCTTATAAGAAGTTCTTCCATTTTTTAAATCTTCTTTATAGTAACAAATTGAATCAGAGACTTGTTTAATAATAAAATAGAGCTTCGAGTCTCTACGAATGTAGGGCAATAATTCTATTATTTGGGTAATATCAATATATTCTAATTTTCTATTTTTTTCTGAGGAATCATCATAAGGTTCGTCGGGTAGTTCTCCATTACTTAAAAAATCACAAACTACTCCTATTGCATTGTCTCGATTTCGAAAAATATTTTTATCTATCATTTTAAAAAATATTTCTTTCTTATATAAATAAATGCATAGAGAGGCAATCTGAACTAAAGACTTATTTAAGTAAGAGTCATCCTCATTGATTTCCTTAAGAATGTATGTTTCAACAATTTTATTGAATTCTTGAATGTCTTTGTGCAAATAGAAATTCAATGCAATAGTTCGCCATAATCTCATTTGTTGAACTTTTGATGGAATATTAATAATTGATCGTTCAAGGGTTATTAAATAATCTTCAGGATATATTTTTTTTTCAATCAGACCGCTTAATAATCTGATTATCAGTTTAACAGAAAGAATATAAGAATTCAATATCTCAATTGAATGGAATTGAATAGTTTGCTTCTTTTCTTCCACTTTGATCATGAAGTCGTTGGCGAGATTTAAATTGACATTAGAAATTGCTTCAACAATTTTATAACCTTCTTCAATCGATTGAGTTTTATTCTCCATATTGTCCCAGCAGTATAACAAATCTTGATACATTGCGTTAAAATCAAAATATTTAGATTCCTTAAAATTCTGTTCAATAAATAAATAAGCAAGAGTGTATGCTCGGCACCGATCTAAGGTATCTTCGATTTGGTGGATTTTTGTAATTATTTCTTTGTATTTATTTATTTCCGATTCTGTTTTTGGTTCTTTCGATTCATCAAGTGAATGTATACAGAATAAAATTGCTGTGTCCTTATTATCAATTTCTTGTATAGAATTCAATATTAAATTGATTGTTTCAATATTTACATTTCGAATTCCGTTTTTTAAATATTTATGAAGTAAAAGATTATACGCATTGTCTCGGCGCTCTTCCAAATTAAGCTTTGGAATAAATTCTAATATTAAATGAATATTTTCAGATGCTAAAATATCTATTAAAGGATTAATTATAAGTTCATGTTCAGAAATTTGAGTTAAGAGTATATCAAATAGATTACGAACTTTTTCCTTTGAGGCGATAGCTATTCCTAAGTGATCATTATAATCTTGAATCTTTTGCATAAATAATAGGAGCCGCGCATAACATGACATTTGGACTAAGGAATCTTTTTCCTTATCTATAGGTATAGAGTAATATATATCTTCCAAGGATTGCTCTAAATAGTCTTTATCTGTTTTTCCCTTCGCCGCCGCTAATGAAAGTCTAAGTGCTAAATATTCATCATATGGACCTATATTTTTTATAGTTTCTAAGTGATAATGAAATTTATTTACTAATCTTTCAACGGCCTCTGAGTCCTTACAATATTCTAAAGGACTAGAAATTAAATTATATTTTCCAGCATTAGCTTTATAGTCCGTTGTTTTAATTATTAAATCAAAGGCATATTTAGAAATTTCTATGGCATCCTCTTTTTCTGCATTTAATTCTAGCCAAGGTTCTATAAGTAAAAATTTAGCACTAGTAGTATCAAGCCCATCGAGTTCGGACTTTAATTTTTCAGAGTCATACTCTTCGTAAGTAGATTTTTTTATTTTAGCATAAGCTTTTAAGTCAGTATCTTTTATTCTTGTTTGAATGTCCTCAATAAACTCATTGTCTTTTTTATCTCCATTTATTTTTGCTTTCATTATTAGTTTAAAATAATTCCAATCAGTTGAATTCTCCCCTGCTTCAGTGGCTGAGGACTGCTCAATAAAATCAGTAACTTTTTTGGGGCTAACTGTTAATAAGTCTTCTGAAATATTCTCTACTGACTCCTCGTTAAATAAAGAAAAATCTAGTTGGACATAAAGACTTTCTATTAACTCTATTATATATGGATCTATATTTTCTTTTTTCTCTTTCATTTTTCGAGCTATGTGTAAGAGTTTTTCAAATTTGTCCTCTCTAGACATAGCGCTTAATGCTAATCCGATAGATGTATGATACTTTCCCAATGCTATCAAAGCTACAATTTCGGAGCGCATAATATTATTTTTTTTGAAACTCTCTATTATTGCCTGTCGGAAATTAAAGTTTAATCTCAGTGCTGAATTATCGGTGTTAATGTTCGAACTTTTAAAACTTTCTAGCACCATCTGGTTTCTACGTTGCAGTAAAATCAATGTGTTATCAGAAACTACCATTTCTTTAATATTTTCCAGCTTATCAATGTATTGAAGTAGATTTTGTAATTTACCACTTTCTAGATAATATTCAGGTAGCATTTTTTTTCTTTCTTGTTTCTTATTATTCTCAACAAATATAATTATTCTTCCTAAAGCCTCACTTTCATATGCTAGTAATTTTTTTTCACCAACCCGTTGAATTGATGAGTTTAATAGACTTGGAACGCGGTTGCTTCCAATGTTGATTATAGAGATATTGTTTAAAAAGTTAAAAATAAAATCTTCCGACAACTGTGAAATATCCGCTATTTCTTCAATAGAAAATAACTGTTTTGAGAAAAATACGATTGCTAGCAATAAAAATTTATCATTTATACTGTTAGCTTCTTTCTTGATATTATTTTCAACTATTGCCCATTCATCCTCTAAAAAATCTTCAAAAAGTAAAGTTTTGTTATTAATTGAAGAATTTATTAATTCTTGAAAAGCTAAGTCTGATTTTTTTCTTATACGAAGAAGACATTCAATACTCGAAGGATTGCCTTTTGAAATTCGATGTATTTTATTTATAGTATCTATATCTAGGGAAATTTCTTTTCTATCAATAAAATCTTTCGTTTCATTTGCAGAAAATCCAGCGACTCGATATGCAGAGTATTTTTTATCTTTAGGTATAACATCTTTGAATAAAGAATTATCACCTGTTATTATAATTTTATATCCAATCTGATTAATCGGCAACCACCTGAATATTTCTTCCAAAAGTTGTAACCGGATATATTTATCTAATATATTATTTATTCCATCTATAATATAGAAATAATTAATTCCTTTTCTGTTACTACTTAGCTTTGCTAGAAGCTGATTATAATATTGAATACTTACTATATTCGGAAGTTCCTTAGGATCAATATTAAGAATAAATTGTATTTGCCTACAAAGAGACTCTAAATAAATATTAGTGGAAAATGAATTAACAGTTGTTGAATCGAGGAAAATTGATATCGTAGTCTGATCATTGTTTTTAGCGAATTGTGCTAAAAGATTACTTTTCCCTATTCCTGGCTGACCTTCAATAAAAACTAGATCTATTTTTTCATTTAGAATTTCCTCTATTGCACCTAGTAAATTATCACGTTTAATATTAGTTTTTTCAGATATAGTTGGTAAAAAATCATTAACATCAGATACACCGGCAATGATGCTCGGTTTTATAACTTGATTACTCTCAATCATTTGTTTTCCTCAAAAATCCAATATTTTAGGATTCTATGCTAGCATTATTTACTATTGAAATCTAATTAAATTTTTCAATGTTTTTATATCAACTTTGCAAATATTTTCTCAGCATCCCAAAAGTAATGAAAAAGCAATTCCTAATATAAAAATCAAAACCCTCATACTCTTCGCCCCCGATTCGGATTCAACGCTAAATGCAAATGAGTCCGATTAATCTCAAACGTCAACTTCTCATTATCCATCTTGTTTAAAATCGCTGAATTCTGCTCTCTCGAATAATTGCAGTGACTATTATTTTGCTCTTCATATCCAGTGAAAATAGTTTATAAACCTAAACAACTATATTTATATTTACATAAATCATAATATGCAAAATTATGTAACCATGAAGAAATTCTTCAAACGACTTTATATTACATACATCAAACCAAATCAGGAAACAGGACAGGTATATAGCGGAAAAGCAAGTGGAGTCGATGATGAGAGTCTCACTCAGGAAGAATTGGCTGATAGAATTTTAAATAAAAGAGATAGTTCTCATCATAAAAATGAAGAAGGTTTTGATAGGGCGGTCTTAGATGTTGTATCTTATGATTCTGATGCAGTTAGGGGGAGAGAGCAGGATTTGATTGAA
The DNA here is from genome assembly GCA_031368925.1 of Leptospiraceae bacterium. GTDB lineage: Bacteria > Spirochaetota > Leptospiria > Leptospirales > Leptospiraceae > UBA2033. The sequence continues at coordinate 12,775 of JANMOF010000225.1, forward strand.
TACTATGGAGGAGCGCAATCAGAAGGCGGAGAATCTGGTAACTTCTTAAACGGAATCAGTAAAAGAAATAAAAAGAGAAACGAATACAGGGATGCCTCTAAAAAAATATTTGGGAAGATGATGATAATTTTCTTGATTTCCTATCCAATTTATTTATTATTCGAGTTATGGGTGAAGAAATGAAAAGGCAACAAAGAACGGTCGGTGCTATTGTGAAAGTTCCACTGGAAGGTGGCTACTTTACGTATGCCAGAATTTTGAAAACAAAATTTGCCTTTTACGATTTTCGAACCAAAACAGATATAGAAGACCTACAAGAAATTATTTCTAAACCAATTCTTTTTATTACTGGAGTCAATGACTATGCGATAACAAAGGGTCTTTGGCTAAAAGTGGGTAAACTTCCATTAGACGACTCACTCCTAAACCTACCGCCACAATTTATCCAAGATGCGCTCAATCCAGATAAGTTTTTTATTGTCGAAAAGGGTGTCCGTCGTCCTGCTTCCAAAGAAGAATGCAGAGGATTAGAAAGAGTAGCCGTTTGGACACCGGATGGTATTCAAAAAAGATTGAACGATCATTATGCAGGTCGTAAAAATAAATCTGTTGAAGCTGATAAAAATCTGGAAATTCTTTATAGACCACAAAAAGTAAAAGTAGCTTAGGATTTTTTGCTTGAGCCAGTTAGTGGCAAATGCCAATTTGTTCTAAATTTTTGATCTCTAAGTTATCTTTGTTCTAATCATAATAATCACATGAATCACAGTTCGGACAATGAATTTTTAGCAGAGTTAAAGAAGAAAAAAATCGAATTGAAGTTGGATAAAAAAGCAGAGTGGATGGACTTCTTCGAAAAAGAAAAAGCAAAGGCTCTTTCAATAAAAGATGTGATTGATAGAACGGATATCGAGATTGATGGGTTAATTTACACCTTGTATGGATTGTCAGGGGATGAGATTCGCATTGTGGAGGGGAGTGGGAATTAAACGCCGATGGAAAACAAAATAATTCTTTACCAAAGTGCAGAAGGAAGCATTTCAATTAATGTCACCTATCGCAACGATAGCTTCTGGCTAACGCAAAAATCTATTTCCGAATTATTTGGAGTAGAGATACCAGCCATATCAAAGCATTTAACCAATATTTATGAAAGCGGGGAGTTACAAAAAGAGGCAACTGTTTCCATTTTGGAAACAGTTCAAAAAGAAGGCGATCGTGAAGTAAATCGGAAGAAAGAATTTTACAATCTCGATGCAATCATAGCAGTCGGATATCGTGTAAATTCTAAACAAGCAACCCAATTCCGAATTTGGGCGACAAAGACATTAAAAGAATTTATTATAAAAGGCTTTGTTCTCAATGACGAAATGTTGAAAAATGGGAAACCTTTCGGACAAGATTACTTTGATGAACTGCTCGAACGTATCAGGGAGATTCGGGCTAGTGAACGGAGAGCCTATCAAAAACTTGCTGATATTTTTGAACAATGCAGTTTTGATTATTCTTCCAAAGCGGAAGAGTCAAAAATGTTTTATGCAATGGTTCAGAATAAACTTCATTTTGCGATAACTGGAAAAACCGCCGCAGAGATTATTAGTTCAAGAGCAGATAACAAGAAAGATTACATGGGATTAACCTCATGGAAGAATTCCCCTGGTGGAAAAATTCTAAAGAATGATATCAAGATTGCAAAGAATTATTTAACCGAAGATGAAATCGGAGATTTGAATTTATTAGTGAGTGCTTATCTCGACTTGGCTGAATTTCAGGCTCGAAGAAAAACTCTCATGTCAATGAAAGACTGGATTGATCGTACGAATAAGTTTTTAGAATCAAATAGTTTGAAGATTTTAGAAAATGCTGGAAGTATCTCGCATGAACAAGCTGTTGAAAAAGCAGAAAAGGAATATGAAATATTTAGGATTGAACAAGATAAAAATTATATCTCTGAGTTTGATAAAATTGTGGAATCTACGAAGAAAAAGAAAGAGGGTAAGACCTAGTATCCGCATAATGTAAGGAATGAAAATTAGGAAGAAAATACATGCATATAAAGAAATTTTACATTAAAAATTACCGCGCAATTACGCAAGAGCTTGAGATAGATATAGAAAAGCAAAGTTTACTTCCAATAATCGGAGTTAATGAATGTGGAAAAACTACGATTCTTAATGCAATTTTTGCCTTCGATTTTAGCAATGATTCGTTAAACGAGAAAGGCAAGCATTTACAGGATATAAAAAATCTATATAGTACTCATTCGGGAGAATCAATCATTTCTGCGTTAGTCTCCATTAGTAAAGATGAAATAAATAATTTCATAAAGAGAACCAATCAAGAAATGGAGAAAAAAGAAAACTTAAAAAATGGAACGACCGATTCCAGTAAAACGAATGATTCATCTATTTTTAATCCATCCAAAAAGAAAATTTTAGAATTATCTGATACTTTAAAAATTTCTAGAAATCTAAACACAAAGATCTATTATATTGAAAATTATTCCTTTGGAAATAAAACTTATGATCATATTTTTTGTAAAGATATTGTTCTCCATTTACCATATATCCTATATTTTGATGATTTTAGAGATTCAATGGAAGAAGAAGTTGAAATTATCAAAGACGAAAAAGGGAAATATTTCGGTTGGTTGGAGATAATAGAAACATTATTCAATAGAACTGATTCAAATTATTCAGTATTTAAACTTAAGGAAATGGAAGAACGAGAGCGAAAGAGTGTCTTAGCTCAAGTGGGGAAAAAATTAAATAATACGTTAACTAATGAATGGAGAAATTTTAAATTAGAAGATAGAGAAAATCTTAGCATTAATGTTGAATATCGTACACGGAAAGATTCGCAGCAGAAAGAAAGAGAATTTTTAACATTCGATGTTATTGAAATCGATAAAGAAGAGAATGCTCGATATTTTTTTATTCGCGATAGATCGAAAGGCTTTTACTGGTTTTTTAATTTTGTAATGAAATTAGAATTCAATCCAAAGGAAAATTCGAACTCAAGATATAAAGCAATTTACCTATTAGATGAACCTGGCTCATATCTTCATGCATCAGCTCAGGAAAAGTTATGTAAAAAGTTGGTAAGTCTTTCTGAATCAAGTTCTGTTATTTATTGTACACACTCGCATTACTTATTAAATCCAGAAGTAATTCCGTTAGGCAATATTAGAATCGCAAACAAGGATACGCAAAAAAATATTACGTTAAAATCTTATTATGATTCTGATAAAAATCAGAATAATTTGCAATTAGCCTTCCAGCCATTGTACGATGCATTACATTTAAGACCTTTTTCTTTAGATATGAATTTTGAAACAATTGTTTTAACTGAAGGCGTAACCGATTTTTTTCTTTTTATGATGTTTAATAAAGAGAAAAAAAGAACATTCTTACCTTGTACAGGTGCAGCGTCAATAAAACAATTTGTATCAATCTTATTAGCTTGGAGAAAAGATTTTTTTGTCTTTTGGGATATGGATCAAGAAGGAACAAAAGTATTCAATGAATGCAAAGAATTTTTCGGCGATGAACTTACTCAACAACATTTTCGACAATACTCTTATCCGAATAAAATTTCAAAAAAAGTAACTCTTGAGGATTTAATAATTGGGAAAGACATTTTAACGATCAAAGAGCATCTTAATTTAGATCAGAATGTTAAAATAAAAAAAGTAATATCTCATTTGTACTACTCTAAAAATAAGGAGTCTATATTGAAAAAGATTTCTCATGAAACATTGGAAAATATAAATCATAATTTGGCACAACTAATTAAAAAATAGAACAATGACCCTCCACTCCACTGGCATATCTACACCAACATACAACTCCATCCTAAA
>JANMOF010000272.1:0-2171 GCA_031368925.1 Leptospiraceae bacterium
GGAAAGATTTAAACGAAGGAGAAAAGCAGGATATATATGGAAGCGAGAAAAGTAAAAAATATGCTGTAAGTAATATTTTCGCTGAAGTAGAGAAATGGGATAGACATTATGGAGTAAGAATCCTTTATCTTTACGATTACACTGACTACCCCAAATATAATTCCACCGAATTCTTCCCTTTTTATTATCGAATCAATAGTAAAATTGATAATCGTGAAAAATTTAGATTTCTAAACTTCACATCTAAACAAGAAAAGAGCGAAAGAGAAAAATCACTATTACCCTTTGTATACTGGGGAGGTGATACAAAAATAAATTATAATTATCATTCTACCCTACCCTTTTATTCTTATTCCGATACAAAAAATGATTCACTAGAAAAAAAAAACCTGATACTATTTCCGGCTACTTTTTATTATTCGTATGAATCCAAAAAAAGTGAAAATTTTTTTAAAGAAAGTCATTTTTCTATTCTGCATGGACGGGTTTTAGAAAGAATTAAATCCACAAACCAAAACAAAGAAACAAGTTTTTGGTTTCCAGTAATCCCGCTTGTGCGTTATACTGAACTAGAAGACTCGCATTACCATTATGTTCTTCCTATTTATGGGTATTACAGAAAGGAAAATCCAACCGAGGAGCAAATGAAATTTGGGTTTTCGATTTTTCCATTTTCTTACTCTCGCACGTCTTATGCAATCGCTGATAAGAATCGACACTATGATATTACTCACTGGACTTTATTTCATTATAGAAGCGTAGAAGAAGATACCGGAGGATTTAAAGAATACACTCATAAGAGCAAATGGGGCTTCCCTATTTTGCCGCTACTGTTTTACTCTTCCTTCGAGCAGGGAGAAGGAAATTATAAGCGCATACTCACATTATTCCACTGGGAAAATTCCGAAAAAGGAGAATTGAATGCATTTTCTTTTCTACCTTTTGTCTTCTATAAGAAGACCGATTATTTTAGAATTCCACTTCTTCTCGTTGATAAAGATTTAAGTGCACCGAAAGCTTCCTACGGTCGCACCTTTGTCCCACTCCTTCTTTACTATAATAAATGGGATCCATCTAGCCAGACTTTTGTGCTAGGTCCATGGGTCGCTCTTTCAAGCGACATCAAAAAAGAATCCTTTCAAACGGTTTTCCCAATTTACTTTAGAAACAAATCAGAGAGCCGTGATCTTACTCTTATTCTTCCGATTTATGTTAACTATAATGATAAGGAAAGTGATTATCATTTTAATTTACTTTGGTTTACTCGTTCGAGTTCCGGAGTGGTTAATCCAAGTTTGTCGATAGGTAAAAAAGAGAACAAATGGTATTTTGACACCGACCTGACCGTATTATATTACCTGGCGAGTATTTCTTTTAGGCAAACCCTCGAGAAACCTAAATTCCTGAGAAATGTTCTAGATAGAAATAAAAGCTATGAAGAGTTAGAAGAAGAGAAAAAAAAGGAATTAACTTTAGCGAACCAAATCTCGGGCAAACAAGTGGATAATAGCCCTAAGCTTGCACGAAAAAAATCTGTATCCAGGGAGGACTCCTTTAACTTTAGCGGTTACAGCTTATTATTCGGAATTTTATCTTATGAAGCAGCAGACTCCAAAAGACACTTTCGTTTGCTACCTCTATCCTGGCTCACCTATGATAAAGAATCTTCCGATAAAGTATTAGTAGTTCCTGCCCCGCTTCCTTTTATTTGGTACCAATCGGACTTACTTGAATATTTTGTCTTATTCCCTTTCTATGGAAAACAGAAAGATGAAAACTCAGAGAAAAAAACTATTCTTTTAAATGGCTATATTTCAGAGACATATAAGGAAGAGAACTGGAAAGAAAAATCTGTTGTCTGGCCACTAGTAAATTGGTATTCTTCTGATAAAAAATCAGGGCATCGAGTTTTACCTTTATATATTCAGCAAAATTTTAAAAGTAATGACTCAGAGACAAATCAGAATTATACTCTATTTTCTTATTACAAAAAAACAGAGGCTAATGCAAATTCACAAGTGAATTTTTTACTATGGCCTACTCTCACTTATTACGAAAGCCACAAACGAAAGGAGCTAAATGCAGATGGAATACAAAATGATTTTAAATCCTCTACTCTATGGGTTACTCCCTTTCTCTATCGAGATAAAAATGGCGATGCGACTCATACT
>JANMOF010000282.1:0-7073 GCA_031368925.1 Leptospiraceae bacterium
GTTTTAATTCCGGTCTTCTTTCAAGAGCCTTTTCAATTTCTTTTTCTAAATTCTTATCTCTAATTTCCTCAAATAAAGAAAATGTAGACTCAGGAATTTCCTCTATCCGGGGATGCCTTGCATTTCCATTTTCATCTGTTAGATAAATCGAAAGTTCATTTGCCGCAATTTCTAGATTTTGTTCTGATCCTATTAAAAAAGATTCTCTTTGCAGTAGCACACGCTCGTTATCCGCTTGTTCTATCGGCGGTAAGTCACCAGCTTTAACTCGTTTGATAATTTGTTTTTCTCTTTGTAAAGCTACATCGTATAAACTTTTTGCAATTGAATATCTTTGGGCGGCAGCAATCCAATCCCAGTATCTAAGTGTTGCATTGCGGATAATGTCTATTTTCTGCTGTGAAACAGAAAGGTCAGCAATTTGGATTCCTATTTCTGCTTGTTTTAACGCGGCACGGTTTTTATCAATCGAACGGTCTCTCCAAAGTGGAACACGGGCACCGGCGCGAATTTCTCCCAATGAATTTGTCGCTAACTTCCCATCATAGGGGGCAAATGAACCTCTACCCATTCGGTATCCACCAAAAAAAGACATCCCGTTGTACATGGTGGGTTGTTCAATAAGCATATCCATTCGGTTGTTTGCGTAATACCCAGTAGGCGCAGTTGTTCCGTTTGCTTTGATTGCTCCATCAAATGCTCCCTTCGCACTTAAAAGTTCACTTTCTGCAATATCAATATCTTGAAAAGCGGCAAGTAACAGAGAAAAATTTTTATTGATTCCGTCGATGAGTTTTTCTAACGTCAGAGGTTTATCTTTATTTTGCGCTATTGCTACTGGAACAGTTTTTACAATTTCATTTCGGACTAACATTTTTTCTTTTTTGCTTTTTGCCAGTTCTGATCCTTCCAAGTTGACTAAAAAGAAAAGTAAAGTTGTTAAAAATTTTCTAAGTTCCATTATTTTTTTGAATCCTTTTTGTCTTTTGTTTTATCCGCGCCATGGGAGGGGTTGTAAGGAAGATCAGGTGGAAAATCATTGAACCTTCGCCACATTTCATAAGCAAGAGAAACTTCGTTTAAAAATATCCACGCATGAGCTTGCACACCCTGTTTTAGGAAAACTCCAGAAGGCCAGTCCTCTAAACGATCTGGTTTTACGAGTATTCGAAATTTGCCTGTACCTATATCGGTGTTATCCACAAGTACAACTTTTGCACTAAAAGTTCCGGCAGAAATTCCAGGCCATCCGCTAAATTGAAGAGCGGGAAATCCTTGGAACTGGACTTGTGTATGTTGCCCCTCAACGATAAGCGGAATATCGTTTCCTTCAATCCAAATTTCTGCTGCTTTTTCAGGACTATCTGGAATCAGTAAGGCTAATGGATCGCCCGATTTTACCATCTCTCCATCTTGTGAAACAATTAAACGCATGATAGTTCCATCTCTAGGAGCAATCACACTTTGTGAATGTTGTCTTGCTAATCGAGCGGATATTCGTGGTAATTCGGCTTTTGCATTACTAAGCTCTGCCATGGCTGCAGCGTAGGATGCTCTTGCATCAGCAATAGAAGCACCTGCGTCTGTTCCTACTTTGAACTGGTCTGATTTTAAAGCAATTTCTTCTGACTTAGCAGCGCTTAATGATGCTTTGGCGCGATTTAAGTCAGTCAATGCGCGCGCTTCTTCCATTTCTGCCATTTCGACTGCGCGAGTGGAGGCAAGACCTGAACTTGCAAGTGACTTTTGTCGTTTCAGATTTAAACTTGCCGTTTTGTAAACAGACTCTGCTGCTTCTACTGCATGGAGGGCTGCGTCTACTCGATCTCCCGACATTCTTGTTCTAGATTTTGCGGCAGAAATTCCGTTATCCATAGATGCTTCTAAGGCTTTAATTCTTGCTTTGAATGATTCAGCTCTTGCTTCGACTGCGGCTATTCGTGATTCGACTGCGGATTTTTCTTCTTGTAATCGCTGCAAAAAATTTGGATCGTTATCAGAAATTTCTACAATATTATCACCTTTTTTGACTACTGAACCTTCCCTTATATGCCAGTGTACGATTCGACCTTCAATGGGTGCCTCGATGTATTGTTGGCGATCTAAGGGTGCAAATGCTACTACTCTTCCGGTTCCAAAACTTGTCTGTTGCCAAGGGAGAATAAAAATCAAAACAAAAAAAATCACGAACATGGCTAACACTAAGTATGCGAGCACTCGAAGAGACGAATTACTAGATACCAATCGTTCGAGAGAATTATCGCTATATGCCCCTTTAGTTGTAGGTGAAAAAATATGAGTTTTCATTCTTTTACCTTTCCTTTTTCGGTTGTTTTACCATCTTTTAAAGTGTAAACTCTATCCGCAATTTTTAACACATCTGGAGAGAAGGAGGCAATTACAAATGTAGAGTATTTTTTGTGTTCCTGAATGAGTGGAAGAATTTTAGAGAGTGATTCTTTACTTAAATAATTGAGAAGATCATCCATTAAAACCAAACCTGGTTTTGAAATAAAACATCTAGCTAAAACTAATAGTGCTAATTCTTCTTTGATTAATGGATAACCATTTCTAAAAATCTCTGCGTGAATTCCAGTTGGAAACTCTTGAATTCGATTCATTAATCCTACTTTTTCCAAAATGTCTCTAATTTCAGAAGAGTCCGATTCCATTTTCGCCAACTTTACATTATCCGCTATTGATCCACTGAATACTTCTAAGTCACGAAGAAGTGTTACATGGTTTCTCCACTCTGCAATGGAAATATCTTGGAGATGATAGTGATTTACCTCAATCGCCCCGTGTGTGGTAGGACTTAAACCAAAGAGTAAATCTAAAAGAGCTGGCGAACTTCTCATCGCTTCATCTTTAATAACAATAATCTCTCCCTTATTCGCTTCCAGATTTAATCCTGAAAAACTAATATCACCAGATTTGGTTGCTAAATTTTGAATACTAAGCGAAATCGGTGTATCTTTTGGAAATAAAACGGATTCAGTCCCACTTATTTGTTCTGAAAAATCTAGCAGATGATTGATCTTATCCACAGAAGCGCATAAGTCATAGTAACTCTCTAAATACTTAGAAAATTTACTTAGATTATCTAAGATTTTTGCTACAATAATTTCAGAGGCGACCAATTGACCGAGAGTAATTTTCCCTCCGATTACAAGCCATCCACCAATCCCAAGTAGAAGTCCACTTCCAAAGGCTTGTAGTGTAACAAAACCAATCATTTGTCGTATCAATGCTTTGAAATGTTTTCTTCTAGATTGGACATATTCACGAGCTAGATTTTCCGTTCTGAGATTTGCGAATATATGGGCTTTCTCCGATCTAAAAACTGTTTTATGAAGATTCATTTCTTCTAACCAAGAGGCTAATTTGTGTTTGCTCTTTGATTCTTTAATACTTGTCTCTACACCCACTTTTCCGATTAAGTAGAAAATTATTCCTATCACAACTACAATCACAAGAATATCAAATATGATAAAAATAGGATGGTAGATTACTAAAACAAGTAATCCAATTAGAGTTTGTAGAAAAATTCCAAGACCGTCAGTAATTAGCACTGTAGCACTTTTTTGAATGATAGCAATATCTAAAAAGTAATTCGGTAACTCGGAGCCATAGTATTTTTGCATTTCAGAATGTTTTGCGCGCGGAATCAGGTTTGTGACTTTAGCCGCTAGTCTTACAAATAATCTTTGTTGAATTAACTCTGCGATGTAACTCTGCAAAACGTTCATTATCCCCACAAAACTAAGTGCGATGATGACTAAAAGTGTTAACACTAAAACCGGTTGAAACAAAGTTCCAAAATTTAGTATTGTAACAAGTGATTGAACTCCAATTGGAATTGTAAGAGATAAAAGTCCAATCGCAACAGAATAAATTGCTATTGCCCAAATATCCTTTTTCTCGATTTGAATAAACTGAAAAATTGTATGTTTGTAATTTTGGTGAGAAGGATGTTGGTTTCCAATTAAAAAGAAATTATGATCTAAAACTATCCATTCAGGCAAATTACTATTATTCTCATCAACAAGGATTTTGGTAGTTGTCTTTTTTAAAATCCATTTTGAGTTAGAAGTGGAAATTTCTAAAATTTGCAGAAGCGGTCCAAAGGAGGATGTTAGAATGATCCATCCAAGTTCTTTTGTGAAAACAGCCACCGGTGCGGAGTATGATACTTTTTGAAAAATTTCTTTTGTTGTGGATTGTTTTTTTGCAAAGTGAATTCCAAATTTTTTACCCAAAAAAAATAGTTCATCAAAAGAATCCGTATCTTTTGACTCGGTTTGTTTTCTGCGAAAAATTTCTAATTCAGAAAGAGCATGAATTGAATCAAAATGAATTCCTAATATCTCTGTGAACTTTTCCAATAATCTTATATAGTCATTTTTTTTTAATTCTTTATACGGTTTGTCGTCCATTCATACTCCCTTCTCTTTGTTTTAGACAACTAAAAGTTAGAACACATATAAAAATAGCGGAACTTATTTAAGAGAAGCAGTGTATAGAAATAAGATATGGATTTTTTACTTGCCTTTTTGTATGTGTTTACGACTATGTAATATAGTGGAAATTTTTCTGCTATACTGAATGAATTAGAAGGTTGGTTTTTAATGATAAAATTTGGCAATTTTCCTGAAATTGTAAATGAAAATACAGCGCGAATAGTAGCCTTCTTTGTGTTGATTTTGAGCCTAACCGCGATTTATACAAATTCAATTTTATTAGTCTTTATTTTGCTATATGGATTTACGGCAAGAGTTATCTACGGACCAAAATTCGAGCCATTTGCTAGATTGACGATACATGTAATTATTCCTTTCCTTAAAATAGGTAACAAGCCTACCCCCGGAATTCCAAAACGATTTGCACAATTCATCGGCTTTCTATTTAGCCTAACAGCTCTTAGCCTCTTACTACTTGGTTATAGCTTTGAATTTCAAGTCACCCTATCTATCCTTGCTTTCTTTGCATTTTTAGAATCAGTCTTTGGATTCTGTGCTGGCTGTTTTGTATTCGGTTATCTTATGAAATGGGGAATCGTTCCAGAAGAAGTATGTGAGCGGTGTAGCAATATTAGCTACCATATTTAGTATTTCTCGTCCTGTTGCACCCCACTTTTTAAAAGTTCTTCTGCAAGTAGAATTACGATTTCCATCTGAGATCGACTTTCATTTTGTGAATAAAATTCTTTCGGATCAGAATATCCTAACGCTTTCACAGTGCTATCCATAGCGAGCTTTCGCTTCTCTGGGTAGCCAGAAAAAAGGTAGTGAATTAAATTAACTCCATTTACGGTATAACCATTGTAAACCGCCCAATCAAACCATTTTGAAAAAGAAGTTCCATTATCTACTTTTGTTAACTTCTTCAGAGCCTCAGCTATTTTAATCTTTCGATTGTCAAACTCTGCTTTTGTTTGTAAAAGAGGAAGTCCTTTTGCAAGCGCGGTTGTTCCTAAACTCATGAGACCGGTTAATACGTCTAATCCAGTCAACTTTTCATATAAAAATTCTTCTGATAAAGCCTGAATTAAATAGGGAATGACTTGCGTCGTATCGTAAACCGTTAGCGCATAACTCGCATTACTCCGAGTAATTTGTGATTGCGATTTTTTACTTACACGACAAAGCTCTTCTCTGATCTCATCCGATTTTACGTTTTCAAAAATAATAATCGCAGGAGCGACTACTACTTCATTTGCCTTTTGTAGAATAAATAAATAGGCTTCTTTCTTAGCAACTTCTGTCGCCCAAAGCATTGTGGCTTTAACAGCAAGTATCCGCTCTTCCATTGGCGCATTTCCATTGAGTAGAATCTTCTGAAAAACTTCGTAGTCTTCTTTTTTTCCTCTATCCACAATATACATTAGAGAATACAACCGCAATTGCTTATCATCCAAATGACTCTTGATAAAACTTGCATCTACTTTATAATCTTGCATATATTTTTTAAAACTAAAAGTTCTATCCTCTGAAGACTTATTTACGATAACATCTCTCAAAAACTTTTCACCGGATTGGTTCTTTGAATAACTGATTAGATCAATCAGCATTTCTCTATCGTCTTTATCTAGCCCTTTGTTATAAAGTTTGATGATTACATCTACATACTTCTGAATATCTTTCTTGATTTCGACTATCGCTTTTTCACGAAGTGTTGGATCTTTCAAAGTTTTCCAAAGGGTAGATTCGGTAATGCTTTTATCAAATATTCCAGAGAACATGCTCTCTGAATAAATTGGAAAAGTGAGGAATGATAAAATAAAAATGATAGAAAAATATTTAGTCATAGAATGGCTCCAAAAATCAATAACCTGTGTCAGTTCGAGCGATAGTCGAGAAGTGCTAATAAAAAAAGGCTTTAAGAATTTGTAGTTCTCGACTATCGCTCGAACTGACAGTATTCAGCACTATAAGTTCTTCAACAATTCTATTATTGGTTTAAATTCTAAATTCTTTCATTCCATAATCAATCTATACCCAACACCCGGCTCAGTTATAATCAATTGGGGATTGGATGAATCAAGTTCGATTTTTTTTCTAAGCTGTGCAATGTAAACACGGAGGTAATTTGTTTCGCCTTCAAAGTTTGGTCCCCATACTTCGCGCATAATCTGAGTTTGCGTAATGACTTTTCCTGCATGAAGAATTAAGTAACGCAAAATAGAATATTCCGTCGGTGTAAGCTTTACCTCTTCATTATTAAATAAAACAATTCTTTTTCCAAGATCGACTCTCAAGTGACTGCTTGTAAAAACTGCTTCGTGCGAAATAGGTATTAGGTGACGAAACATAACTCTAATTCTAGCAAGAAGCTCTCCTACACTGAATGGTTTTGTGAGATAGTCATCTGCCCCTGCATCTAAAAGTTGGATTTTATCCTTCTCTGAATCTTTTACAGATAGAATTAAAACAGGAGTTTTATTCCAACTCCTTAGTTCTTTTAAAATTTCCAATCCATCTGCATCAGGCAGGCTTAAATCAAGCACGATAATATCAGGTCTTACCATAGCGACTTGGACTAATCCATCTTTGCCGGTACTTGCTTCTTCTACT
>JANMOF010000288.1:0-15087 GCA_031368925.1 Leptospiraceae bacterium
AAGTCCATCTTCTTCTAGTTCGCGGGCGATTTTCAAGATGTCATTACGTGCTAAAGTAATTTCGCGTAATGTTGTTTTGCCTCTAGAGTCCATTTCTTCGACTATATCGGAGGCGCGGTTTTGAGACATTGCCGTAAAGAAGTGCCGTTTTATTTCATCACCAGCACCTCGGAGTGCCACAACGAGTAGATCATTGCTACCGAGTTTATTTACAAGCATTCGCATTTCTCTTGCATCTAGGTTTAGGATGTCTTCGAATGTGTATAGCTTATCGCGAACCTGGTAGGCAAGATCGGGAGATTTATCGTTTAACTCACGGAGAATATTTTCTTCTACATTTTTATCCATGTAGTTGAGGATATTAGCGAGAGACTCTGCTCCACCTGCTTGGGCTAATTCGGATTTGTCTCTTGCATCGTATTTCTTCTTAAGAATTTTAGCAATTTGTAAAATCGCTTCCGGGTGAGTTTTGGATGTAGCTGCTAGTTTTAGTGCGACAGTTGACTGCATCTCAGATGGAAAATGCTTTAACACATCGGCTGCTTTTTTTGGTTGAAGATAAGAAAGAGTAACCGCTATGGTTTGAGGATTTTCCCCATTTAAGAGAGAACTTATTATGACTGGTTCAATTTCGTTTAGGAATTCGAAATCTTGCCCAATTTCTTTTTTGTCGATCTTCTTTAAAATTTCATCTGCCCTGTTTAATCCGACTGTCTTCGATAAAAGCTCGCGTGCTGTTTCCAGTCCACCTCTATCGCCTAATTGCAATTCGGCGACAGTGTCCTTAAATTCATTTAAAATGGACTCGCGTTGAATCTTCGATACCATTCGAATTTGCGACATTTCATATACAACTTGTTCAATCATTTTATCGTCGAGATGGGAGAGGACTTTTGCCGCTTCTTCTTTTCCGAGGGAGAGTAGTAGGAGAGCTGCTTTTTTAGCTCCGTTCATAGGGATATGTATTTTATTCGATTCCATAGGGTATGTGACATAATAAAAATGGTTTAGAATTTAAGTCAAGAAAAAACTTTGTTTGACCAAAAAGGTGAAAGTGGACGAACCTCAATATATACCAAATGACAAAAGTATTTACCTGCATGGATTTTACTGGACTAGCATTTGGTATAGACCGAACGTACTTTTTTGAGTAAGAAAAGGATAATTATTTTGGGCGTTCAGTATAAGGACATCATGTTTAAATCCGGTTATTTCATCTCCATTGGCGCTGGCAAAAATCAGCTTCCGCTCATCCTAAAATCTAAGGAATTGGGACTAAAAATCATAGCAGTAGACCAAAATCGAAATGCTTTAGGCTTCCAATACTCAGACCTCAAGATTATCCAATCTGTGCAAGACTTTCGAAAAATCTATGCCACTATTCTTAAACTTTTTTTGCCGGAGCCGATTGTAGGTGTAGGAGTTCGCTCTTACGGCAAAGCTGTTTTAACTGCCTCCTACTTAGCTGAGAAATTAAACCTGGTCGGGTCAAGTCTTGCAAGCGTAAAGAAATTTTACAATAAGAAATTGATGAAAGCCTTTCTTGGTAAAAATGGAGTGTCGGTTCCAATTTCTTACACATGGCAATACCTTCGTGATTTTCCCAATTTGGTTCAAACAATTTCTTATCCCTGTATACTAAAGCCAGTGGATAATATCGCTAAACTTGGAATCGAAGTATTTCGCACTCCCGACTCGCTATTACAGCGGCTTACTCAATTGAAGGCTAAGAACGATAAGTTCCTTCTAGAAGAATTTATCGACGGAGCCGAGGTTACTGTTCTTGGTTTTGCGCAAAATAGAAAGTTTACACTCGTATCCATTTCTGATAAGGTTACTACGCCTTACCCTCCATTTATAGAGTTGTCGCACAGGCTTCCGTCTGTTCATCCAAAAATTAAAGGTGAGCTAAGGCTAATCTGTCAGAATATTATTCATCTAACTGGTCTAGAAAATTCTCCTATTGTCGCAGAATTCAAAGTAACCGCTCGCGGAGAAATTTATTTAATAGAAATAATGCCAGAAATTGGTGGGGAATACTTAGCAGACTTTTTAATCCCTGAATTTTACTCCTATGATTATTTTCAAAATTATATTCGTCTTGCTCTCGGTGAGACAGTTGCGGAAGTAGATAATAAATCTCGCAGAAAAAAAGAGTCCATTTCACAGATTTGCTTCATTACCCCGCCGGACGGTAATTCTAAATTTACCTCCATTAATAATCCAGTTGCAGAAATTGACAAAAAAGTTTTTTTAAATGAACAGCTAAAAAAAACTGGTGAAATAGTAAATACTAAAGACGGAAACGCCTGTCGCGTACAGGTAATCGGAGTAACTACAGCGAGCAATATAACTCCAGAAGAGCTCGATACTAATATTAGGAAACAATACGATGCAAAATTTGAATAAATCCAATCCTGAAGTTTGGAATACACACTACGAAAGGGAAAAATCCAGACTGGTTTTTCCAGATGAAAATCTTGTGCGCATACTCTCGCGTATCCCACAGGGAGAGTTTGCGCTCGATCACGGGGCAGGATCTGGACGGCATTCTATTTTATTAAAGTCCTGCGGGTTTCAGGTAACAGCCTGCGATTACTCGGCTAAATCAATTGAAACAATACAGCGAATGATGCCGGGAATAGAAACAGATATTATCCGCTCTGCAAATCTCCCGTATGAGAATGAAAAATTTAATCTCGTCGTGAGCTGGGGTGTGCTTCACTATAATACCATAGAGGATGCCAATCACATTGTGCGCGAAATCAAGCGTATTCTCAAAGTAGGCGGTTACTTTGTAGGAACTGTCCGTTCATCTCTGGACACACATTTAAAGACAAAAGACGGGGTAATCGGTCTTACTGATTTAAGTGGTGGAAGCGTTAGACTCTATACCCTTGAGGAATTGAAAGAATTATTGAGCGATTTTACGGATGTTGAATTTGGATATATGGAAAGAAGCCCAATTGGAAAACTAGAAGAGAGGATATGTCATTGGATATTTCAAGCGAAGAACTAAAAAAACATTGTCCACTTGATAAAAAATGTGATTGGTGTTTTTTATTCCGATCTACTTATAACTATTATGATTTACCAATTCATAAATGTAATACATGTGAGTTACAGACGATTCACCCCAAAGATAAGTATGACTTAAAGGCAATGTATAATTCTAGTTATTATTCAGGAGCGGCTAATTACTCTTATCTGGATGAACGCAAGAATGAAGGTTATGAAAGCTTTGTCTGGGATGCGCGGATTCGAAATATAAAAAAGTTTAAGAAGAGTGGAAACTTTTTAGATATTGGATCTTCTTTTGGGGGATTTTTAAGTCGTGCTAAATTGGCAGGATTTGAAACATTCGGAATTGAAATTTCTGATTACTCTTCTCAGTATGCAAATGAAAGAGGAATTCGCACTTTTAATGGATCTCTTTTAGATGCTGATTTTCCAGAAGAATTTTTCGACGTAATCACACTGGTAGAGGTAATTGAGCATTTAGATAAACCGGATTTGGTTTTTCAAAAATTAAGTAAGCTCTTAAAACCGGGTGGGCTCCTTCTCGTTCAGACTGCAAATTTTGATGGGATGCAAGCGAAACAAGAAGGACCAAAATACCATTACTATTTGCCGGGACATTTATATTATTATTCGCTTACAAATTTGAAAAAAATTTTGACCAAAAATGGATTTCAGAATTACACTGTATATCACGGAGTGGATTTTCCACTCTATGCAAAACTTTTTAAGTCGATGGGAAGCTTTCGTAAGCCCACAGATTATTTTAAATGGTTTCGGATTTCCTATTATCATTTGAAAAGTAAATTTTTCAAGGGAAGCACTTCGAGTATGGTATTATACGCTTTTAAATGAGGTTTAATTTATGGCACAAACAGGTTTAGAAAGAATTAAAATTTCGGATAAGTTTTATTTGATTCCAGAGAAGAGAGGAATCAAGCGAGGTTATACTATTTTCTTCCGGATAATTCTCGTATCCCTCCACCGCTTTCTCGCAGATGATTGTTTGACGCGAGCCTCGGCAATTGCTTATACGAATATCGTTTCTCTTGTTCCTGTTCTTACTGTCGCCCTTGCATTCTTGACGATTAGTTCCGGCTTTACTGAAAAGCAAGATGAACTCTTTGATAGCATCAATACATTCTTACAAAAAAATGAAATCCGCGTAGATATTACGCCTTACCTAGAGACACTCAAAGACATAGTAAGCTCTGCGACGCAAATCGGGGCGATCGGATTTATTGTATTAATTTTTTCTGCGACTGCAATTCTTCGAACTTTCGAAGCTGCATTTAACCAGATATGGCGCATAACGACTCCTAGACCTTTTATGGATAAAATTATCTTTTATTTTTTCATTTTGGCTATTGGTCCTTTGTTAGCTGCTATTTTTACTAGCTTTGCGGCAAAATTTGCGGATGCTACGAGAGCTTCCCACCTGTATTCCATTACCCGCTCCTCGGATAATTTTTTATGGATGAGCGGAGAAAATGGAACACTCGTTAAAATTCAAGAGAACGGAAAGCGACTTGCTAAGCTTAAAGATTTTAAGATCGACTATGAAAATATGCATTGCATTAGCCTCGATAAAGACTTAGAGACTAATTGTGATATGCCTAAATTAAACAAAGAAAGCTTTGTGAAAATTCGTAATCGTAAAAACCAATTGGTAGCGATATCCGAAAACGGAATTATTTTACAATCTCTGGATTTAGGTTTAACCTGGTCTGTTACGGAAATTCTGAATGTAAAGGTATTAGATTTTACAATTGCTGATGAAAATAATATGTTTATTGTACTTTTAAATGGAGATATTATTAATTATCATAACAAAAAAAGTTTTGATAAAGTTTATGTAAACTATCGTGACTCGGAAGATAAGGTAGTAGCGACTAAGATTCGTTTTCCTGATCCTCTAAATGGATATTTCCTAGATACCAATGGGTACTTTTGGAAAACTGTAGATGGAGGGAAAACCTTTCAAGCCACCAAAGTGACAAAGGGAACTTTGAATCTAACTGATCTAGCGATATTGGATAATGAGAATTATGCGGTGGTTGGTGAAAGAGGTGGAATTTTTAGAAGCCATGATGCAGGGAAGACCTGGATAGATATTTCTCATAAGAAAGTTTCCTACACTAAGATTTGGTATATGCAAGATGAAGGCAAGAATGAACTCATTGTATTAAATGATCTCGGTTCGATTCTTTATTCAAATGACCTCGGTAACAAATGGCAATTAGTTTATTCTCCTACTGATGGGAGGTTACATGCAATGATCCCCATTAACCCAAAGTTTGGATTTACTGCCATGAATCCTGACGACGAAAATGTACCTACAGAAGAAGAGTTAGCAAAACAAAAAGAGAAGCAGATTATTGGAGATATTTTAGCTGTCGGAGAATTTGGAAAAATTTCTATTGGAGATGTAAAAGATGGCACTCTAGAATGGCATACGATAACCGGCGGGGATAATGTATTTTCGCTTTATTCATTTATCAAAACGATTATCCCATTATCCGCAGTTTGGATTTTTTTTGTAATGCTTTATATGCTTATCCCTCACACAAAAGTTCCATTTAAAGCAGCTGCTATTGGGTCAGCGATTACAGGGGTGATACTACTACTTTTTATTTGGTCATTTGGAATTTACCTAAGATCGTTTGCGACTTCTACAATGGTAGTATACAGAGCATTAGCCGCTGTGCCAATATTTTTATTAGTAGTATATTGTTTTTCAATCATCATGCTTTTCGGAGCAGAGATTACTGCAACACTTCATTACAAAGATAGATACAATAGTAACCGTAATCCGTTTGATGATGGCGAAGAGGATGTCAAGTATACTTTTTATACCAGCATTAAATATCTGGTGTTACTGTATGCCCACCAGAATAACGCTAAATCATTTTTAGCCGCAAACGATATAAAGGAGTCATTGGAGATTTCTACCCTTGAGTTTGATGCATTAACGGAAAAATTAGTCAGCGATAAATTCATTGTTAAAGTAGAAGGAGGCTTCATCGCTCCCTGTGTTATGCCAGAGGCTCTCAGCCTTTATGATTTATATGATAAAATTTCGCATGAGTCTTATGATCTTCCCGGATTTGCGGATAAGCAAGGTTTTGTAGTAAAAATTAGTGAGCAATTGAAAGAAGTGAATAATTTTTCAAGACAGACTCTCTCTAAAATAAAATTTTCTGAATTATTAGTATAGGTAAAAAAATGAATAAATACGATTATGATTATATAATTATTGGATCTGGATTTGGCGGAAGTGTTTCTGCCATGCGCCTTTCTCAGAAAGGCTATAAGGTTGCAGTCATAGAATCAGGAAAAAGATGGAAGTCGGAAGATTTTCCAAAGACAAGCTTTTCTCTTTCTAAATACGTTTGGCTTCCCAAAATTTTTTGCTATGGGATACAACGTATTAACCTCTTAAATGATGTGATGATTTTAAGTGGAGCGGGTGTAGGTGGTGGAAGTCTTGTGTATGCGAATACTCTCTATGTGCCGCCCAAACCTTTCTTTGAAAATTCGGTTGTCCAAAAAATGGGAGCGGAGAAAGTTTTACTTCCGTTTTATGAAATTGCAAAGAGAATGCTTGGAGTAATTGAGAATCCTAAGCTCTGGGAAGTGGATACTTTCATGAAAGAGACTGCCGAGGAGATGGGAGTAGGTCATACGTTTAAGAGAACTCCTGTAGGAATTAATTTTAATGAGAAAGACAATGTAGATCCTTACTTTGGTGGCGAAGGACCTGAACGTAATAGTTGTAATTTTTGCGGGGGGTGTATGGTGGGTTGCCGCTTCAATGCAAAAAACACTCTCGACAAAAACTATCTTTATTTTGCAGAGAAACTAGGTGCAGTAATTATTCCCGAAACAAAAGTAGATAAACTAATTCCGCTTTCTCTAGATGGTGGCGAAGGTTATGAAATAAATACTATTTCTACGACAGGATTTTTGGGCTCTCCTAAGACTTCTCTGCGAGCGCGTAATGTCGTTATATCCGCAGGTGTGCTCGGAACACTTGGACTATTACTCAAGATGCAACAAGAAAAAATCATGACAAGACTTTCTCCTATGCTAGGTAGCACTGTGAGAACAAATAGCGAGTCTATCGTAGGGGTGACTTCTCTCAAGAAAGATGTTGATTTTTCAAAAGGGATTGCGATTACTTCAAGCATTTATCCAGATGAGCATACTCATATTGAGCCGGTGCGTTATTCGGCAGGATCGGATGCGATGGGCTCTCTCGCGGCAGGAACGTTAGTTGACGGAGGCAAAGGTGTTCCAAGATTCTTACGTTTTATATGGAGTTCTATTTTACATCCGATCAATACGATTCGTTTTATTTCTCCGTTCGGGTTTGCAAAAAAATCTATCATTCTTTTAGTCATGCAGACTGTGGATAATAGCATTAAGATTGTGCGTAAAAGAAGACTCATCTGGCCTTTTCAGAAAACACTTACCTCAACCCAAGAGAACGGTGTGCACATACCAGCATTTATCCCCATCGCCAATGAATTTGCCCGTCGCCTTGCAAAGAGAATTGGTGGAGTTGCTAGAAGTACACTCAATGAAGTTTTGCTGGACATTCCAACTACAGCACATATCTTAAGCGGGTGCATGATTGGAGATAGTCCTGAGACCGGTGTGATTGACTTAAAAAATCAAGTCTACGGGTATAAGAATCTTTTAATTTGTGATGGATCTATGGTGCCTGCAAATCTAGGGGTTAATCCTAGTTTGACTATCACGGCACTTTCCGAGCGGGCAATGTCATTTATCCCCCTGGCATCGGAAGCAGAAGGCGCAAAATTCTTTGACTATGAGAAGAATTGGAAGGTTACGGACACTCTATCTGACCCACAGAAGTCAGTCGCTCTTGAAAAGGTAGCGGATAAGATAAAAAAGCCGCCTGTTAAAAAAGCTAAAGTTACAGTTTCTAAAAAAGAAATTAAAAAACCAGTTACTAAAGCAAAACCTAAGGCAAAGAAAAAGTAATAGGTCGTAATATTGGAAATTTATTTCATAAGTTTTCTTTATTGAATTGAATAAATGAAAAAATTTTCCGATAATTTACAATAAGAGAGAGCAAATGAACCTAATAACCATTCTATTTTTAACTGTCCTTTTTTCTTTTTCCATTTCTGCGCAAAATGGGATTCGATGCATAGATGGAGATTGTGTAAATGGAACCGGCGTTTCTGTGGATAATGAAGGAATTCGCTACGAAGGTTCTTTCCAGAGTGGAGTAAAATACGGTAAAGGAAAGCAGACTGACTCGCAGGGAAATATTTATAGTGGTGATTGGAAAAATGATTCACCGAATGGAAAGGGAGTATATAAACTTGCTTCGGGAGAAAAGTATACCGGGTCCTTTGTGCAGGGTTACTATCATGGGGGCGGAGTTCTCGTTTATGCAAATGGAGATAGGTATACAGGTGAATTCAAAAAAGACAAACGAAGTGGGTATGGGTCGATGCTCTATTTATCCCAGCGAAAACTCTACGTCGGAAAATGGTCAAGCGATCAACCAAACGGTTCCGGTGTTGTCTATACTCTTAGCGCTGCCAAGTCTGTGAAATACTCGAAAGGAAATTTAGTTACTAAGTAAACTTTTAATTTTAGGATGAAGTCGTTTTGAGCTTGAAGAGTTTGCATTTTTTTTGTAAATAAAAGCGAGTCTTTCCATTGAATCTAGATTTTCTAAAATCTTTTTGTCGGTGATTTTATTTCCGAATTCTGTTCGGAGTTTTTTAGTATCGTGTGGAGTAATAAAATTTTGCTCTACTAGATGTGCCAACACATTAGGACATTTACAAACCTTTGCATCATTGATTAGATTGCATCTTGCCGACATAAAACCAAGTAGCTTTTCTTTTGCGCGGGAAACTCTCTTTCTGTAATTCGCTTGCGTGATTTCTAGAATAGCAGCCCCATCTTCTCCTGGTAATTCAAACACATAATGTAGAATAAACGCTACTCTGTGATTTTTATCTAAAGAAAGAAGCATTGCATAAGAGCAGCCGATTTTCATTTCTGCTTTTTCTAAGTTTTGTTCAAATTCATTTTTCTTGGACGTTGTCTCTAATTCCTTTATAATGGAAGAGTAAGACTTTTCGAGGTTATAGACTTTTTTCTTTTCGTTAATTAGGTAATTTATAGTTATCCGGTAAACCCAGGTAGTAAACTTACTTTCTCGTTTGAATTTTTTTATATTTTGAATAATTCGAATTAAGATTTCTTGTGTCGCATCCTCTGCATCTGTCGGATTCCAGAGCATACGCAGAGTTAGCCTGTAAACAAAGCCCTGTGATTCTTTTAGAACTGCTTCCATTGCTTTATTGTTTCCGAGAATTGCCTCTTCTACCAGGCTCTCAATTAGAAGGTTGGAATTTGTATTCATTCATTGTAAACTTTTACTAAGAACAAATTTTGTCAGTCTTTTTTAGATAGAGTATTTAATTACAATTGCATAACTAGAAAAAAGTGACATCTTCTTTTTTATTTGTCATACTCTGTGCTGAATGGAAATTGCCTTTTACTACATTGCCTAACTTTTCTAAGGCTTTGATATGCTCTAATATGGAAGTTTTGGAAGTTGTATCCATCATGTTTACTTTCTGAGTCAATTGATTTGTCACTGTCGCCGTATTTTCCAATACTTCCGAAAGGTTCTTCCGTAAATTCGATGATAAATAAGTCGAGATATATTCGAGTTGCAGTAAATTGATAGTTTCCTCTACTTCTTTTTTAATTTCACTAGAACTACCCATGGAAAGAATCAAAGTATTATTGAGTTGAAAAAAAGAATCAATGACTGTTTCAAAAACATTTTTTATGACTGCAATTTTAGAATTCAAAAAAATAGTTTCAGCTTCCATAGACGATTTTATAGCTGAGATTGAATTATTAATTGTATTATTGGTACACTTGAGTTCTTTCCTTATTTTTTGAGCTGTGTCCTCTGACTTTAACGCCATTTTTCCTACTTCACTTGCGACAACAGCAAAGCTTAATCCTGCATTACCCGCTCTCGCGGCTTCAATTCTTGCGTTAAGAGAAATAAGCTCTATACCATTTGCAATTTCGGTTACTTCATTTGAGAGTGCTTGGATATTTTGTACATTTTTATAAATTCCATCTAACCTTAAAATTTCTTGTGATTTTCTACTGTTTGTTAGAATAAGTTCGTCAATAATTTCTTGTAAGAGTGTTTCATATCTGTCACGAATAATTTTTACTCCTTCTTCCTGATTAAAAATTGAGTCTCCAACCGGTTTATCTGTATTACCCACTACATTATGAATTAGTTTCTTTCGAGTAGCCTCTATAACTGCTTTGACTTTGTCCATCGTGTCCGTAATTTTATTTGCAATGTTAGTGAAATGAGATACTAAATCTACATTTGTGGTTTGAATAGATTCAGAAACTAAATCAACATCCAAGTTTGTTGTTAAGACCACTTTCTTGATTTCAAATATAGATGGAATGATTTTATCAAATACGCCGACTACATTTTCGAGCGTGATGGATAATTTTTCTTCGTGCATTAAATGCTGACTGTGAGATTTTTTCAGTAAATCATAATTTGCCTTACACTCTACCAGATTTCTATTTTGTTTGAAATTTTTAGAATAGAGGAAAATACAAATTATGCTTAGTATGAAAATTAGAGCTGTTAGAACTGGAATCATCATGCGTATAACCCATTGATATTTAATACCTGTACAATTTTACCGTCGCCCATTATAGTTACCCCACTTAGGACATCAATGTGACCCAATTGTTTAGGGATAGGCTTTATGGCAATTTCCATATTTTTTTTCAGCTTATCGACTATGACTGCGAATTTGTGACCATCATTTGTAGAGAGAATTACAATTGAAACTTCGACTTCACTGCTGTCATTTTCTTTACTTAAATTCCCTGCATTGGTTTTATTTAACTCGCTAAAGAATGTATAATTTTCTGTGAAATTAGATTTTTTATTATTTAAAGTATTAGAGAGAAGATGAAGAACGATAATTTCTCCACGGAAATTCAGTATTAGCCTCTCTTGCAATAAATGAATTTCTTTTCTAGAAATTTTCATTGCTTCTAATACATTTTCTAAAGGAAGAGCAAAATCACTTCCGTTTGATTCAATAATCAAAGCTTTACTTACTCCCATAGAAACCGGGATACCAATTATTGTTTCCGTTCCCTTTTGGAGTTTAGATTTAATTCTTACATATCCGCCGAGGGATTTGACGCTTGCATTTACTACGTCCATACCAACTCCACGTCCCGATACATCTGTCACCTCCGCAGCCGTTGAAAGACCTGGAAGAAAAATCAGATTATAAATTTCATCCTCGGTCATATTTTCCGTATCGTTACCCATTATCCGTGCTTGCTTAGCGATCTTCTCCGAATCAAGTCCTTTTCCATCATCAATAATACGAATTACAACGTGACTACCTTCATAAGAGGCTTTCAGTAAAATATTTCCTGTGGATGATTTTCCCGTTGCAAGTCTTTGCTCTATGGATTCAATTCCGTGATCACAGGCATTTCGAATTAAATGCATTAGCGGATCAGTAAGAGTATCCGCTACTCGTTTGTCAATTTCAACTTCTTCTCCAGATACGCTTAGTTCAATTTCTTTTTTTTGTTTTCTGGCGATGTCTCTTACTACACGATGGAATTTTTGAAAAACTGTTTTAACCGGGATCATTCTCATGGACATTACTGCACGCTGCATTTCTTTCGTTACTCTAGAAACTACGTGTAGATTATCCTTAAAAGCTTTTATTAATTCTAAATCCGTATCGCTGTCTTTGCCGAGTTGGTCTACGCAAAAATCATAACTATTTCGAGCAATGATTAGCTCACCGATGAGATTATAAAAAACTTCCACTTTAGATTCATCAATTCTAATCGTTGCGGATTCGGTTGTTATCTCCTCTGCATTTGGTTTTGCCTGCTTGGCTAAAGTAAAAATTTCCTGTTTGCGCAAAGCCTTGTGAATATCTGCCTCTGTTGCTTTCCCTGACTCTATTAAAATTTCTCCGATTGGTTTTTGCTGTTTAAGTGCTTCTTGCAAATCATCATCGGAAATGATTTTGCCCTCTATTAAAATCTCTCCTAATTTTTTTTGCTTTCCGGTAATAAATCCTTCGAGGAAAAAAAGTAAATCTTGCAAAGCAATTTCCGCTTCCTCAGATGTTTCAACACTTTCCATTTTCTTTAAGGCTAACTGGCAGGAATCATAAATACTATTTATTCCTATGTTTATGGAAGCCTTGGAAAGAGTATTTATCATGCGCAAAATATTTTTTTTAGCAACAGTGGAGGTTGTTAGACTCTGAGATTGAATACATAGTATTTCGTATATCTGGGCGATTTGTTCCTGAAATACTTCCTTCGCTTTATCCGAGCGGCTAATATAAATTTGCTCTTGCATTTCTGCTTGACCTGTTTGTTTTTTTTGGCT
This sequence comes from Leptospiraceae bacterium, assembly GCA_031368925.1. Classification (GTDB taxonomy): domain Bacteria; phylum Spirochaetota; class Leptospiria; order Leptospirales; family Leptospiraceae; genus UBA2033. The sequence continues at coordinate 12,506 of JANMOF010000288.1, forward strand.
AGGCAGGTTGATATTTGTTTTTCGATTTACCTGTTTATTTAATGCAATGAGTTCTGTATTAATTTTATCTACTGATTTGAAAATTCTTTCAATGTTTTCTTTGCTCGGATTTTCCGTTCTTTTTCTTAACCTATCTAAAAAAGATTCCAACTCGTGTGCAAGCCCGACTATTTCTTTCAAACCTATATAATCTGAATCTCCTTTGATCGTGTGGATATAACGAAATAGACGATTTAAAGCAGAGTCTGAAAGATCCCTTTCATATTCAAGTATTGCTTCTTCTATCGACGGATACATATCTTCTATGCTGATCAAAAATTCATTTAGCATATCAGAATCCACTCCGTTCAATTCATTTACATTTTCAAGTTTTGTGCGCGAGTCAGAGGTTATTGAATAGATTTTTAAAAGCGAAGAATCAAATGCAAGATCAGAAATTTCTTCTGAGCGCATAACGCTTACACAGTAGACGCTTGCTTTTAAATAAAGTTTATCTCTATCGTAATCACTGAGTATAGGAATATGTCCATTATCCGTTATGGCATGATAGAATGAACAGTTTTTACGGATATTTTTAAGAAGGGCAAATGGATCGTATCCGTTTTGAAATTCAGTATCGGAATAAAGAATCTGGATAAAATACATAAACTCTTCGGGTTGTACATGCTTCAATAATTTTTCTAGGACTTCGGGTGGAAGCTTTGATTCATCTATTGTTTCATTTATTATTGTCTTTGGAGTTTCTACAATTTGCGCAACAGGAATTTGAAACTTTCGTATTTGTTCAATTCTTGCTTGGTCAATTTCGAATTCGCTACCTTGCTCACAAAGTAGTAGTAGGCTAGCGATATAATCTAAAGAGTCTAAGATCATATCTACTATTTCAGAATTTAATGTAATCTTTTTGTCGCGGATAGAGGCTAACAGGTTTTCCAGGTAATGCGTATACTCCGATACTTTCCATAACTCGAAACTTCCGGCACTACCTTTAATCGTATGCACTTCTCTAAATAGGGAATTTAACAATTCCTCGTTTTGGGTATCCGTTTCTGCTTTCAGCACAGAGGAGCTTGCCCGTTCGAGCATCTCTTTTGCTTCCAAGTAAAACTGTCGTCTGTATTGCTCTAGATTTATTTCCACAGTTTAACTTATAATTTTTTCTAAGACTGACTGAATCGTGTCCACTTTAAAAGGTTTAACAATCCAAGCCATTGCACCTGCTGACTTTCCTTCTAATTTTTTTTGTTCTTCACTCTCGGTTGTGAGCATAACGATTGGTATGCTCTTTAAACTTGCAATCGCTTTTACATCTTTGATAAACTCAATTCCATTTCTGTTTGGCATATTTAGATCCGTAAAAATTAAATCTACATCTGGATTTTGTTTTAGTTTATCTAAACCATCTATCCCGTCTGTCGCCTCAATAACAATATGACCATTTTGTTTTAGAGTCATGCTGAGTAGAGATCGCATGGACTGAGTATCATCAAGAATCAGTATTTTTCTTGCCATTAGTTTTCTCCTTTAAAGATTTATTCCATAACATTCTAGTATTAATTCTAGCACTTCTGATTTTCCACGAACTTCATATTTCCTTCCTGTTTTTTGGAAGGAATTAATTAGGGAGATAAATACTTGTAAGCCGGCGGTGTCAATTTTCTCAAGGGCAGATACGTCTAACGCAATGTATCCGCTATTTCCACTCAGCGCGTAACTTACTTTATCCTTTCCATTTTCGATTAGTTTAGTCAGGTATTTTTTATTTACGATAATTTTCATGGCTACTTCTTATTAACCCAACATAAGTTTGATATGCTCTATTAGCGTTTGTTTATTGATTGGTTTTACAAGGTATAAATTTGCCCCTGCGTTAAAGCCCTGGATTTTCTGGCTATGATCTTCTACTGTCGTTATGATAATCACAGGTGTTTCCTTTTCCTCTTCTCTGAATTTTTTTACAAATGTAAGCCCATCCATGGTCGGCATATTAATATCACAAAGAATTAAATCGAAATCCTCTGTTAAAGCTTTTTCCAATGCCATTACGCCATCGAGAGCCCCTTCCGCTATGAAGCCTTCCTTTTTGAGAAGGTTCATGTGAAAATTTCTAACTACCGGAGAGTCATCTACAACAAGTATTTTTTTCATACAGTTACTCCTTACAGTAAACAAGATGTTTGTTTAATCGAATCAATTTGAATGCAGATGTAATCCTGCCCATAGACTCACTTGAGCCTAGAAAAATATATCCCTTTGGATTTAGGGTAGAATAGAAGTTATTCACAACTCTTTGGCGAGAAGCGTCATCGAAATAAATCAATACGTTTCTACAAAATATAAAGTCATAATTTCGCTTGGCTCTCATTTTTTCACGGTCGCTCAAATTCAGATGTTCGAATTGGATAATAGATCTTATCCCCTCATTTACTTTAGAGGTTTTTTCACGCCGTCATTCGCCGCGGCGACGTAGAGATTGTCCGCCGCATCCACCGCGAGGTCGCGCACCTCCGCCGCGAGGCGCGTCACCGAGAGCACCGTTTTCCCATCGGGCGAAAGCCGCACGATCGCGCCCGGCGTTCCCG
>JANMOF010000319.1:0-31005 GCA_031368925.1 Leptospiraceae bacterium
AACTAAGTCGCGTGTGGTATAACCTTCCCGCTCTTTCAAAAACTCAAAACGATCGTTGACGGTTAATAGCAATTCTTCTTTCTCGGCGTCCGTTAAAGTCTGCTTGGCAGTATAAGTTTTAGAAGAAGCGGGAACAGACCAATGGTCATATTCCACACCAAAGTCTTTTAAAAACTTCTTAACTTCTTCGTTGTCGGTAATTTCCGGTTTACCTTTTCGAATAATCGTAGCCATCTACTTATTTACTCGCTCCACGTAAGATAAATCGCGTAAGTCAATTTTGATTTTATCGCCTTGCTTTACAAATATAGGAACGCTTACTTCCCCGCCGGTTTCAACGGTAACTTTCTTGAGCGCAGTACCGGAAGTATCCCCTTTGAGTCCTTCTTCTGCATAAGTAATTTCTAATATAGCAAAGTTTGGGGGGATAACACCGATTGGCTTTCCTTCGTAAAAAGTGATTTCTACTTGGGTCTCTTCTTTCATGAAAGGAATTAACTCTTCCACGTATTCGACAGGAACATGGATTTGTTCGAAATCATGCACGTCCATAAAAACGATATGCTCACCTTCGGTATAACAAAGAGTCATCGCACGTTTTTCTAATTCAACGCTTTCGAGTGTTTCCGCCGCTTTAAACGTGCGCTCGATGCTTGTGCCTTTGATTACACTTTTTAGCTTTGTTCTTGTGAACGCACTCCCCTTTCCAGGATTTACAAATTCTGATTTGATGACAGTGTAAATATCATTCTCTATTTTGAGCACCATGCCCTTTCTGATTTCTGTGATACCGAGTAACATAAGACCTACCGATTATTGATTGTTAAATAAAGGTTTTTTAAGTTAATGGCACTGTCAAGAGAAAAGTTTGGACGTTAATGACCAAAATCGAAGAACTAAAACAATCTGCTGGAGAAAACTGGACGAACTGGAAATGGCATTTACAGAATCGCCTGAACGACCCATACAAATTAAAAGACTACATCTCAATTTCCGAAGAAGAAGAAAAAGTATTCCAGGCAGCCGATGAATTCTTTAGCTTCGGAGTCACACCCTACTACTTGTCTTTGATTGACGCAAACAATCCGAATTGCCCTATCCGACTCCAAACTGTCCCGCGAGCAGGCGAACTAACGCGCCACCCACTCGAACGAATCGACCCACTAGGCGAAGAAGCACATATGCCAATCAAAGGGGTTACGCATCGTTACCCCGACCGTGCACTCTGGTATCTCTCGCACAATTGCGCTGTGTTCTGTAGATTCTGCACACGAAAAAGAAAAGTGGGTGACAGTGCGAATACTCCACGCTCGGAAGATTGGGATGACGCACTTAACTATTTTAAAGCGCACACCGAATTAAAGGAAGTAATTCTTTCCGGTGGAGATCCACTTTCTCTTTCCGACAACCAGATACTCTACATTATCCGTGAATTAAAAAAGATTCCACATATAAATCATATCCGAATTCATACCCGTTATCCAGTAACACTCCCCTTTCGAATCACAGATGAATTATGCAAAGGACTTGCAGAATTTTTCCCGCTATTCCTGGTTACTCACTTCAACGCTGCTGCCGAATGCACGGCAGATGCGGTAGACGCAATAAAGCGACTTTCGACCAAAGCCCATATGACTGTTTTGAATCAATCCGTTCTCATGCGAGACATCAACGACACACCCGAAAAGCTATCTGCCCTAAATTACGCACTCGTAAAAATGGGAGTTAAGCCTTATTATCTTCACCAATGCGACGAAGTATTTGGAAGCTCTCATTTTCGTGTTCCTATCTCTGAAGGAATTGCCTTAATGAAAAAACTCCGCGGCTTTAACAGTGGAATTACGATTCCTTCCTACGTAGCCGACCTCACCGGCGGCGGCGGCAAAGTTCCATTACCCACAGATTACCTACTGAAGACGAATATGGAATCTTATATTTTTCAGAATTATAAAGGGAATGAGTATGAGGTGAGGAAATAGCTACCAAACCGCAATCTTCGGAAACAATTTCAAAATACGACGATCTCTTGTAAGAAGTTTCAGCTTATAGGCAATAGCCGTTGCGACAATAATTCTATCAAATGGATCTCGATGAGAATCTAACTTAATACTTTCAATAAGAGCAGGTCGGTCAAAGGAAAGAATTTTAAAATTGGGCGTGCTATCAATATAAGAAAAAATATCACCCATATCCATTTCTAATCGCCCAATCTCAACTAGGTATTGGATTTCTAAGATAGAAAGAGAAGATATGAAAAAATTATTTTCTAGCTTCTCTAGAATTTTTAAAACTTTTTTAGAAAGTGATTTTTCATCTAAATGCCAATATATAAAAGTATGAGTGTCGAGTAAGAATTCTGTTTCCATTTATTTAGGTAAAACTAGATATTCTTTGAGTTCTTTATCAGCATCTTCGAGGTTGCCTACAATCTTGCCGGTAATCTTTTGGGAAGCGAAGATTGTTTTGGAAGAATGTGTCAAACGCTCTAATTGCTTTTCAGAAATGATATAAAGATTTTCTTTACGGGTTTTAATGCAGACTGTCTCGCCTTTTCTGACAGTCTCAAGGGTATTAAAAAGATTATTTCTTAGCTCTGTAGGCGCGAGGAGTATCATACGTACATAATAAATGGTACGTAACGTTTGTCAAATAAGATATTAAACTTATTGAAAATTTGGAACGCTAGACTTTGTCAGTTCGAGCGAGAGTCGAGAACTGCAAGTAATAAAAGCCTTTCTTTGATTAGTAGTTCTCGACAAGCTCGAACTGACACTTAATTTTTTAACAACTCTAATATCCAAGAGCAAATTTTCATTGACCCTTTTTTCAGTATTTTTATGAAATTATTTTTCCTTGCATTCAAAAATACAAATGAAAGAATACAAACATACTCATAATAGGCTATTACCATGAAACATTTCTTTTCATTTCTACTTCTCATAACTCCCCTTCTCCCTCAAAGCATCTTCGATAAAATCGGCGGGGCTTCAACCAAAAATCCAGAAGACTTTTACAAAAACGCGAGCCCGGAAGCAATAGCACTTGTAAAGAGAAGCTACGAAGGATTAGACGTTGCAAAGATTCGAGACTATCATACGCATATTGTAGGCATCGAAGAAAATAAAACAGGAGCGTTTGTCCATCCAAACATGCGATCAATGTTACACCCAAAGGAATACATTCGATTTAAAATCTACGCAAGTGCATTAAAAATAAAAAATCTAAACAAAGCTGATGCAGAAGCAGTAGAAAGACTAACAAGTCTTATTCGCAATACAGAAGGTCACGGAAAACATTACATTCTGGCATTGGATAAATACTATAACCCCGACGGAACAGTCAATCTGCATAAGACCGAATTTCATTTACCAAACGATTATATTTACAAAGTAGCAAAAGAAAACTCTGACGTGTTTATCCCAACGATTTCGATTCACCCGTATAGAAAAGACGCGCTAGAAGAATTAGACAAATGGGGGAAACTCGGTATTAAACTCGTAAAATGGATTCCAAATTCGCAAGGAATTGATCCGTCTAATCCGCAAAATGAAGCTTTTTACAAAAAGATGATTCAATACAAAATGACTCTACTCAGTCATGCAGGAGAAGAAAAGGCAGTAGACGCCGAAGAAGATCAAAAATACGGAAACCCACTCCTACTCCGTTATCCGCTTAGCCTCGGAGTAAAAGTCATCATTGCTCATTGTGGAAGTCTAGGAACTAATGTTGACTTAGAAAGCCCCGACAAGAAAATTGTGGATAATTTTGATTTATTCATACGACTCATGGACGATCCAAAGTATAAAACTAATCTTTTCGCGGACATTTCAGCCGTAATTCAATTCAACCGGGATAAGAAAGTTCTGGAGACTTTGCTTACCAGACAAGACTTACACCCAAGACTCGTTCATGGAAGCGATTATCCATTACCCGCAGTAAATCTAGTAATTCGGCTTGGACGATTAAAGGATATGGGCTTTATTACATCGGAAGAACAAAAGGTATTAAAAGAAGTTTATGACTACAATCCAATCCTCTTTGAATTTGTAGTAAAAAGAACTATTCGATGGAAAGAAAAAAAGTTTTCAGATTCAATTTTTATAGAAAATTCCTTATTATGACTTTTTTACCTAGAATACGAAAAAGGAATGATAATTTTTCACATCTAGCTAAAATACTCCAATAGGGTCGAAAGCAATGTACTCATTTGTCTAATTAAAGAGGGGCAAAAAATTTTGGAAGAAAACTATTCTAAATTAGCCAGAAAAATTCAAACCTATCTCAAAGAGTTAAGAAATAAATCTGAATCCGAGCGAGAAGATTTTTCTGTCGATGAACCTGTATGCACCGAAATTAGAAAAGCTCAATACAAAGATGAACTTGTCCAAAAGCTAATCATCTTTTTGCGCGGCACTGGCTGTTCTTCTATTGAACAAAATGGGGGGTGTACATTCTGCGGATTTTATTCAGCAACTAACCGCGGAATCAAATTAGAGCGCACGAATTTTCTAAACCAATTACAATTCGCATTTGATTTACATAAAAACGAACTCGACCGGTTTCCAATCATTAGCCTCTACAATGACGGAAGCATGTTATCGGAGCAGGAAATTAATTTAGATGTTACACTTGAGATGATTCGAACACTATCTACTTTTCAAAATCTACAATTAATCACAACCGAATCAAAACTCCAAGACATCACAGAAGAAAAAATCTTAAAAATAAGAAATGCTACTTCAAAAGAATTAGAACTATCTTTCGGTTTTGAATCCTCTGACCCACTGGTGAGAAGACTTTGCATCAATAAGAATTTTACAAATAACAAAGTCGTAGAAATATCTAAATTATTAAAAGCGCATAACTTCGGTTGTACCGCCCTACTCATGCTAAAGCCTCCCTTTTTAAGCGAACAAGAAGCAATTGACGACGCAGTAAAAAGTTTAGAATTTTTAGAAAAAACAGAAATCAACCGGATTGATATTGAACTTCCAACAGTTGAGGCATTTACATTTTCCTATGAATTGTGGAAAGTAGACTTGTATAAACCAATCATGCTTTGGTCTGTAGTGGAAATTTTAAAACGGAAACACGAATTAAACTTAAAGAAGAAAATCTACGTTAGCCCCGCAAATTATACAGTAAAAGCAATCGCAGTCTCATCCAATTGCGATCTATGTAACGAAAATTTTTCTCACCTCTTCATGGAATACAATAAAGCAAATGATATTTCGGTTTTTGATAATCTCACCTGCCAATGCAAACACGATTGGAATGAAAGACTAATTCCTTCTAGCCTGGAGAAATTGCCCTTAGCAGAAAGGGTGGAAAAGATAATGGATACAATCGAAAAGATACCTCAAATCGAAGGATTTTTAAGATAAATTTTTGTTGACAGAATAATCTACCATACCATACTACTGGTATGGCTACTATGACATTAAAATCTACGTTCACTTTGGACAAAAACACAACCGAAGCTATTCGAAACCTAGCATTAAATTGGAAGGTTTCGCAGGCAGAAGTTGTCCGTAAGTCCATTCAGCTTGCAATGAACGAAGCGGCTATACAAAAAACTCGCACTCCTCTAGCTATTCTTGCGTCCTTAGAAAAAAAGAAAAAAACAACTCCTAAAGAAATTGCAGCATTCAAGAAAATAGTGGAATCAAATAAAAAAGGTTGGGATTTTTGAGCAGTAAGTCTTTACACTTAGATACCAATTGCCTCATAGATTTACTACTTGGAAATAACAAAACTCGTAGCGTATTAAAGACCAAATTACTAGCAGGTTGGAACTGTTCCACTAGTGCGATTGCATGGCACGAATTTGTATGCGGACCTTTGACTTCAGAACAAAGACAAGACATCTGGGATTTTTTAGAAGGAAGAATTCATCCCTTAGATTTCGCAATAGCAGAATTAGCCGCAGATATTTTTAATAAGACAGGACGCAAAAAAGGTTCTAAGGCAGATTGTATCATTGCTGCAACGGCTATTCACCATAAGGCGAAACTACTTACTTGGAATAAAGCAGATTTTAAGAGCATGAAGAAGTTAGGGTTGGAATCGGTGTAGTGGTCACCTCGATACAATTTTCGCTACTGAATTTTGAATGCTGCCTTCGACAACTTTTTCTAAGAAAATGCGAAAATCACTCGGTGACCGAACTTTTTAGCATTGCCAGACTTTTACTAATTCTAGTGAAAGAGAGGTTCTCTTATAGCGTATAATTAAAATTAGCCGCTAATTAAAGAATCCGGTCATCGAGTGAAATTTTTATCCGTATTCTAGAAAGTATCTAATCAATATCTAAATGTGATAAAAATTTAGTATCGAGATGCCGACTCTATCTACTTTTTATGAGTTTTAAGAAATTCATTATACTGTTTAAGTTTAGAATAATCACTATTATCCTCTATGTTTTCTTCCTCAGTATTTTTGCTTTGATTAAGATAATAAATTCCCGCAAATGGAATTGCAACTGTTTTCATAATGTCATGAACAAAGTAAACAGGAATTTCAATATAAAATATGAGACCTATATTCAAAAAACCCATTATAGGAGCTAATATTGAAAAGCCTGTCGCAACATCCGAATTTACATCTTTTGCTGTCCACAGTCTATATGGGATAATTGTATCAATAACTCCCGAAAATCCCCCTAGCATTATACTTGCCCTACTGCCGGATGTCGATTTACTTTTTCGATCTAATTTTGTATCATACTCTAAATCTCCCTTCTCCCCTCTTCTATTTAATATTATGCAATCTCTACTTACTTTCGGAAAATAAAATCCACCTTGCGGGTTAATGATAGTTTCCGGTAGACGAAAATGTAAAAATAAAGGATGCCTTTCTTCTTCAATTCTTACTAAAACATCTGTTCCTTCCGAAGTGCATTTATCTTCTGGATTTACAATTTCATACGTGTTTAATAAACCAGGTCTTCCGAAATACCATTCACCGAATCCATTGTATTTATTCATTTGAAAAATGGAGCAATTTATAAATAGACTAAATAGTAAAATTGCTTGAAGAAAAAATTTTATTTTACCCATAAATCAATCCCATTAATAAAAATCTTATTTCCATCCGGGTCATTGATAGAAATATTTCCGTTTTTGTTTTTAGAAAGTTCTTGCTGGTAAGAAATAAATTTGAGCCTCTGCATAATTTCCTCTATTGGAATTTTTATTTCTAAACCCAAAATTAAATTTCCTTCGACGCTTTTGTTTGATGGATATAGCTCTATAACAAAATCATTTATCGCAAAACTATAATGTTCCGCTCCACTTCCATGTTTTTCTTTTACAGGATGAAAGCCGATTGCTTCATAGAAAGCTTTACTCTTTTCAAGTTCATTGCATTTTATCACAAGGTATTTAAGATTCATTACAAAGTTTTAAACTTCAATTTCTACTCTGTCAATTCCTATTCAAAGAGTGATGCAAAGCGGTCATTGAGCATAGTCGAAATGCCACTTTAATATGAGTTGTTACTTCGACTACGCTCAGTAACCGCCAAAGTTTACTTAACTTGACAGCATTAATCGCTCGAATCCGTGGTAATCTTTTAAATATTCCATTTGTAAAATTCCCGTGAGTCTAAATACTGGAATCAATTCCGGGAGGAAAAAAATGCCAATCTTTGAATACAAATGTGAAACTTGTAACAAGAAATTTGAAGTATTACAAACCAATTCTACGCCATTTACAGACTGTGACAAAATAAACGAAGGCTGCAAGCAAAACGGTATTATCCACAAGATGATTTCGTCGTTCGCCTTCTCAGGCTTTGGGGAAACTGATCTGAGTTCTTACCAAGACTATTCACCCTATACCAGACATACTTCCTCTACCAGCCCAAGTGCAAGCGCTGGATGCGGTTGTCATGGAACAGCGAGTTGTCCCGGCTCGTCCATTCGTGATAAATATTCACTGGAGTAATCTTGTTAGCCCCTACACGGGTAGAAATTTCCCGTAAAGCAGTTTCAAATAATATAAAAGCATTTCACTCTATTCTATCGCCAAATACTCGTTTGGCGGTAGCGATTAAATCCAATGCCTACGGACATGGAATCGAACTAATAGCAAAGCTCGCCATCGAAAACGGCGTGGATGTGCTCGCAGTCAACTCACTCGAAGAAGCACTTTTATTAAAAAAGTTTTCCCCTACTCCCATAATGATAATGGGTGAAGTTCTCAATTTAGAAGAGCGGCTAAATGATCTTAACCATAGTAACTTTTGGATTGTCGCTTCTAGGCTAAAAGAAATTTTACTTCTGTCTAAACTTTCTAACGAACCAAAAATTCATCTAAAGACTGACACTGGCATGGCAAGGCTCGGACAATCAGGGAAAGAATTATTCAAACTTCTAGAAGAATTAAAATCTAACAAAGTAAATCTCTCCGGTTTACTCATGCACTTTGCTAGCACGGAAGATTTTACCGAGCATTCGTATTCCATGCAACAGTTAAAGACATTTCAAGAATATATAAAGCATGCAGAGAAGCAGGGATATATAGACATTATCCGACATGCCGCCTCTTCTGCTTCCACTATGCTTTTTAAAGAAGCTCATTTTGATATGGTGCGAGTTGGAATTTCTCTCTATGGACTCTGGCCTAGTCTTGAGACAAGGCTTTCTCTTTCTCTCATGGGCAAAAATACTTTTGATCTAACGCCTGTCCTCTCGTGGAAAACAGCGATTGTCCACACGAAAAAAGTCCCTACTGGTTCTTACATTGGTTACGGTTCAACGTTTAAGACCAATTATCCGACAACTCTTGCAGTAATTCCAGTTGGTTACAACGAAGGATTTGACAGAAGACTCTCCAATCAAGGATACGTTTTAGTCAATGGAGAGCGTGCTCATATCATCGGTAGAGTTTGTATGAATATGAGTATGATTGATATCACCCATATCCGAAATGTAAAAGTAGGAACAGAAGTAGTTTTAATCGGTCGCTCTGAAAAAGAAACTATTTCCGCTGACACAATCGCACAGCTCACGGGCACAATCAACTACGATGTGGTTACTCGCATTCATCCTGAGATACCGCGGGTGCTTGTGGAGTAGAAGAAATTTCAAAGATTTCTACTATCGTATTTCAAATAGAAACTAGAATTGGGTTGACCTTCTTCTGTTAGCAATTCTTTCTTAATTCCGTTTACCAAATACATATCCACCTCTCCCTTATTCTTAGCTGCAATTTTCCCTCTATATTCGCAATCAAAGAATTCTTGGACATAATGATAAGTATCCCCACTAATGTTTACTTTTTCGGCAAGTCCGCTTGATTCCATACGGCTCGCCAAATTAACAGTATCCCCCCACACATCGTATGCAAATTTCTTTTGTCCAATTACTCCTGCAATGAGGGATCCTGTGTGAATTCCAATTCGAATAGTCCAAAATTTTTCTGAATTTTTAATTTTCATAACACGCCAATCGTTCATAATAGTTTGCATTCCCAAAGCAGCCAGAACACAATCAATCGCATGAGTTTTATTCGGTTTAGGAATTCCACCCACACACATATAGGAATCTCCAATGGTTTTTAATTTTTCTAAATTGTATTTTTCCATTAGAGAATCAAATTTCGAAAAACAATAATCCAACTCACTAATCAATTTAGATGGCTCAAGCGTTTCCGCCATCTCAGTAAATCCTTGAAAGTCTGTAAATAATACAGTTGCAGAAGAATAAAACACCGGCTTGGAATTTCCAGAATCTTTTAACTCCTCTACAATCTCCTCCGGCAAAATATTTAGCAATAAACTTTCTGATTTTATTTTTTCGTTTTCCGTTTCTCTTTGTGCTATGAGAGCAATCCCTTTATCAATTTCAGATTGTTGTTTTTCTGACTCGAGAGAATCTAAAAGTTTTTTCTTTTGATTCATCACTTCTTTAATGGAAAGATGCATCATAGAGCTTGAATACATAAAAAAGACAGCAACACCTACATAAAACATCCCGTGATGATTTTTTTGATAATCAAGTATATTCATATATTCTAATATTCCAAAGTAAATACAAATAGACATCGTAGCGTAACAAACCGAAGAAACAATCATAGCATTAAAACCAAGTTTAGAATCTGAATAAATTGTATCAGATATTACCATCATTAAATACATAAATAAAAATGGGGAACTTATTCCGCCCGATATGTAACAAAGAACACTGATAACTGCTGTATCAAAAGTAAATGGAAAATAAACTAATAGCGGATACTTCTGATAATCCAAGAATACTATCAATTCTAAAACAAGCCAAAAGAATGAGAACATCATGGACGCAAGCGATAAATAATACATCCAATTCCCAACTTCGGATGGAAATAAATAGAAGACTAATACGTTCAGTAAAAAACGACTTATGTTTGGTATAAAAAACTTTCGACGTTGTAATCTTCCAATCTCGTTCATAGATTGCTCCATATTCAGGTCATTTCTTCTCAGAAATAAACATACTCGGATCAATCTCCTGTAACCTCTCTTGCGGTATACCAGTATATGCCTCCATTAGTTCTTTCTGATGCCGTTTGATAATTTCTAGGTCATGCTGATTGGTAAGTGGCTTCACAATACTCATAGAAATGTCCGCATACTTTTTATTATGCGCCCAGGTATCAATAATTTCTTGTTTTGCTTTTCTAAGTTCCGTTTTAGTTTCTTCGGGGATATCTGGATTATTAATTGCTTCGTCCATTTGCTGTAAGCCGCTATCTTTCATCATTTGAAAACGCAGAATTCCAAGTTCGCCTTGCGATACATTCCAAGCCCATGCAACTTTCGCATTCACTTTCACAAACTCAAAATAATCTTTGAAGCCAGCCTCTTTAATCACGGAATCAATCTCATTGTATAACTCAATTCCAGTAGCTTCACTCTCTCCCTTCTCTGCCAACTTTTGTGGAATGCTAGGTCCCAGTTTATGCAAAGCCTTGACTGCCTTTATATATTTTTGAATCATCTCATCCGTTAGCTCCACACCAGAAACATTTGTCTCATACATCTGATAAATCTTCTTGCAATTGAACGATTGCGAAAAACTTAAAAAAACCATAGTAAATATTACGATACGCTTCATAAAACTCCCTTAGTAAATGTAAGAAATGAGTTGCCAAAAAACTCTAACTGGATAAGATTCTGATTGCAATGATTAAAAATATTTCTAGAGTAAATCTCAGAAGTAGGATTTCAACTAGAATTCTAAAATACGTTAGTAAATTCTTTTTTAAAGATGTGAAATACTATTTGCATACAGGAATTCATTCTAGATTATCCCTACCCTACCCGTGCACAATTTTTGTCAATAACGCCGAGGAAAGAGATGTGCTTCTAGCAGCTTATCTCGGAGAAATATTTCATTTAAAAGCGAGGCTTTACTTTCCTGTGCAAAAGAATCTGTGGGATAGAGAATTTTCTTCTGAAACAAAATCCGCTTATAAAAAATTTATTCGAGCGGTTATTCTTAATTTGTCGATCATTCCCATTTGTCTTCGGCTTGCAGGCGCTAAGTACGTTACGAAAGATACTTTTAATCTTTTAAAGAGCATAAGACGCAATACCTCTCTTTCTATTTATGAAAAATTCCAATCGTTCAAAGAGCAAATTTCAAAACGAAAGACATTTGTTTTATTTGGTTATGAACTTGGTAACGGGGAAGCGGATATTGAAAATACAAGTGGAATTTTAAGAATTTTCAATGAGAAAAATCCTGACATGAGCTATGTGCAACTTACGCTTACTTACGATTACCTTCTTTCCAAAGAAGGGATAGTTCATATTAGCCACGGTGGATTATTCCAGATGAAGCCAGAAAAAACGATTTCTTCTATCGCTGCCACTATTAAACTAAAACGTTCTTTAAGCACGACAGTCACGCCTGGAAATTTATTTGCATTCGCTATTTACTCACCGGAGGTGCAACACGGAGTATCCAGACAATATCTGTTTTATAAAATGGAACGTCTCGCGAACATGATTTACAGAGAGAAATTTTGTAGCATTGCACGAGAATGCTTGGAAATGTCTTATGATGATTTGTTCGCTGAAGTTTTATTCAATGCACGCAAAGACGAATTCATCAAATTTGAAAAAGAAACCAAGCAATACTATGGAACAAACAAACTCTACTATTTCAAAAAAAATAAATACAGCTATGCAAATTTGAAATCAGAGAATATTTACAGGTACCACTATATGCAACTACTTTTATTTCATAAAAAATTTAGACAAATCTGGACAGAGATCGAAATTTACGATTAAAATTCAATTGCAAGGCAAATCCAAATTCATATTGTAGCAATTATCTTATGAGTATCCCTAAAATTCAACTGCCCCGAAAGGCAACCTACACTAGACTAGAAGAAAATATTCAATTCTTTGAATTATTTCAAAAGATAGAAAAGAAATTTGAAAACTGTTTTCTTTTGGAATCTATGGAAAAAGAAAGTTACGATTCGCGCTATTCCATTCTTGGATTTGATCCAGAGCATATCGTATATGGAAAAGAGAAATCTCTCTTCATAGACAATACTGAATACCAATGTGATAATCCTTATTATGCGCTACGAGAAGTAATTCCTACTGACGTGCTGTCTGTTAATTATGCAGGCGGTCTAGTCGGCTTCATTTGTTATGAAGGAATGAATTATTTTGAACCAGCACTTAACTTAGAAACACATAAGGACTTTAATACATTTCATTTCGGAATTTATCTAGACGGAATCATCCTCGACAAAATGACCGGTGAAGTATTCTATTTTTACTATGAGAAAAATAGAATTGAGCAGATAAAAGAAATTATCCGCCAAGAGAATATTAGCGAAAAATCCTATAAAACCACAATTGAATTTTTACGTTATACATTTTCAGAAGAAGAGCATAAAGAAAAAGTAGCGGAATTACTAGAAGAAGTAAAAGCAGGTAATACATTCCAATGCCAAATCGGTCTTAAAGCAGAATACAAAATTACCGGCGATACTTTGCCTATTTACATGGAGCTAAGAATGGTTAACCCTTCTCCACATATGTATTATGTAAAGTTCGGCGACAAAAAAATCATAGGGGCAAGTCCTGAATTGCTTTTCCGATTGCGAAACGGGGAAATGGAAACCTTCCCACTTGCTGGCTCCATCAAACGCGGATTATCCGCAGAAGAAGATATTACTCTTGCACGCACTTTACTCAACGATCCAAAAGAAATTGCAGAGCATAATATGCTAGTAGACTTACATAGAAATGATTTAGGACGAGTCGCAAAATTTGGAACTGTAAAAGTTCGCAAGCTAATGGAAATTAAAAAATACAGTCATATCCAACATATCTCAAGTGAAGTAATTGGCATCATTAAAAAAGGAGAAGACATGTTTTCAGGACTCGCTTCTTCGTTTCCCGCGGGCACGCTATCAGGTGCTCCCAAAATCGAGTCGATGAAAATTATTCAAAGAGTCGAGAATAATCCGCGGGGACCTTACGGCGGCGCTCTCGGACATTTTGGATTTAACGGCAATTGCACATTTGCCATTCCCATTCGAACTTTATTTGTTTCTGGTGAATACGCATATACCCAAGCATCCGGTGGTATCGTTTACGACTCATTACCCGCAAGTGAATATCAAGAAATTAAGAATAAACTTGGTGCACAAGAAAAAGTTTTAAATTCCTTTATATCTAGAAAGGTTCTATAAGGAGCGGCAAATGAAAGTACTACTAATTGATAATTATGATTCCTTTACTTATAATCTCTACCAATACGTGGGAGAAATTCTAGAGAACCTAGAAAAGCCTTTTGTGTTTGATGTAATTCGAAATGACGAGAAAACACTCACTGAGATCAAAGAGAAAAATTACGATCGAATTATTATCTCACCAGGTCCGGGCGATTCCAAGGACAAGGAATACTTTGGAGTATGCGCTGATGTATTACTTGACCTCGGGAAAAAAACTCCAGTTCTAGGTGTTTGTCTTGGAATGCAAGGAATTGCTCACTACTACGGCGGCAAAGTGGTCAGAGCGTATTTGCCCAAACATGGAAAAACAAATACAATCACCCATGACGAGAAAGGGGTTTTTCTTGGTTTGCCGCAAGACATTGAAGTAATGCGCTATCATTCTCTTGTGGTAGAATATGATTCTCTACCAAGCTGCCTTACTATCACAGCTAGAATTGTGACAAAAGAAGCTGGAATAGAAATCATGGGGTTACGCCATAATAGCTTTCCGATCGAAGGAATTCAATTTCACCCTGAGTCATTCGCGACGGAAGGTGGCAAGAAAATGTTAGAAAATTTTATCCAAAATATTCACTAATCTTTTTTTCAAACCGCTTGACTTTTTTAAAGATGCTATATAGATTGTAAGCACACAAAAGGAGGTGGTCTAGTGAATTATAAAATTGCAATGACTTGTGAGGTGACTCTGCTCTAGGTTTTTTCTTGGGTGCATAGCTTTTCTAAGAAAGAGCCTTTTGCAAATCCAAGAGCATCACCGACCTCCTTTAGTTCCCGAATTATAGTCACTCGGGGCTTCGTGCAGTCGCTACTGGAGGTTTTTTATTCTTTGGCTTTTCCGAATAATGCCAGGTAATTCCAAAATTCCCCTTCTTCTCCAATTACCGCATACTCATAATTTTCCTTAATACTATCTTTTGCTTTTATACATTGAACCTTATTCACTTTTTTAGTCTTAGCATTTACCAAAAATCCAGTCAAAACACCGTTAGCCCTACTCTCTAGTAAAAAATAATTTTCTTTTTCTTTTTGCACAAACTTCAGTAGTGAATCAGGCTTATCCGCAAATACTATAGCTTGCCCAAACTCTAATTGGTTCCCCTTTACCTGAATGGGATTTCCTTCCTCAATACTTTGAAATTTCCAAAGTAAATAATCTACATTTTTGAATTTCGGATCGGTAGATTTATCCGATCTTCCATGGTCGATTATATTTGTAATTCTATACATCGGCATTGACTGACCCGATTGAATTGGTTGAACCGCTATTTCATCGGAAATTTCTTTTTGTATTTGTTTGTCTAAATACTGAGCGCCCAAATCCGACTGTGGCTGCGGTATACGTGCATTCATCGCATTAACATTCGCATTGTATTGATTCAAAAGCAAATTCCCATAAGCCGCACTATTATAAAAATAAGGACTTAGTCCCGAAGTAATAACAGGATATGTCGTTCCATTGCTAGCAGGAGAGGAAAACTGCGGAACCGATATATTCATTCGAATTCCGCCACCTCGGCTTTTAGCATTAACCGAGAAATTTATTACGATGAGAATGATTGCGATTATGAGGTTAAATTTCATTTTATTATCCCTATACTCAACCTCATTCTATGCGAAAAAACCAAACTGTCAAATGAAATTTAGTGTTTGCCAAAAGCCTCTAGGTCGAAATTTATATTACTTAGAGAAAACCTATGACAAAAAACTTAACTATCAAAAATTTCAAATCCATTAAAGAAATGAATCTCGAATGCAAACGAGTCAATCTATTCATAGGTAAACCCAATGTAGGCAAATCGAATATTTTAGAGGCGCTTTCGATTTTTGATTTGCCGAATGCTGTTAATCAAGGTTTAACTGTGAAAGATTTAATTCGTTTTACGACTGCTAAGAATTTCTTCTATGATAATAAAACAAACGAGAATGCAACTATTCACACAGATGAGAATTCTGCAACAATGCGCTACGAAAATGTAAACCAATCTATTGAAGTATTTTGTATACCTGATACAGCTTTAATCAATCTATACAATGCAGATCATCAGGATGCAATTTATAAGTTAAAATCCCGAGTAGGTTCAGCCTCAGGCAAGAATTTTTTTTTTAGATATATACATGAAACCAATTCTTCTCCCGAATACGAATCAAAGATTCGCTACTATGTATTCAATAAAAGAAGCCAATTCAATCTTCCAGAGACTAATTATCTATTGCCTCCTTATGGACAGAACCTATTCTCCATTATCCGCGAAAATACTTACATTAGTGACGAAGTAGCAGAATACTTTCAAGAGTATGGGCAACAATGGGCATATGATGAGGAGACAAATTTATTTCTAACTCAAAAGCAAATCAAACATACTATTTACAAATATCCTTTCAACTCAATTGCAGATACTCTACAAAGAATGATTTTTTATACAACTGCGATTGAGACTAATAAGGATTGTATTCTAGTTTTTGAAGAGCCGGAGACTAATTCATTTCCGCCCTATACGAAAGAACTTGCTATTAAAATCGCGAGTAACCAAGAAAACCAATACTTTATTTCTACTCATAGTCCATATTTACTTTCTAATTTGATAGAAAAAACAGAGCTTGATGAATTAAATATTTTTTTAACTTACTATGACAAGTATGAAACGAAAATAAAAGCTTTGTCCCCTGATGAAATACAATCTTTAGTAGAAAAAGATATAGATATATTTTTCAATATGGATAGATTTATACAGAATGGCTGATTTACAAATTATCAGAGAAGGTAATGCTGATTTTGTGTTACTTCAAGTCCTTAGAGTTCACCCAAAGTGGATAAATGAAAAAGGTGGAGGGAAACAGAAAGTAATCAATACCGTTAAATCATCAGGTGAAAAGTTTTATCATGATATATTTGTCGGCTTAGTTGATAAGGATAAAGATAATCATTATCCAGATTTTAAGCTGTTCAAATCCCAATATAATACGACATTATACAAAAAAGATCACAACCAATATTTGATTGAATTGTGTTGTCCAGCAATCGAACAATGGCTATTAGACTCTGCGAATGAATTCAACATTAATCCTGTCGATTATGAGTTACCAAGTAAATCAAAGGAACTAAAAGCTATTTCAGGAAGGCAAGCAATTCGAAATAACAAAAACTTTATTCGTTTTATTCGAGAGTTAAATACTCGTAATGCTCCGGCATTTGTTTATTTGAACGAACTACTAGAAGAGCTATTTCAGCAAGCTGGGATTACTCGTTATTAATTTTCTATTTACAGAAATGTGAATTTTCCCATACGTGTAATTAAATAATTTAATACAAGTTCAAAGAGAGAAACGGATAATGGCAAAATTTTTGAATACAGAAAAAGCAGTCTCCGAGTTAGTAGACTTAATCGAAACTGCAAATCAAACCTTAATACTGATTTCACCTTACCTGAAACTTTCTAAAAAATTTCAGGAACTTCTAAAATATCGCAACAGCAAAGACAAAAAAACAACAGTAATTTTTCGTGAGCATAAATTACAAGACGATGAATTGGAATTCTTTCGAGAACTTCGTTTTTCTATAAACTTGAAATATTGTGAAGACTTGCACGCCAAATGCTATGTAAATGATAATAAGATGATTATCACTTCTTTAAATTTCTATAATACTTCAATGAAAGACAATAAAGAAATGGGAATTCTTTTAGACAAGAATGATCTCACTGATTTCAAAGTATTTGAAGATGCAATGAAAGGAGTTGATTATATTCAGCGAATTAGTCAACCATTTGAGTTTAGTCATTCTAAATTAGAAACATCTGAGAAAAAAGCGAGTATCTTCAAATCTAAAAATAATAAAAACGGCTACTGCATTAGGACTGGTGTTGAAATTCCTTTCAATGTAGATGAACCACTATGCGATGAAGCGTTTAAAAGGTGGGCTGTCTTTGGTGATCCTGACTATGGTGAAACATATTGTCATTTTTCTGGTGAGCTCTCTGATGGTGAAACAAGTGTAGCTAAACCAATTTTAAAAAAATATTGGAAAAAAGCAAAAGAAATACACGATCTGTAAACTGAGAGATCTATTTTTCATTTGAGGTGAAATAGGTATTATGCGCTATTATTCAAACGATAATGACCGAACTGTGAAGTTTTACAAAAAAACACTTCTTCCCTTAAACTTCACAGCATGATTTAAATCCCTACCCTACCAGAATTTCTTCCCTTTGCCAAGATATTTTATAGTAGAAAAAGGACCGGTTGGAAAAAAATACACTTCCATCAAAGGCTCTGTTTTACTTGTATTGATTGAGTGGTGAACACTATAGGTCGGTGGATAAATGTAATTATCCTTTTTGATTTCCTTGTATTCACCCTTTGCTATATGCGTTTTTCCTTCACCGTCAGAAAATATCACAATTTGGGTTGGCTTATGAAAATGACTGTCTACATCGTTATTGGGGTCAATCTTCGTTATCCCCATAACCATCGAGTCATTGTCGATAATTGTTTTCCATGCAAGTGGAGTAACTTTTCCTCCGGCAGGAATTTTGCCATCCCAATTTTCCCAGGGAACATTTACTTCTTTTAGCAATTGAATTTTATCACCGGCTGTATCAAGTCCTGTTCCTTCTGGAGAATTAAATGGTAGCGATTTAAAAAATCCAATCGGAAAAAAGAAAAACACCTTTGCGATTTCGTCGCTCGTATTTTTGATAGAGGTAATGCTACTTTGCGGTATATAAAGAGAATCCCCTTTGACAACTGGATTCATTTTATTTTGAGCAAGCACTTCTGCTTTGCCTTCATAAATATAAATAGCCTTGTTTACTTTATGATAGTGTGCAGGAATTTCGTCTCCCTTCTTTAGAGAGAATAAGATTGTTACTATTTCTGCCTTATCCAAAAGGACTTTGTATTCAATAGATTTTCCATTATTAAACTTCATTGACTGAATAGCAAGCTCATCCATATGCGACCGCTCTACAGGTCCGAGCGTTGGCTCTGTAGGTTCTGAGGCATCTTGTTTTTTACAAGAGGAAAAGGTTAAAGCAAATGCAATTAAGCATAAAGCTACGTTATGCGCTAGAGATATTTTTTTCATAAAGGCTCCTTGGATGATATATAATCCCTACAATGGATAATCGAAAGAAATTCAGTCAACTAAAATCAATAAGTGATTCTCGTTTTTATTTGATCATTAAATTCTTCTTCTACCAGTTCATATTGTTTTGTAAAAAAATCAGGCTTAGAATCGGCAAAGTCTTTTAATACTCGAAGACCAAAATTTCCGTATTCAGAGCGAACCATTTTTTCTATTTGTTCTTTTGTCTCGTTTTCTTTAGATTTCTGCTCGTGGATACTCATCATAAACTCCATGAGAGAGTCGATACCTATTTTTTTAAGTGCACTGGTTTGAAATATCTTTGGAATATTGTGTCCGTTGATTGTATCTTTTAGAAATTCAAGCGAGCTGATGAGCATATGAAAGCTAGATGTTGCCAGTTCTTTTTCGTCGCACTTGTTGATGATAAATGCGTCAGGCACTTCCATAATTCCACTTTTCATAAATTGAATTCCATCACCGGCTAATGGCTGTAAGATGAGAAAGGAATAATCAGCAAGCCGTGAAACCTCTGTTTCATTTTGTCCAATGCCTACAGTTTCAATGATGATATAATCAAAAAAATAACGAAGCAAACGAATGACATGATAGGTATGAGGATTCACCCCGCCTAGTTCCAACTGGCTTGCTTGCGAACGAAAGAAAATTCGATTTTCTCTTGCGGGAATTGACACGCGGGTTCTATCGCCTAATATAGATCCTCCGCTCAGTTTACTTGATGGATCAATCGCAACGATTGCCATTTTTTTTCTTCTTTGTTTTTTTAAAAAGTCATTACAGAGTTCCCCGATAAGCGAAGACTTCCCTGCTCCCGGAGATCCTGTAATTCCGATTGTGATTGAATTTTTTCTGAGGTCGTGATTGGCTGCGAGTTCTTCGAAGAGTATTTTTCTGAATTCGAAGGAATCTTTTTTTTCAATTCCAGAAATCAATTTTGCGAGAGGGTATTTTTCCCCGTTCTCGGCTTCGATGATAGAGTCCCGTATTTCCTGAATGTTCATAAAATTTTTGCTGACGATTCTAACTGATTTTACAAAGTTATAAAGGACAGTCTATTTTAAAAGAAATTTATCGTAACTACTTAGCATACCTTATTGCCACAGAGGCACTGAGACACGGAGAGATTTTAAGAGAGTCATTTCACAGCATATTGTTTGGTTTCGTAATTCAGCCTTGGTTATATTATGCCATTCTACATGATAATTGAATCCAAATATTTCATTAGCTCTCTTTAACATGACGCATATGAATAAAAACAGCGCAGTACCAATACCCTCTGTGTCCCTGTGCCTCTGTGGCAATCTTTTATGGTGAATAGATACAATCTGTCTAAAGGATCATCATTTTAAACCATGAACCAATTGATTAAAGCAAATCAAATTCCAAAATTAACGCTGGCGCTTATCTTTTTTACAATGCTTCCCGTCACGATGATCGTTCCCGTATTCAAAGACATTGTAAAAGACAGACTCGGCGGAGACAATCTAATGGTTTCCCTTTTCATGAGCTACGCGATGTTAGGCTCATTTTTATTTTCCCCTGTTGCGGGATTTCTATCGGACAAATTCAAGAACAGAAAGTATTTCATCTCCGTCTTCGCGATTCTAGATGGAATTAGTTTTTTTCTTTTAGTCAACGCAGAGAATCTACAGATACTTCAGATTATCCGCTTCTTCGAAGGAGTCTGTCATATTTTTGTAATCGGGCTTTTACTTTCTCTAATTGCAGATCGGGAAAACGATTCCTCTAACGAACACTTCCACAAGAAGGGAATCTTAATGGGTCTCGCCGGAATGTTTTTAAGCCTAGGTGTTGGCATTGGTTCTCCCATGGGAATTTTAGGCAGGAAAAACCCCCTACTCCCTTTTTATGTTGCTGGAACAATTATGATTCTCATAGGCATTGTTTCTTTTTTTCTTTTGCAAGATTATGAATTCTTTTACCATGAGCGGATAACAATAAGTAAATGGTCAAATGCATTTCAAAAGAATAAACTCATCCTCGTTCCTTATCTTTATAACTTCATCGACCGCTTTACTGTGGGTTTTTTTGTAACTAGTTTCAATCTACATTTGCGGGAAGATTTAAAATTCAACCCGGGGGAAGTCGGTCTTTACCTCTCACTTGTTTTAATACCAATGAGTTTATTTTCTTATCCATTTGCGAGACTTGCTAAAAAAACAGGACCCTTCTTGCTTATGATGGTAGGTTCTCTTCTGTATGGAGCATCTCTTGGTCTTGCGGGCGGAGTAAGTAGCAAACCGGCATTATTCACTCTACTTATTTTATGCGGAACCGGTGCCGGTGTCATGTTTGTTCCTTCGATGATGCTTGCTTCTCAAATGTCTCCCAAGGGAATGAATGCGAGTGTGATGGCGGGGTTTACGGGCGTTGGCTCCATTGGATTTATGCTTGGTCCGATTGCGTCCACTCTCATCGAAAGATATTTAAAAGCGAGCTATTCTTTTGAATCTTCGTTCTTTATTCTTTCGCTACTTTTTGGTAGCCTTGAAATTCTAGTTGTATTTTTCACATTCCCATTCGCTCGCAAATTAAAAGAGGTCATTCAATGAGTTTAGATGTTCAAAATTATTTAGTATACAGCATCGTCTTTCTTGCACTTATAAAATTTACACAACCTGTATGGGTATTCTTTTATAAAATTCTATTTAACAAGAATACTTCCGTAACTGCGGATACTTCTTGTTACACCGGAACTTGCGCCAAATGCAAGATAAAGTCTTGAGTAAATTTAATCAGAAATACTGGGACTCCATGTATGCAGAAGATGATGAGTCCATCATTGATGGCATCGACAATGCGAAAGAACATGCAAGGTATTTAAAAAGTATTTTAGACTTAAGTGAAGTTTTTGTAGAAAGTATAGGTGACTTTGGTTTTGGTAAAGGAATTTTACTCAGAGAAGTAGTAAAGAAATTTAAGCCCAAGCAGATAATCGCTATTGACCCGTCACGAGAGGCTAATGATAAACTAAAAAAGCAACTCTGGATTCAGAAATACTCATGTAACATCGAACAGACTACACTCGAGAATTTTAAAGAATCGAAAATCAAAAAACCACTAGATTTAGGAATATGCAATTCTATCTTCCAGTATATTTCCAACAATGATGTTACGCCGGCATTCGAGAAACTCGCACAACTTTGTAAGTATGTTTATTTTTCCGTTCCTACAAAAGTGGATTATGAGTATATGAAAAACGAGCTTGATTTCATTGATCCATATGCATATGTTCGAAATAAAAAATTTTACACGAAAGCAATATCACCCTACTTCACAATCGTATCTCACAATCTTTTAGAAAGTAAAATTCATACAAAGGAATCCGGGTTTCTCTATGAGTTTTTCCGATTTTAAATAAAGTAGTGGTAAAAAAAATGCTCAGATTCAAATTTGCAAAGGGAGTCCTACATGAAAGTTACAGCTCTAGGTGTTAATTCAGCCTTTGCCACAGGCACATACAAAGACGTGGTAGAAACTGCTAAGATGGAAGCAGTCATTGCCGAAGCAGTGAAGCACGCAAAAGACTCACACGTCTCTTTAACAGTCAGTGATATTCGAAACATAATTAAAAATAATACCACACGTGCCTACTTCCCACGCTACCAGAGTAATTTTCTTTTAGAATTTCAAACTCAGGGAAAAGTAAAACCTGATGTATACAGATTTGTATTAGATTTTGGAAGCGATATACGACACTCACTTGCTAATGTTGGTCTCAAGATGGGAGACATTGACGGATACTATTGTTCGCACCCTCATGCAGATCATATTGGCGGCATAGAAGGAATAGCCTTATCGACTGTATTTAATCCTTTTTGGAATTCTAAGAAAACAGACTGGCTCTCCGTAGAAAAAAAACGCAGAACGGAAGATGCCGATAAGCCGCGACAACTCGATCCGGTAACTGACCGCTTATTTAAAAGAGAAAAAATTCCTGCCGATTGTAAACCTGACCTCTGGGGACATAGAGAAGTCTTAGATGATTTATGGGATGCAGCAAAACCTGGACTCGATACCTTGCAGGGGGTAAAGAATGTTTCCCTCGAGACTTTCTTCAATCAAATTGTAATGTCAAAAAGCGTAGAATACCAAATCGCGGATGGAGATAAGAGTTGGATTTTTTATACAGTAGAATCTACTCACGTAGTTGGGGGTACTTCCTATATGCCGTCATTTGGTCTTATGTTTGAATGCAATGATAAGAAAATTTATTTTCCAACGGATACTCTCTATATCATGCCACCAATCATGAAACCATTTTATGAATCAGCAGACATCATCTATCACGATTGCGAAACAGGTCCACGCAGTGGAGTTCATTCTCACATTGATGAAATTAGAAAAATTGATCCTGTGATTAAAAAGAAATGTTATTTGTATCACTACACAGAAGAGCCTGTTGTGGATGAAGATGAGTTTTTAGGAATTGTGAAAACGGGCGAGGTGCACGAGTATTGATTTTGCCTTCGTAAAATGTTTATCCGTGGTAACTGCATCCGTAATTTTAAATTCTTTCATTAAGATAAAAGAGGAAGCGTCTACGAACGAGTAACCGTGATCTATATGTCCTACTTGATAGCATAAACTAATTATTCTTCATGTATCTATCTTTTTCTTCATGAGTTAGAGATTTTAAATGCTTCTCCATCTTCAATGCATCTGCCCTTGTAGTTACTTTTGTATACCATTTCAATTTAACAAAATCAAATCTCCCAACAAATTTATCGGTATTATGTTCTACCACACTATCAAAATGTTCTCCAATTCTCGCCTTTAAGTTATTTGTTTGTCCAACATAATAACAAGAGAATTTACCATTTTTAAAGCAATTAAGAATGTAAACATAGAATGTCATTGTTTTCTTTCCATCGGATTTAATTTTAAATTTATTTATTCTCTTTCTATCGGCTAATCGACTGTAACTTTTAAAGGTTATTAATAATTGTTTTTATAGGAAATTTTTTTATAGTTTACATCTTTAAGATTTTCATAGATATTGTAACAAGCCCTATGAAAATTCTAAGCAAACAGTTAGAAGGTATCGACTCCTTAAAAAAAATCCAAACTCCTTTAGTAGCCGATCCTATTATAATTACCTTCACTAATCAAATAGACAAAGTTCTGAAAGACAACGTAATCTTTAAAATTTTATTTGGATCAAGAGCAAGACAGGATTTTAAAGAGTATTCTGATTATGATTTTCTAATTATTATAGATCATAAAGACGAAAATGTCAGGAGCGAGGTTGAAAATATCGGTGCTGATATATTAGATAATCATAATATACTAGTATCCTGTTTAATCTGGGCAGTTGATGATTGGGAACTGAATAGCAAATTTCCAATCGGAATGAATATTTTAAGAGAGGGCATCTTGCTTTGAATCAATTAAAAGAAGTTTTAACTTTAACTCTAGCAAAAGCAAATCTAAAGTTAAAAGCTGCTTCCATAGATTTACAAAATGAGTTATTCGACGATTCAGCTTCGAGATCTTATTATGCTGTATACCATGCAATTACAGCAGTATTATTAACGAAACAGCTATCCTTTTCCTCGCATAATCAAACAATAGGCGCATTCAATAAAGAATTTATTCACACTGGAATCTTTTCTAAAAAATATACAAAAATAATATATCAATTGTTTAGTGCAAGAGAAACCGGCGATTATGATATTCGATCTGATATTAATAAAGACAAAGCAGAAACCTATTTAGAAAATGCAAGAATGTTAGTAAGTGATGTGGAATCATTTATACTTTCACAAAATATTGATTAATTTTATCCTAGAGACGTTGCGCGCAACGTCTCTAGGATTAGGATGTTCACGACAATAATTTATTAAACCCCGCTTGCGTAAAATGTTTATCCGTGGTAACTGCATCTTTAATTTTAAATTCTTTCATTAAAATAAAAGAAGAAGCGTCTACGAACGAGTAACCGTTATCTATATGCTTAGAGAAATAATCTCCAGATTTTTGAAATCTAAACTCATCTATTCTTTCTAATCGGATTACTTTTGAATCAATAAAACTAGACCAAAACTGTTTTGCTTTTTCCATTTCTTTACGCGCCATTAAAAGAGTCATCGTTTCTTGAATCGCAAGATCAGATGTAAAGAAAGGAAGCTTCGATTTTTGAAGTTGGTCAGCAATTTTTTTAGCTTCCTTATGATTTGCCTCTGATGGGATAATCAAAGAAAACCAACCCGATGTATCCCAGAAAGGATATTTCGAATTTTTACTTGATGCCATACACTAAAGAATCAATTTCTTCATTGGAAAGTTTGGTTTTTTTATTAGTAGATTTTGGGATAGAATTAATAAATTGCAAGAAAGAATCGGTCTCCCAATCAAACTCTTGTGAAATAGGATGAATTGTAGCAACAGGTTTTCCACGAAAAGAAAGAAGTATCTTTTCCTTCCTTTTTAATTTCTCCAAAAGAAGACTGGAGTTCTTTCGTAAATCTAACATTGTAATTGAGGTCATTTGCTCAATATGACACTTAGAGTGTCACTTGTCAATGCATTTTTTATTTCCATCGTCATGATTAAAAATGTATTGCAGTCCTTTCCATATTTTCGAAACTACGTTATGGATTTTTTAAAAACAATAATGAACGAAATAAGCGGAGATAACTCCTCCGAAATTGGTAATCTTACAAAAGCACTTCTTTCTAATTCTGGGGATAAGGGCGTTTTGCTTGATACTGTGGTCAATACGATAAAAGAAAAGGGGATGGAAGATAACGTGGAAAGTTGGATTGGGACTGGTGATAATAAAGCCATATCTGCAAATCAATTGAACGATGTGCTTGGCTCTGATCTAATGTCCTCACTGTCAGAAAAAACAGGTATTCCAGAAAAAGAATTAAGCGGAATGCTTTCTACATTACTTCCTGTTGTTGTGAATCAACTCACACCACAAGGTAAAGCCGAAGGCGATAGTGGTAGTCTTGTTTCTACAGGGTTGGGACTATTGAAAGGTTTTCTGTAAATAGCACCTCACCCCGACTTTTCATTTCTAGTTTTACATTTTCGTGGTGCCCCTCTCCTAAAAGGAGAGGGGGTTAATCTATATTATACCACACCCCATACAAAATTGGGGTGAGGTAAGGTCTATCCTTTCTGTTGCGCCTTAATGATATTAAGCGCACTTCCTGCCTTAAACCATTCAATCTGGCTTGCGTTGTAAGTGTGATTCGCTTTGATTTCTTCTTTTGATCCATCTTTATGATTTAAAACTAAAGTCAAAGGAACACCTTCTTTAAAAGAAGTAAGTCCTACAATATCAATTGAATCATCTTCTAGAATCTTGGTGTAATCATCCTTATTCGCAAATGTTAGTCCGAGCATACCTTGTTTTTTTAAGTTTGTCTCATGGATACGGGCAAATGACTTCACAAGAATCGCACGAACTCCGAGGAAACGTGGCTCCATAGCAGCGTGTTCGCGAGAAGAGCCTTCGCCATAATTCTCGTCCCCTACTACAATCGAACCAACGTTAGCCGCTTTGTATGCTCTTTGCACTTTAGGAACTGCATCGTAACTGCCAGTTAATTGGTTTTTAACGTTGTCTGTTTTTTCGTTAAAGAAATTCACAGCACCGATTAGCATATTGTTAGAAATATTATCCAAATGTCCGCGATACTTGAGCCAAGGTCCTGCCATTGAAATATGATCTGTAGTACATTTGCCTTTAGCCTTGATGAGAAGTTTGAGACCTTTTAGATCAGTTCCTTCCCAAACGGGGAAACTATCGAGTAACTGCAAACGGTCAGATGTGGGGCTAACAGCAACTTGCACACCAGAGCCATCAGCTACAGGTTCTTGGTATCCTGCATCTTTTACATCAAAACCTTTTGGTGGAAGTTCCACACCTGTTGGTGCATCGAATTTTACCATTTCCCCTTTTTCGTTTTTCAAACTATCAGTAAGTGGATTGAAAGTCAAATCGCCTGCAATCGCAAGTGCAGTTACAAGTTCAGGAGAGCCTACGAATGCGAATGTGTTAGGATTTCCATCGGCGCGTTTCGCAAAGTTACGATTAAACGAATGCACGATTGTATTTTTCTCAGCCTTTTCAGAACCCGCTCTCGCCCACTGTCCAATACAAGGACCACAAGCATTTGCAAATACTTTTGCGCCTATCTTATTAAACACGTCGATAAATCCGTCACGCTCTATCGTATAACGCACTTGCTCAGAGCCTGGAGTGATTGTAAATTCTGCTTTCGGAACTAAACCTTTTTCGGAAGCTTGTTTAGCGAGTGACACAGAGCGAGAAATATCTTCATAAGAAGAATTCGTGCAAGAACCGATGAGTCCCACTTCAATCTTAGTAGGCCAGCCATTTGCAAGAGCTGCTTCTTTCATTTTAGAAATAGGAGTCGCCAAATCAGGAGTAAACGGTCCGTTTAAATGAGGCTCGAGTTCAGAAAGGTTAATTTCGATTAGTTGGTCAAAGTATTTTGCAGGATCAGCATATACTTCTGCATCTGCGGTTAAGTGTTGTTTAACGCCATCAGCAAGTGCCGCCACATCCGCACGTCCAGTAGATTTTAAATAACGAGACATGGAATCATCGTAACCGAATGTTGAAGTAGTTGCCCCAATTTCGGCACCCATATTTGCAATCGTTCCTTTACCAGTGCAAGACATCGCAATCGCGCCTTCCCCGAAGTATTCGACAATCGCACCCGTTCCCCCTTTCACTGTCAGAATTCCGGCAACTTTTAAAATTACATCCTTCGGTGACGTCCAACCGTTTAACTTGCCGGTGAGTTTAACACCGATTAGCTTCGGAAATTTTAATTCCCAAGCAAGACCACTCATCACATCACACGCATCTGCTCCACCTACTCCAATCGCAATCATTCCAAGACCACCAGCGTTTACTGTATGTGAGTCGGTTCCAATCATCATCCCACCGGGGAATGCATAATTTTCTAAAACTACTTGGTGGATAATACCAGCACCTGGTTTCCAGAAACCAATTCCATATTTATTGGAAACAGATTTTAAGAAGTCATATACTTCGCGGTTTTTTTCATTTGCAATTGAAAGGTCAGCATCAGAGCCAACTTTCGCTTCGATTAAATGATCGCAATGAACTGTTGAAGGAACTGCAACCTTCTTACGTCCCGCTTGCATGAATTGTAATAAAGCCATTTGTGCAGTCGCGTCTTGCATCGCCACACGGTCAGGTGCAAAGTCTACATACGATTTGCCGCGCTCAAATGCTGTCTTTGCGTCGCCATCCCATAGATGGGAATAAAGAATTTTTTCGGAAAGAGTGAGAGGTCTACCGACTACCTTACGAGCCGCTTCAATACGAGCGCCCATTTTGGAATATAAATTTTTTATCATTTCTATATCAAATGCCATGTTACCGTTCCTAGTTTATGATGGTTATATTCGAATCTTTTCGCATGTATGAGTTTCTACAATAATTATTTTGGAAATAGTGAGAAATCTCTTGACTTTGGTCATTTTTCGACCTCTTTCAAATCCTACGAAACTTACTTTCACGAAAATAATTTTTCTTGACCAGTTTACGGATTTAAAGAAAAGTATTCGTTCAATATAGGAGCTAACATGAGAAAATTCTCGATTCCATCTTTTTTAATTAGTATGTTTATGTTTTTCGTTTCTGGATCAATCTTTGCTGACAGTCCCTGCAAAGGTTTAAGTGAATCCCAGTGTAATTCTAACAACGATTGCACCTGGGTAAATGGCTATAAGAAAGAATCTGGTGCAAAAGTAGACGACTATTGTCGTGCAAAACCTGGTAAGGGTGATGATGACGATGATTCCAAGTCTGATAAAAAAGATAAGAAGAAAAAAGATAAAGACGATGACGATTCCAAGTCTGATAAAAAAGACAAAAAGAAGAAAGATAAAGACGATGATGATTCTAAGTCTGATAAAAAAGACAAAAAGAAGAAAGATAAAGACGATGATGATGATTCCAAGTCTGATAAAAAAGATAAGAAGAAAAAAGACAAAGACGATGACGGAAAAAACAAAAAGAAAGACAAAAAGAAAAAAGGAAATAAGGAAGACTGATTCCTTTAGCTATCTTTTTATATAGCGTCCCTCCCTAGTATCAAAATTTTAATGCGATCGAAGTTTGAAATCTTAATCAAAAATAATTTTACACTTCGATCAAAACGAATAAAGTCTTTCATTCTATAATAGTTTGAAAGACTGCATTGCTAAACTCAATATAATTTCCCAAACCTTCAAGCAATTCCATTTCTTTTATCCTTGCTGTATCCAATTAAACTTTCAGGATGCTATTTTAAGCTAATAAAATGGAGATTTTTGAATGAATCAATTAAATAAAGTAGTTTTAATATTTACAGTTGTGTTGTTAGTCGCAACAAATTGTAAAAAAGAAAAACCCCCGGAAAACTCGAATAATGTTCCCCCTGTGAATAACACAGTTGTAGATAATACAGTTCCGAATATTGCATTAACAGGCACACCTGCTCAGAATCTAGTAACTGTTTTTGAAGCTGGAATTGCAAGCCTAGAGGCTAATAAGGATAATCCTGCAAATGCTGCAAAAGGTTTAGAAAGTATTATGACCACTTATAAAATCAGCGAACTAAGAGACAAATCTAGAGCAGAGAAAGAAGCTGGTCGCGGAGCATCAGAGGCAGAGAAAAAAAGATTGAGAGATGGAATGGAAAAATATAAAGAGCTAGCTCTCAAAATTGGATCAAAAGATCCTGCTGCATTTAACCCTGCACATACTAAGTGGTCTGCCGCTTGGGGAATAAAATAAAAAAGGAAGGTATTAAATATGAGTAACGATGATTATGATGTAACAAGCATACAAGAAGCATTAACTATTTGTGGATTCAATCCAGGAAAAGTAGATGGAAAAATGGGCGCAAACACAATAGCTGCCATAAAAGCATTTCAAAAAGAAGCAGATATTTCTGTTGATGGAATTGTTGGAGAAGATACTGCTAGCAGTCTTGCAGAATCTCTAAATGAAGCATCTGTTAAAGCTTCCGAATTAGCAGGTTACTTTTCTGGCGACGGCTCTAGCGCTGACGATGATATGTAATCAATAAAAAAAATAATTGGGGCTGTGTAAAAGCAAAAGAAAAATATCACGCAAAGTCGTTAAGGCGCAAAGAAATGAGTCAATAACGATAGCGAAATCAAGACCCTTTGCGTGATATTTATTTCTTCTTACAAAATGATACATCTACTACCTGTTTACCACCACCTACAAGACCCTCCTCTACCTTGCACCGATCTCTCGAAATCATTTCATAGGACTGACAACATTTAATCATCCTAGCTCCATAACCAAAAGTCTCACAACATACTTTATCTATATTATTCGTCATCGCATCTTCTTTCTTCTCTGCACATACATTCGTCACTAAACAAAAAAGAATTATTATTAATAGGTTCATTTTTTTCATATTAGTAAGTTTGCTATATTCAGGTTTTGTGTAAATGCTATTTTTTTATTTGAATCTCATTTTTGGGAATGGGGGAAATGAATAATTTTAAAAGCGACGAATACTATTTAATTAGCAATAAAAATATTTCTTCTGTCTTTTGTTCAATCTCGTCATCTGAATAGCTCGCGGGTAATCCTGTTTTGTCGTCCCAGAGGTAGTCTCGGATTTTTGCTTTAATAGTATCTCTTGTGGATTGTTTGAAATTTTTCTTCTTCGTTTTGTTCTTCACTGAGGACAACTGCCATCTTGGTTTCTTCCATCCAAGCAAGCTTGCGGCTACTATAAATTGCCTCTTGGTCATCTCCACTTTTGTCAATAGAATTTCGAACGGACTTTTTTTGTTCTTCCCAGTGGTATTTAATTAAGTTAAACATTCTAACACAGGTTAGTTTATCTATACAGACAAACATTGCTTTTCCTGATTCCCATGCTTTGCTGTAATGTTCCACGAAGTCAATAGCAATGGCTTCTAATCGTTTGCTAGCGGTTATTATATGGTAGTCTCTGGCTAATTCTTTTTCTAGTTTTAATTTTTCGTCCAAGTCCCCGTCTGTAAATTCTTCTAGTTTTTCGGCAATCTTTTCATTTAGACCTTGAATAGAGATTCCTAGTTTCTCTCCCCGCGCATCGTAATACAAAGGAACGG
>JANMOF010000353.1:0-23494 GCA_031368925.1 Leptospiraceae bacterium
ATACTCTAAGAGTTTCAATTCATCTCCTACTTGGAGGGTTTCGCCAAGTAGACAAAGTGAAAACGAAAGATAGGCAATTGTAAATAGAATTTGTTTCATAAGAACTAAATCATTTTGAATTTGGTAGATAGCAAGGAAATATCACGAATACGTGCAAGCTGCTCTTCAAAGTAATCTTTTCCAAAAATATTTTCTGGATTTTTTAACCGCTCATCATCCATCGTGAAACCTTTGATGATGTATTCTTTTAGTCTTTCCGTAGCCCAAATTCGAAATTGTGTTGCTTCGGCAGAATTGACTCGATAGCCGACCGATATGATAGCATCGAGATTATAGAATTTAGTTTTATAGGTTTTCCCGTCTTCGGCAGTATGTTCCAAAATGGAACTAACTGAATTTTCATTCAATTCGTTGCTTTCAAAAATATTTTTTAGATGCTTGGTAACTGCCGGACGTTGCACTCCAAAGAGGAGGGCAATTTTTTCCTGCGTCAGCCAAATGTTTTCATCTCTAAGAAATATTTCAACTTTGACTTTTCCACTTGGAGTTGTATACAGCAGGATTTCTGTAAAACTATTATTGGGCACAGACTGTTTGGTTTTCTTTGGCATTGTTTAAATTATTCTATCCCTAAAAGCAATTCGCATTGAATCAGAAAGCCATACTTCAACAATAAGGTCAAATATTATTTTAAAGAATAAGGGGATTCATTTACCTTCCGATAAGAAGACGATGCACACGACATAGATAAGGATTGGGTTCTCCATTACTGCAAGTATGGGTTAGAGGGGCAATGGGAAGTTATCCCATGTGTATCTTTAAACCCATTGCTACCCTATCTTTGGTATATAGTCTTCTTATCGGAAGCTTATACAAAGTATTATTCGCTCACCTTACATTATCATTTCTTCTGAAAAGAAATGATTGAGTTTGGGTGAGAGTCAGGGTTCCCCAGCGCTGAGGGTGGATTTGCACCTAACGGTGGGTTCGCTGCCGCGGGCTATTTTAAATGAGTTGATTTTTCATTAGCCGCATATAAAACAACGGTAACAACGCAAAGCAGGAGCGAAAACGAATTGTTTAAAACGATATTTTACATCCTATTAATTTTTCTACTCACAGGCTACACCTATTTATCCGCAGACATTCGACCCAAAGCATTAAAACCAAAAGATAATTGTGAACTATGGGTAGGAACTGCCAGTGGGAATGATCCGAGTGTGCAGGTAGAATTTAGTTTTTGTATAAGTCGAAATAATGAAGTGACCGGCATATTACAATGGTCGAGCACGAGAAGCGGTTGGAACAAGCGAGCGGTTAATGGCTACAAAAAAGACGATAAAATCATACTGCACGATGAAAAATTTCTAGAAAATAAACCAAACCGTGGTTGGGTGTTTTGTTTGATTGATGAATATAGATTTTCCCTAAACAGAAATAAAATGCAGGGGGAATATGTATCAAATGCCTGTCGTGATAACGGGAGGTTTTCTCTAACTCGGAGAAATTAAATGAATCAGAAAAACCTCCTAACGTTCATTTTTTATCTTTACCATATCAAATTAATTTGAAATTAGTTTGTAAATCAAAGGAGATATAATGAAACTAAAATATACTTTAATCCTATTTGCGTTTTCCATTCTCATTTCAGGATGCGCTTCTGGAACTTCAAATAAGAAAGCCTCAAAATCAGACAAAAAAATAGACGGGCAGATTAATAATGCACTTGCTAGTTATAATATGGTGTTGGAGAGGTCCGAAAGAGAAAACCCCCGTGTTAGTGACTTAGAGTTCGAAAAGGAAAGAATTGGCAAATGCAAAAAGGAACTCGATGAAGTATATGCGTCAGGCGAAAGCCCTGAAAGGGAATACTCAATAAAAGCTTCTAGTCTGAAATTTGATAAAAATCCTTTTCAATTAAAAGAATTATATGCGAAGTGCGAGGAATTGTCTTCTAAACTCACAGCTAAAATAACGGAAATAAAATCCACAAAAGCAAATGAATCAAAAGAAGAAGATATTAAAAAATACGGCGTGGTTACAGTTGAATACAAAAAAGGAACTTCCGGTCAAGCTTCAACTTCATTCTCATGCTCCGATTCTATATATGCTAATTTTCAATTTAAAGAGGCAGAAGACAATAGCCCGATTTGGTTTAGTATTTATGTAGACGGCGAAGAAATTAAGGCTCACCGAACAGAGATTAATATTGATAAGCCGGCAGCTTTATTAAAAGGTAAAACTCTAACAGGAAAATTAGATTATATCTTAGTTCCATCTCCTACTGATATAGAAAAAAAATCAAATGAATTCAGCACACCGGGAAGCTTTGCTTTTGATTCAAGAAAGCTCATTTTAACAACCCTTACCAAACTGCCTCCCGGCAAACATGAAATAGCCTTATATCATTTACGAAATCCTAACATAACAAATAACGCAAGTTTTACTATTGAATGTGAAGATTATTCTAAATCAATGTACGCACAGTCACTTGTGAAGTTAAATGAAAGCGGACTTTCTAAAGTTACATTTCCTACCAAAAATGCAAATCCATCAATAGCACCGCAGCTTACAAAGAAAGTAACTCAATACTGTCAAGAATCCGATCCACCCTGCACTGTTATGCTTGTGAGAATTCTTTCCGGTGCAGAAGAAATTTTTGGAGAAAAAGTAAATGGAAAATGGAATAAAATTTATGGCAAAGGATACGCAGTCGTAGCCGGTATTCAAAATCCAGATGGCTCTTGTGATGCAATGTATGGTCGTTATGCACGAGAATACGATTACTCTGCAAAAGAATTCGTTGGGGATTTATACTTTCAATCTTCTAATTCAGAAGATATAAGCTGTAAAAATATTAAGTAATGTGAACTCGATGCTCAATGCTATACAAGTAAGAAAAACATTTAAAGATTACCACGGATGAACACAGATGGACACGGATAAAAGATTGGATATTTTAACATATCCGTGTTAATCCATGTTTATTTTTATCAACCTATCCGGGTAATTCGTAAAAACTCCGGCGACATTAGCCTTTTGCATTTTCCTCATTTCCTTGATTGTGTTCACCGTATACACGTAAACAGGAATATGCGCTCTTGCGGCTTTATGAAAAATTTCTGTAACAATCTGCGACTTATGCATATTGAGCGAAACAGCCCGAATCTGTTTTACAAAATAAATTGGATCAAGTTTCAATTTCTCAAAATTAGGCTCAATTAAATAAGCAAGATTTACCTTAGCGGATAATTCTCTTAGCCGCAAAAGGATTTTTGGTTCAAAAGAAGAAATTACAATTCGATTAAAAAGTTTACACTTTTCTATTAGGCGGATCGTTTGCGATTCAATGCAAGAATCAGAAAAATTTCTTTCGTATGCAGAGGATTTAATTTCTATATTTAATCCAATCTTTGATTTTTTAATTTGGACTAATACTTCTTCTAGAGAAGGAATTCTCTCACTTGAAAATTTTGAATTCATCCACGAACCAAAATCCAAGAGTTTTAGTTTAGAAAAAGAAGTATTTCGAACTTTTCCTTTTCCACTACTTGTTCTCTCAAGCGTATCATCGTGAATTACAACTGGAATTTTATCTTTCGAAAGAGTCACATCTAGCTCAATCATGTCCGCGCCGAGTTCGATCGCTTTCGCAAATGCAATTTTAGTATTTTCAGGGTATTTGCCGCTAAATCCCCGGTGTGCAATATTTTTCATGAAACCCCCTCGGATAACAAAAAGTAGTTTATTTTAATCCCTATTCCTTACATGCATAACTTAAGAATAAAGAAAGGATTTTTTTATGACCCCAGATCAAGCTTTTAAAATTGCAAATATCATCGCCCTCATCCCCTGGATATTAATGGCAATCTTGCCGAGATGGAGCGTGACTGAAAAATTAATTAACTCCTATGCATTCCCTGTTCTACTTGCTTGCGTCTATGTTTTTTATATCGGCATCAGTCTAGGAAAAGCAAGTGGCGGTTTCTCCACATTAGACGGTGTCGCAAAATTATTCCGAAATAAAAATGCGCTTCTTGCCGGATGGGTTCACTACCTAGTCTTTGATTTATTTGTAGGGACATGGGAATGGAGAGACTCAATGCAAAATGGAATTTCCCATTTCATTCTACTTCCCTGTTTATTTCTAACACTGATGTTTGGTCCTGCTGGATTCTTAATTTATTACATCATTCGTTTTTTTATCGTAGGCTCTCCGGTTCAATTCTAAATGGATAAACTCTATGGAAAATAAAAACTCCAAATTATTCTACTTATTCATTCTTTTAACGGCTAACTCTATTTTGGCGGAAAAGGTCGTCACGACTAAGGATGATTTGCCGGATGCATACTTCGGATTAAAAGTGGGAGCAGTTGTATCTCCTTCCTTCGGATATAGATTGCGTAATTCCTCGTCGGGCACTTCGAATGCAAAAAAAGATGATAAGACTGGATTTGCAATGCCCTGGACACTTCTAATGATTAGCAAAGAATGGGAAGAAAAAAAAGTAACCGTTGAGTTCTGGGGTGAAATTCTTCGCTCTAGTCAAGTTACCTCTGACACGGCAGTGGATAATGGCAATAAGGCGAACGCTTACATTTTAGGAATTCGTAGAGCTAGTGTAAGAAAAAATATTGATGTAGGAATTTTTAATCTTTCATTTATATTTGGAATTCATGAACTCCCGCATGTATATACGCAGTGGAATGGCTATTGGAAATGGCGTTACGTAGACAAAGCTCCTATGGAATCACTTGGATTTTCCTCTCAGCCAGCAGACTTGGGTGGATCTTTTCTAGTGAAAGTAAAAGATCTTAGTATGCACGTCGGTATCGTAAATGGCGAAGGATATCGAGATATGCAAAACACAAACTCTAGCGGGTATGATGCTGTTAGCCGCATTTCCTATGAGCCTGAATTCTTCAAAAAACTAAAGACCGGTTTTCACGCATTCGGAAGAGCGGGTAATGTAACAGGGGTTGCTGGAGATGAATGTCAGGAAGGAAAAACAAGTTGTATTCCCTCTGACAATAACGTAAAGACAAGAAAAGAAAGAGATCTCAGAGCACAGCACAGCGAGTCTCTCGGTGGAGAATTCACGCTGTTATTCGACAAATACGTTAACTATGGAGTAGGTGTTCTCTGGAAAAAGCAATACCGAGGTAAAACTTTCGATAGACTAAATCTATATGCGCCTCCCGTGTATGAATCTGATTTAAAAGATAGAGCATTTTATAGTTGGATAGGATTTGGATTATCCGATTTTCAAATTGTATTTAGAGGTGAAACAGGAAGAGGGGCTAATGGAGTGTTTACTCCTACAACTCGTGGTGATAAATCTCGGTTCACAAAAAAAACTGTCTTTGTAGAATACATCTATAGTGATACGGTTCGATTTGCGTTTGGAGGCTCTGATCTTGTAAATTTCGACAAGGAGGGCGTAATCTCTAGGGATTATATTGGTCGAGATAACGTTACTACTTTTGGGGATACATCCAATAAAACAGCATTTGACAATCAATACTATACCGGAGTCAACCAGGGAATTCTTTCGTATTCCAATCGGGATAGACAAGTATTTATTAGATCTACAATAGATTTTTAGGAAATATTAGACTATGAAATTAAATCGTTTTGAATTTTTAAAAAATTCTGCCATTGGCATAACTACATTAACCGCTATCGACAAACTAATAGCACAAGCAGTAGTTCCAGAAAAGAAAGCATCTCCTACAATTAAAAAAGTTACCATTGTCGGTGCAGGACTTTCAGGACTTTATTCTGCATATCTTCTAAAAAACGCAGGTTATGAAATAACTATCATAGAAGCAAAGAATAGAATTGGTGGACGAATTCTTTCTGTGACTGATGAAGAATCACGATTAACCGCAGAATTAGGCGGGGAATGGATTCAAGAAAATCATTCTACTATCAAAAGTCTATGCAAAGAATTAGAAATTGAACTCAAAGCCTACCCGACCGCAAGAGATATTCTCATCGGTGATAAACTCATCGAATCTAACTTGGTAAAGCCAAACGTAGAAACAAAGGAAATTTTACGACGAGTTTTTTCTCTCTATGAAAAAATGTCTCCCGAAAAAAAACAAGGTTTAGATAAGTTAGATATTTATTCTTTCTTAAAATACCAGGGCGTTACGGAAGAAGAGCTTTACATACTCGATATGAAATACAGTGTTATATTCGGTGAAAGTATACGCACAGTATCCGCAGAGAAAGCAATTAGTATCTTTGAATTTCACGAAAATGGATTTCCATTTCAATACAAAGTGCAAGCTGGCTCTGAAAAAATTATCGAAGCCTTGAAGAATAAATTAAAATCAATTAGTTTTATCATAGCTGATCCAATCATCTCAATCGAAGATGCGGCTAATATTGTTAAGCTGAAAACCAAATCAGGAAGAGAAATTATATCCGATGCTTGTATACTTTCTATTCCTTCAACGCAACTAAATGCAATTAAATTTTTACCGGAACTTCCAAAAGATAAAAAACTTGCTATCCTCCAATCACGGCTGAGTCGAATTACAAAGGCATCTGTGCTTTATAAAGGAACTGATTATGTGCGCGACAAATTATACATCCAAAGCGACGGAAATTTTCAGAGTATTTATTCGAATGCAAATAAAAATAAAACACTTGGTAAAGGCATATTAACATTAATCGCAACAGGAGATAGAGCCGATGTATGCTCTAAAATTTCTGGTGAATTCCAAAGCACTTTCGTTAAAAACAGCCTCGATAATATAGAATTATTATCCACGCTCAAGTTTGAAAAAATTCAAATGAAAGCCTGGCAGAATGAGCCTTATATAGAAGGGGCTACTTCCATTTATTCGACAGGAACCTATGATATAAAATCCATTTTAAAGCGAAATCATGGACGAGTCCATTTTGCCGGTGAACAACTTGGAAATCACAATGGGACAATGGAGGCAGCACTTTTATCGGCAATAGAAGCAGTCAACGGATTATGAAATTTTTTCTCCTAAGCGTTTTACTTTCAATTAACTCTCTCTTCGCCACTGACTTTATTGTTGCTACTTCAGCTAATATGCAGTATGCACTTGAAGATTTAAGTAAAGAATACGCAAAAGAATCAGGCAAAACTTTTAAAACAGTCATTTCCTCTTCTGGAAAACTAACAGCACAGATTCAAAACGGTGCGCCCTTTTCAATTTTTCTATCGGCTGATATGGATTTTCCGCAATCTCTTTATAAATCCAATCATGCAATCGCAGAGCCAAAAGTTTATGCAAAGGGAACGATTGTTCTTTGGACTATGAGTAATTGGAACCTAAAAGATTTTCCTTCTATCCTAACTAGTGATAAACTCAAATCAATCGCAATCGCAAACCCGGACACTGCACCCTATGGAAAAGAAGCAATTCGTATTTTAGAATACTATAAAATCCATGAGAAAGTTAAATCAAAATTAGCCTACGCGGAAAGTATTTCCCAAGTGAATCAATATGTTTTATCTAGCTCGGCAGACATTGGATTTACCGCAAAATCAGTTGTAACCTCTCCTGAAATGAAGGATAGAGGTCAATGGATCGAAATAGACCGTAAAGCATACAATCCAATTGAACAGGGAATGGTTATTCTAAAATACGGTCTAGACAATCATCCTGTAGAATGTAAAAGTTTTTACAATTTTCTTTTTTCAGATAAAGCCAAAGCAATTTTAAAAAAATACGGATACCTTGTAGATGAATTATGACTTGAATCCACTACTACTTTCTCTTGAACTTGCAAGTCTAACAACCATTATCCTATTAATTTTAGGAATTCCAATTGCACACTGGCTTGCGTTTACTCATTCCAGGTTGAAACCTTTCTTTCATACAATAGTTGCGTTACCTCTCGTGCTACCGCCATCTGTGATTGGATTTTATCTATTACTATTATTTTCTCCCGCAAATTCTTTTGGTCAATTCCTAGAGACTAATTTTAACTTGCGCTTAGTATTTTCGTTTGAAGGACTTTTAGTTGGCTCTGTTCTATTCGGATTTCCGTTTATGATAAACCCAATCGCTTCTAGTTTTGAAAACTGTCCTCGCTCGTTTATAGAAGTAGCGTATACTCTCGGTAAGTCGAAATGGGAAACTGTATGGAAAGTTATTCTTCCTTATTCCAAACCTGCTATCATTACAGCAATCGTAATGACATTCGCCCACACGATTGGTGAATTTGGGCTCGTCTTAATGCTAGGCGGAAGCATTCCAGGTAAAACAAGATTAGCCTCTATTGCAGTTTACCAAGAAGTAGAAATGCTTCGTTACGAGTCTGCACATTTTTATTCTTTAGTGATTCTTGCTTTTTCTTTTTGTCTTTTATTTCTTCTACAACTATCTCAATACAAAAGAAAAGAAATTTTTTAGAATGAATAGAATTTTAATCCAGAAGCAAC
The DNA here is from genome assembly GCA_031368925.1 of Leptospiraceae bacterium. GTDB lineage: Bacteria > Spirochaetota > Leptospiria > Leptospirales > Leptospiraceae > UBA2033. Next base: position 8,433 of record JANMOF010000353.1, read on the forward strand.
TCGACAAAAAAGCAAATTCGAATCTAGAAATTGACTTAGAGTTAAAAAAAGAAATCCTAGCCCTCTTCGGCAAATCAGGTGTAGGCAAGACTACCATTCTTCGTTGTATCGCAGGACTTACAAATCCTGACTCGGGATTAATTGAAATAGATGGGCGCGTATGGTTTGATAGTAGTCGAAAAATAAATCTAACTCCGCAACAGCGAGACGTTGGATTCGTATTTCAAGACTTCGCACTATTCCCTCATATGACAGTGCGGGAAAACTTAGAGTTTGCGCTTAAGGATAAAAAAGATAGAGATTGGTTATATAAAATTCTAGAATCAGTAAAAATGACTTCCTTTGCAAAGCGAAAACCGGACACTCTTTCCGGTGGAGAAAAACAACGAATAGCCTTTGCCCGCGCAATTCTGCGCAAACCTAAAATCCTTCTTATGGATGAGCCATTATCCGCTTTAGACTACGAGGCGAGGCTTACTTTACAGGAAGAGATTTTATTTTGCCAGAAAGAATTACAAATTCCAATCCTCTGGGTAAGCCATGATAAATCAGAAATAGAAAAAATCGCTTCCAGGATTGCATTTATTGAAGATGGGCGGATTGCTAAATTAGCGTGAACTTAGTTTTAAAGGAGACTAATAATTATGAAAAAAATGATACTTTTTCTTATAGGACTAACGTTGATTATCTGCAAAGAAACCCAACAGGAAGATACTTTCTTTAAAGATGATATTCCTGATATAAATTCCTTCGTAGAAAATCCGTTTGATCCCAAATCTATTCCCATTATCGGGAAAACAAAAGAAGAGGATATTTTAAAATTCTATCCTAATAAGCCGAATGAAAGGCGATCATTTCGGAAAGCTCAAACAAGAAAGATTCATTCTGAAATTTGCAACTATGATCGAGAAATCCTTTTTCAACAACTTACGAGCAATCCTATTGAAGGTCAGGGCATGGTTGGATATAGTGGAAAAGAATATATATATTTTTGGGTTTATTTACAAGGCGGTATCGTAGCTTGTTATACAATTGAACATTTAGTAATGGGAAAAAATGGAGAATGGGAAACGGGGAAATATGATATGGATGTGGAAGAATTAAACTTAGAGTATCGTATTGCAGAACTATATACTTATTGGTCACAACGATCGCAAAAAGATCGAGACAAATATGGGGTTAAGTCATTCGATGTTGGAAACAAACCCTGGTCTAAGGAAGCTGAGTAGAGAATAACAAAGTGTAACTTCTCTGAGCGAAAAGGATCGAAGCGTCGTCAATAATTTGCGTAATTGAAAATGCTTTGAGCTAATTCGTGAGGAGCAAATTATTGACGGTAGCTGAGAGCCTGGTCGGCGTTAAGTGGGATAACGTTGTTTGCCGTATGCGAAAGATTTGAGATTCCCGACAGAAAACAAAACTCAATGTTGCTTCCTTGGGTCGCAACATAATGGGAATGACAGGAAGGCGCAAATTTCTTTCAAGCAGGTTACGCCGATTCGCCCAAAGTAGGTGTCAAACTAAAACACCAAGTAAGCCTGATACAATCCAACAAGTCCGCCAAGGATTGCTCCAAGGATAATGAGTGTTAGCTCATCTTCTTTGAATACAGAATGGAGCAACTCTTCGAATTCTGCTTTAGGTAAAACGGCGAGTCTCTCAGCAATTGTTTTTTCAATTTGCAGAGTCTCGTTAATATACTTTTGAATTCGATTGGCAACATCGGGTAAAATCCAGATTAGCTTCTCGGCAATTGTTTCTTTTATATGACGAATTTTATCGGAGCCTAGAATCACTGGCATGAGAGGAGCTTTCTCCATCATTTTCTCATGTGTGAGTTTATACGCGCGCTCGATGACTAGCTTAATGATTAAGTCGCCTCCTTTCCCAGTGAAGATAAGACGGATTAGGTTCTCGGTATTTAGAACGTTATGCGCTACAACATTAGCGAATTCTTTTGATACTGCTTCCTGGCGTTTTAGAAAAAGTCCCTGGTAAGTAAAAAAGAAAAAGTATTTCTTAGGCTCAAGAGGTTTAAATATCATCTGGAGTGCAATCCAGTTTGTGTAATAACCTACGACAACGCCCATGATAGGCATCGTCCACCATTGACCTAGAATATTTATAAATGCAAGTTGGATAAGCCCGATTAAGAAACCAAAATAAATTCCAGAGACGATGATGAATTGAAATTCAGGACCGCCGCATCGCTGAAACATTTCAATCAGTATCGAAGTTTTATGACCGCTGAGAGAAGAGCGGATAACTTCATCAAAGTCCAAAACATTATCCAGTTCAAGACCGAATGACTTGTATACTTCTACAATTTGTTTTGGAATTTCCCGACGCACTTCTTCTTCTAGAGATTTTTTTATATCATCCGAAAGTAAACTCCACAACAAAGGATTTTCTGTGGCAATGATATCTTTGATAATTTCCTTTGCCTTGAGATCAATTAAGTCCTGAATCTGGTGGTTAATTTCATTTGGATCCACACGCAAAAATAATTCATGAGGCTTAACAAGACGCTCTGTTAAAATTTTCGCAATGAGAGAACTCATCTTGACCGCGTGGTTTGGAATAATTCCTTTCCAACCGAATTTCCCAATTCCCCAAAATTCCGCAGGATGAAAAATCATCTTTACTGCTATATAGTTAGTTATCCAACCCACAAAAGCACAAGTGATTGGAATGGAAATATATTTTACTAAGTCTGGATGGTTTTGAATGAGTTCTTGTATCCACTGCATAATTGATTTTTCCTTTCTATATTCTCTTTAAAAATGTTTTCTTGTTTTTTTCTGCAATACTAATTTTATTTTTCTTTAAAAACTTTCCGTTGACTGAATAAATTACCTAAAAGAAATTCAAAGAATGGAACTTACTTTAAACACTCCCTCCCTTTTATTTCCCGCGATATCCTTACTGATGTTAGCATACACGAATCGCTTCTTAAGCCTCTCAAAACTTATCCGCGATTTATACACAGAATACTCTACCACAAAAGAACAAAAAGTTTTATTGCAAATTCATTCTCTTCGCTACAGACTCAACATCATTCGATATATGCAATTATTAGGCATTTCAAGTATTCTACTCTGCGTGATCTGTATGCTTTGTATTTTCATCGGAGAACTTACAGTTGCAAAATATATTTTCCAACTGAGCTTACTTCTACTCGCAATGTCTTTAACTCTAACTTTCTGGGAAATCCAAATTTCAACGAATGCACTCTCCGTAGAATTGAGCGATTTAGAAGAGTTAGGCGACAAAAAATAAATATCTAATGCATAATAATTATTAACCACAAAATGCAAGAGAGTTAAACAGTAATTATGCCATAGAGATAAAAAGTATAAATAAAATACTACTTGCTATATGTAGATACAATTAAAGACTGGATACATGCAAAACTTAACACCTAACGGTCAAAATCTAGTCAATAGAATCTGCTCAAAATACAACCTGAGTTACAACGCAGTCTTACATATGTTAATCGCTGTGAATAATGGGAGTGGGAGTATGGCACAATTTAATTGTCCCGAACTTGGTGGAGGCGGTCAATGGATGAGAGGCGGAATGGTGATGGTAGGCGATATGTTCAACAACGGGTTGAAGAATACAGTAGATAGCCTCTGTAACGAACTTTCCAACGCTCTCGCGAATACACAAATTTTTGAAATCATTACATCCGGTCCTTATGCAACGAACTGGTATCCATCTGAACTAGGAAATCCTTCTTCTAGCGGTTCGCAGAATAATATCCGTTATGCGGTATTTCCGCAAACCCGCAGACTTGCGATAGACTACAATGGCTCAGTTACTATCTATGATACACTCGATCACAATATAGGCGGTGTTAGCCAGCAGCAAGGCGGAGATACTTCTCTTACTTTCAGCAGTCAATATGGAACTATCTTAGTAAATACTCTTCCTAAAGTTTCAGGTGCAGGCTCTAATCAACAACAAGTTAATTTCATTAATCCTCCACCAATCACTCCCTTCATAGAACAACCACAACCAAATTTTACCCAACAAAATCCAATACCAAACTATCAAGCACCTGTTAATCAAAACTCGGAAGGAGTTCTTGAGCTTTTAGAAAAGTTAGGCAAATTACACGAGACAGGAGTTTTAACAGAAGCAGAGTTTAATGCAAAGAAGACGGAGTTGTTGAATAGGCTTTAAATAAAACTGTTCAAAACCTCTTAGTGTTCAATACAGAATTTTTTGGGCAGTCCGTCCAACACCGAGATTTCCCGAAAACGAGAGCCAGCTCTCCCAGTTCTAGCCAATCCTGATTTTTAGGCTTAAAGCTAACTTTTTTCAAAAGAAGATTTCGTTCCTGATAAGTCATTTTTAATTTTTCGGGTTCGGTAATCATACTAAATACTAGGTCAAAAAGAGCAAACTTGTGCGAAAAAATTTCTACTTTTTGTTTAAAAAGCGAGATTTCACTTTGTCCAGTCTTCGATCTTTAACTCAGGGACTCGTCTAAATTCTTTATTATTATTTGTAACAAAAATCAAATTTCTGGAAATTGCTTGAGCGGCTAATAGCGTGTCTATGTTACCAATAATAGTTCCAGATTTTTCTAGCGTGGCACGAATTACACCGTATGCTGCTGCGTCGTTATTATCAAAATTTAGAATTGTAAAAATAGACAATAATCCAATGAGTGCAATTTTATTTTTTTCTTTAAATTCACTTTTCTGAATTCCAAATTCAAGCTCAGCAATTGTAAGCGATGAGATGAATAGTCCTTTGGTTTGTTTCTTTCGCATCGTTTCTAAGAGCAAAGGATTTTTCTTTTTGATCAGAAAAATGCAAATATTCGTGTCCAAAAGATACATTACAACTTTGCTCTCTTGTCTGGCTTGGGTTGCTTTCTTCCTTCTTTCATAAAATCATCGGTGAAACCATTGAGACCTTGTAAGAATGTATTCCACACTTTATTATTGGGAATTAAAAGGACTGCATCACCTACTTTTTGAATGAGCACATCATTCCCGGCAAATTGAAATTCCTTTGGTAATCGAACAGCTTGGCTTCGACCATTTATAAAAACTTTTGCAGTTTGCATTTTTTTACCCTCTAAATAAATATATACCTTGGTATATATTTGTGTCAACAGGAAATTTCAAAAAAAGACTTACAAAATATTTTTCAACAAATTTATCTAAATAGGAAGATTGGCTTAGGTGTGAAATAAATAAACAAGAACACTTAGAAAAAACATTCTTCCTTTTCCTACTTGACGAATTGCTTTAAAAATTAAACTTTGATTACTATTCAAGTCTCTGTAAAAAAAGAACTTCGGAACTATCCATGCCAAATAAAACTTTACTAGATGTATTTTCACGGGCTGCTGTCGCTTACCCCAAACAATTTTTCCATACTAAAGACCGACACAAATACTATCGTTCTACTTCGTTTGCTGAAATTTATCGTCGCGCAAAACTCGTTGCACTCGAGCTTATTTCGCTCGGAGTGAAGATGGGGGATAACGTAGCAGTAATCGCAGACAATAGGCAAGAGTGGCTCATCACCGATATGGCAATTCAAATCGCCGGTGGAGTTTGTGTTCCTCGCGGCAGTGATTCAAGTGCGCATGAAATTCGATATATCCTTGAGCATAGTGAAGCAAAAATTGTATTCATCGAGCACTTGCGCCTTTACAAAAAAATTGCAGAAATTCTTTCTGAATTAAAAGTAAAAGTTTTTGTTTTAGACCCAGAATTTCCAAAAGATACATTGGCAAAATTCCAAGGTGTGACTTTGGCTGATTTGATTGCAAATTCGAAACCACTCACCAATGAAACAGAAAACCAACTCTACCAGATTCGCTGTAAGATTAGCGGCAAAGATCCATTTACCATCATCTACACATCCGGCACAACTGGAAATCCGAAAGGTGTCGTATTAACTCACGAAAATATGATGTATCAATTGAGTGTAGTGCCTGAATTAATCCAGCTACAGCAAACAGACCGTATCCTCTCAATCCTTCCTATCTGGCATATATTCGAAAGACTCATGCTCTACTGTGTGATTCACGGCGGGGCTAATCTTTATTACACCAGCACAAAAGATTTAATGGAAGATTTCATTCGTGTTAAGCCAACTCTCATGGCGTCCGCTCCAAGACTTTGGGAAACGATTTACCAGAGACTCAGGGAGCGAGTTGATAAGACAGAGGCTTTAAACAGAGAATTATTTGATCTGTCTTATGATATTAAAAGAGAACTGCACGACGCGAATAATTCTATTCAACATACTTGGCAAAATTTTCTGGATAAAGGAATTCTATCTTCTATTCCAGTAATGGGAGATGTTATTTCAACTCTATTCCAATCCTTTGCAAAAAAAGCTGCCCTTACTTTTCCTGATATGTACCTTGATCCAATTTTTCTCATGAGAGTTAGAGCGATGTTAGGTGGAGAATTGCGCGGAACTATTTCCGGTGGTGGGGCTTTACCTAGACATATTGATGAATTCTTTAATGCAATTGGAATTCCTGTTTATGAAGGTTATGGAATGACAGAATGTTCGCCTGTAATCTCTATGCGCTCTGTTTCCAATGTCCAAGTAGGAACGGTAGGTCGCATAGTCAATGGAACTAACGTTCAAATTCGCTCTGAGGATAATAGGATTTTACCAGAAGGAAGTATTGGAGTGATCTGGGTAAAAGGTCCCGGAGTCACAAGCGGTTACTATAAAAATGCCTCTGCCACAGAAAATGTATTGAAAGATGGTTGGTTAAATACGGGCGACTTAGGACGAATTGATGATTATGGAAACCTAAGCATTCGCGGACGCGCCAAAGATACGATAGTTCTGATGGGCGGAGAAAATATCGAACCCGTTCCAATCGAAACATTACTTACACAACATCCATTAATCGAACAGGCAGTAGTAGTAGGTCAGGACAAAAAAAATCTAGGCGTATTAATCTGGCCTTCTTACGAACGACTGGAAGATGCCGGTTATGCGGTAGATGAATTTGACCTGAATTGTAATTTGAATACAAAGCAGGAGATAATTCATCTTTTCCGCGGAGTAATGTCAGAAATTGTAAACGAAAAAAACGGCTTCAAATCATTTGAACATGTAACGCATATTCGCTTTTTACCGAAGAAATTACTTGTCGGGCAAGAATTAACCAACTTACAAAAAATCAAACGAAATGTAGTTCATTCTAAATACGAACAATTAATCGAATCCATGTACCAAGGTCACCACCATGCACACCATTAAAAAAGAAAAACTAGAACTCACTACATCCGATATGTGGAAAATCGCTCTTTACCACTACCACGGTCATAAGATCACTCGAAAAATTCCTGTCCTACTAGTCCACGGAATTGCCTCTGATAGCACAGCTTGGGATATGGGAATTCCTGAATATAGTTTTGCTCCCTGGCTTGCTTCACAGGGTTTTGATGTTTACTCAATTGACTTACGTGGTCGCTCAGGAAGTGACGGTCCTCACACTGGACGCGGCAGCCAGTGGTCTATTGACGATTATCTGCTCTGCGATTTACCCTGCGCAGTGGAATATATTTTGGAAGCAACAGGCAGTAAAAATCTACACTGGGTTGGACATAGTCTCGGTGGGATTCTTGGATTTTTCTACCAAATTCGTCATAAAGCGGCTAATCTAAAAAGCCTCACAGGATTTGCAACAGCGTTAACTTACTCTTATTCGACGATCAATCATTTTAGAACTTGGTTAGATTATATTACTGTTCTGCCTTATTTTCCTGTTGACACATTCTGGCGACCTCTCAAACTTTTTCTAAATGAAAACACTCCTTGGAATCGTTTTCTTTGGCATCCTGATAATTTAGATACACGAGTTAAAGAGGCAATTATGGATCAAACCGTCCAAAGAATTGCCGTCCTCGAATGGAACCAAATCAAAACTATTTCCACTGCTGAAGGCATGACACGATTATCCGGTGGATTCAATCACTATGTCCATGACAGACGAATTGTAACTCCTGCCATGCTCATCGCTGGCGACAAAGACTGGGTATGCGCTCTAGAAGGAATCGAGTGGACTACAACTAACTTAAAATGTCGCAATCGACATATGATATTCGGTAAAGATTACGGAAGTAAAACCAGTTACGGGCACATGGACATCCTTTGCGGAATCAATGCGCCATCCGAAACTTGGCCTGCGGCGCTTGACTGGATCGTGGCTAACGAAGATTAGGCTTGCTCTGGTGGAATTTCCTTTCTAGCTTGCTCAAATGCAACCGTATAGAGTATAGATTTCAAATTTGTTTGTAAGGACAAAAATAAAATACTCGGAGCGGAAATGATAATGACGTATGGAGATTTCATTATATATTCAAAAAGCTCCTTCGGTTCCATTTTAGAGGTTACAGTCAAATCCATAAAATTCTCAATAAAAAATTGGATGAAATAAAAAGGGAGTGTATTTACAAATTGTAAGCCAATAGAGATCACAAAAGGTAAGACAATCAATATACCAAAATTTGGTTTTACAAGTTCAATGCTTCTTCCGAAAGAACTAAAGCCTTTGTCTTCAATGATGAGTGCTTGGAAAGAAAAAAGGAAAAAAGTAATTACGAGGATAACGGGCAGTATGCAGAAGAAAGACGCAATGACTGACATTATAATATAAACTATATTTAATAAAATTGATATTGGCATTGCAGAAAAAGACTTTAAAACTGTTTCTTCAATACTAAGTCTCTTCCCTGAATACCATTGTGATGTGGTATGAATCATAAATAAGTCTATAAAATTTACAATGACAAGTAAGACTAACAAGTATATACCAAACTTCATTCCACCATTCATCAATATCCTACGATAATTTTCCGGCTCCTTTACAGCTTGCAAAATAAGAAGTCCCATTTCTTGCAATAAAAAATAAAATACTCCAGAGAGGATAATAGAAGTAACCACTGATACAACCACCCACTCTACCCAATTTCTTTTCAATATTTGAAAAGAGCCTTCAAACCATTTTTCTACTGTAAAATTTTGTTTCATGATTACCTTTTGCCTTTAGGTTGTAACCTATTTTCTTAAAAGTAATTTGCAAGTCTTTTAATTTAATCAACTATCCAAGTGAATTAGAAAAAAAAACATTAGAAGAAATCATTGAACTTTCTCGCGGCAATTGAGAAATTGCACAAAAGACTAGAAAGTTAAAGAAAATAGCCGAGCAGGAGAAGAGTTTAAAAGAAAAATTCTAACAGAGGCTTCGAATGATTATTCTCCAAATTAAAGAAAGTATGTGAATAAAAAATTTCGACGCTAATCAATTTATAACGGATGTAAAAGACTGAAATGATCTTATCAGCTCTATCCGCTGGAACTGCAACATAATGTTCTTTAGACCCGAGATAAATTTCATTTCTTTATTTTATAGCGAGCTTCGCTAGCTTAGGACTAACCCCACACTCTACAGTATTGTAGAATATTCAGAAGTAGCCCCTGCCCTGCGAAGCGAATACCCTCTTGGCGATGGAAGGCGATAATCTAGTATAGCCAAATAACCCTGAGAAATATGGGTTTAGGTCAAACTACTAATAATCAAACACATGAAAGTAGCTAATGCGTATTCCCCTGTCCATTTGTCTTTCTGGAATAACAGGGATTTGCAAAGAAGCAGAAAGAAATCCACCGCTATAGACTTGGTAGCTTACCCCTGGATAGACGTTCCAGAACTTTGTATGAACATCTACGGTTTGGTTGTAGGGTCTTCTGTATTCTGTTTCAGCAAATAAGCGAAAATTCTCTGTTAGCCCATAGGAGAGAGCTAGTCCACTCTGGTAGTATCTTCTAAATTCTTCTTTAGAATTTTCTTTGAAGGCTCTGTTAGTTTCCGATTGAAATTGTAAGTCTATGATTGCTTCGAATGCACCTAACTTCAAACCAAAATTTAGATTTGGGCGTATTAAGTATAATTCAGGAGCCTGACCATCACGTGCATATTTTTTGGATTGTTGGTCAAACCATTTAACGCCACCTCCCCATACGATGGATCCGAAAGATAATTGGTGTTCTTTTGCAAATTTAAGTCCTGCATATAATCGATCGAGTTGGGTTAATGTTTTAGAACCAGATTTTTCCCATTGTGATTTTGTGGTTCCTACTTTAACTGAAAAGTTTTGCAGAAATTTTAATTCGCCTTCAATGTTTCCTTGCTTTTCTCTTTCATATACATTGGATTCTCTATTCTCAGAGACCTGACCATCTATGCGGATTTTGGTATATACCGCTGCTGGCTCTACTCTAAGTGGCACTGCAAAAGAACTTTTTTCATCTGCGTAAATTCCCAATGTAAAGGCTAATAGACCGAAACCTACTATTAATTTATTTTTCATAATTTGTATATCCTTCTAAAGCGCTTACATATTTCTTGCCGATTAAACCAAAACCACCGGTATTTGGGTGAATACAGTCCCACATATTTCCTGCGGCTGAAGCGGGTGGACCGCCTAACGTTGCACGAAGGTCAATATATCGTAGCTGTGGCTCCCGTGTTGTAATGTCTCGCAGCATATTGTTGTAATCCGCTAGTCCATCAACTACTAGAGAAGTAATTTCTGTGTCGGTTAAACCTGCTGCCTTCATAGTCGGTCTGCATCCAGTAGAATCTGGTCGACTTGGAACATCTGGATTCGAAAAATCATATCCATGAATAATCCAAAGTAGCGGTGCTCCCCCATATTTCTGAACCTTATACGCATTACCCGTTCGAATCATGTTAAGGAGTGTAGTCTGCACTAGATTGAATCGCACTTGTTTTTCTGCCGCAAATCGACCTACATATTTTTCAGGACTACCTTGGACATCATTGCCTCCAAGCGATAATAACATATACTTTATATCGGGACCGGCTTCGTCGATTACCCGCGTATGCGTTCCTGTTTGGTAAATGGTTGCCATCGTTTGACCGGCAAGGGTGGAACCAACCATCTTATAATTATAATTTTTTTCTAGTTGCACTCGAAGACTTTCTATGAGTGGAACTCCTAATGCTAAATCCGTCCAGCTATCACCTAAAATTCCGTATTTCACTCCACGTTGTGTGGGGCAAATGACGCCTACAGAACAAAGCAATTGCGCTTTAAATTGTTCTGGATATTGATTTTTCTTCGTATCACAATTTCCGATGAAAACACTTAGAAAGCCTAATAGTAAAATTCTTTTTATCATACTTCCAAACTAGAAAATCCTTTTTAGTTTGTCGATAGTTAATTTCAAGTAGAAGCTCATAAAATTATGTCTCAATATTTTAATCAATACATTTTTTGAAGGATAGTTTTATGAAAAAACTGTATAGTTTAAAAATAAATAGAGGCAAACGTCTATTACCCTTGAGTAATCAAAGAAGGCTTTTAAATTCGTTTTCAGTAATTCGATTTATTTCTGCTCCCGCATCGGAGAGTTTTTCATTTTTCTGAATCAATAAAAATCATATTATGTCCTATATCTGCGCAACTGCGTAAGTTTTAGAAAAAAATCTCTCGAGAAAAAAAAACTGATTTGTAAAAGTTTTATTAGTATAGAAAAAAGTTTATTGTCCATACTCTAAATTGTCCTCTGGTTTTAATATAATACAGAACTATGGACGATAAAAAATTTCTGGAAGGTTTAATTCTTATGTATCAATCTAACTTACTGATCCAAGATAAAGAACAGGCTTTAGATGGTTCTTTTTTTACCAAATCTGAAATTTTAAAAATCATTTCAGCGATTAAAGAAAATTATATCCATCTCATTTGGTTTAAGCTTCTTTATTCATTTGGAATGAATTTACAAGAACTCGTAAATTTAAAAGTCAAAGACGTTGATTTCGAAAAAGGAAAACTGGAAATCAACACCGGTAAAAAATCATTGCCTCGGCTATCGGATATTCCGCCATCTCTTCTTTGTGAATTGAGACTTCATTGTAATCATAAATCTCCTGATTCTTATCTTTTCAAGGGTAGGTATGGGAAACTGCACACTAGAACAATTCAAAAAGCATTAGAAAAAGTGGAGTTAAAAATAAATACCAAGTTAACCATTGCAAAACTAAGAAAGAGCATTGCTGTCCATTTATGTCAAAATGGTTGGGATTATAAAGAAATCGGTGCCTTTTTGGGTCATGCAAACTATAGGGCAACCCGAAATTTACTAGGTTCATCAAGGGATTTTTATCGAAAGTCATCGCTACCTATAGATGAAATTTTGTCGTAATTTTTTTTTCAGAGGTAGCATGAAAACAATTGTCAAAAAACATCTTGACAATAAATTTACTGAAAAAACACTATTCGACTAAGAATAGTTTTCTTATTAGGGGTTTAGTAATGCATTAGTACCTAATGAAAATTATTTGTTTAGGAGAATCCTTTGGATATCAAAACTCAAACTATAGGTAAGCACGTATTGGTAAGACTCGCTGGTAGACTAGATATTACTCAGTCTGACGAAGTCGAATCCCATCTTGCGAAAGACGTTCTCTCAGGAGATGGCGATATTATCATTCATTTGGGATCTATTTCCTATATATCTTCCTCCGGAATCAGGATTTTTGTAGGAATGGTTCGTGAGCTAAATAGACAGGGTAGAAAATTAAAACTTTGCAATATTACACCGCCTGTTAAAAAAGTATTCGATGTAGTAGAACTTTTAGATCTTTTTGATGTATATGCAACTGAAGAGGAAGCAATCGCCTCTCTCCCTTAATCTTACTACAGTGCTTATTTAGAATTAATGAAACATAGGCACTCAGTTTTTTTTTCTATTTTTCTTTTTTCATTCTTCTCAATTTTATTTCATACTCATATACCAGTAATATGGCCTGACGAAGTATTATTTTTTAGTCCTGCATGGGAACTTGGGACAAATGGTATTATGCGCACCATGGTTATGGAGGGATTGATTCCTGGAATGGATACGCATACTCTTTGGATGCCTCCCGCATATATCATTTTGCTTTCAGGAATTTTTCAAATATTTCCATCCGAGTTATTAACAGCAAGGTTATTTAGTTCTTTTATTAGCATTGGCTCAATGCTTCTTGTTTATAGAATTTGCCTCCTATTCCATTTTTCCTTTAAGCGTATTAGTTTGGTATTATTCTTATTAGCCACAGATTTTTTGTTCCTAAAATTTTCTCATACGGCTCGCATGGAAAGTCTTTGTTTATTCTTTGCTTTGGGTGCGTTTTACTTTTTGCTGCGTAGAGACGCACAGCCGTGCGTCTCTACGATAGATATTTTTCTTTCAGGCATATGCCTTTCCCTTTCTTTTCTTTCCCATCCGTTTGGTATTGTTCATTCCATTCCCGTTTTGTTTTTACTCTATCAGAGAAATAGTTTGACTTTCAAAAATGTAATTTTATATGCGTTTGCAGGCTTACTCCCAATTGCCGCTTGGGGAATTTATGTCGTTCCTAATTGGGAATTATTTATTGTGCAGTTCGGTGCGCAGCTATCTAGAAAAAATGAACTCCTTGGAAAGTTTACATGGATGGATAAAGTAAAGATCATCTTCTCTGTTTATAAATTTCCAATGGTTAAATTGGGATTATTTGTTATTACAGTTGGTCTCTCTTTTCAAGCATTGATTATAGAAAGAAAAAAGAAAACGCTTTCCAATGAAAAATTTTTATCATGGATTAAAAATACTCCTGATTTATTTTTCTTGATCTGGCTTTTTACAATACTTGCGTTCTTATTTATTTCTAGCGAATCATGGTATGTATTTCATATGGTCATACCATTTACATTACTGTTATCCGCTCTTGTTGAAAATTCAAGGAACACTTTTCGTATTTTTCTTGCTCTTAGTTTTTTCTATAATTTATCAGTAACTTCTTGGATTCCTTTTAGTAATTATTTTATTTATAAATCACCTGAGAAGACTGCGGAGTTTTTTTACTTGATAGAAAAAGAAATTGAGCGCAAAAACAATATTTACCTCCAAGCAATTCCAGACCCATATTTTTATTTAAGAAAAAAATTTCCGGAAAAAACTTTGCATGAATTTATTCCGGGAGAACTATCTGGAATACAAACAAAGAATCCCGATGGCTCGGAGAAAAAAAGTTTAATTGAAAAATTGGGCATTACAAAAAAGAATTATAAAATTGATGCAAATTTTTATAAAGAGACTATTCACAGACAGGAAGTTTTTATATTTTATAACGAAGATTTAATGAATGACTATATTCGCAGCTACTTGACAAAAAATGCTGACCGGTTTGAACGCAAGCTTTTGCAAGTTGAAACCCCGAAAGGCAGTGACCTGAAACTTGAAGCCGTCATTTTTGTTCAAAAGTAAAAAACCTTACCTTTTTTCGCCTATTTATTAAAATTTGTAGTCAAAAACTACTATTTCAGGGATTTGTTATTTTAAGAGTACACTTGGAGTAAGGAATGATTTTTGATAATTTATATGCTCTCTTTTCAAATGACATGGGTATCGACCTAGGTACTGCGAATACGCTTGTGCATGTCAAAGGTCAGGGCATTGTGCTATCAGAGCCCAGCGTTGTTGCAGTTCAGGCATCCACAGGTAAGGTTTTAGCTGTAGGGCAAGAGGCGAAGCGTATGCTTGGTAGGACTCCAGGTGATATCGTAGCTATTCGACCAATGAAAGACGGTGTAATTGCCGACTTTGAGACTGTCGAAAAAATGATCCGTTATTTTATAGCAAAAGTCCATAATCGAACAACTTTTGTTAAACCTAGAATAGTAATCGGTGTGCCTTCCGGCATTACCGAGGTAGAAAGACGTGCTGTTCGTGAGTCCGCTGAACAAGCAGGAGCTCGTGAAATCTTCTTGATTGAAGAACCTCTCGCTGCCGCAATCGGTGCCAATGTCCCAATTCATGAGCCTGCTGGAAATATGATTGTAGATATAGGTGGTGGAACCACCGAAATCGCAGTGATTTCTCTTGGCGGTATGGTGATTGCCGAGTCCATCAGAACTGGCGGGGACGAATTCGATGAAGCTATTATTAAGCATTTACGTAATCAATATAACCTAGTAATCGGTGACAGAACCGCTGAAGATATTAAGCTT
>JANMOF010000602.1:0-3519 GCA_031368925.1 Leptospiraceae bacterium
CCAGGGGAAAACGATTTTGATCTCTGACTTAGTTGCTGTCTCTGTCCCCTTCTCTCTATTATTATGAAATACGTAGACCGAATACATTTCGATAGAAGGAATTCCGATCGCAAGAAGTAGATAGAGAATAATCGTAATCTGAGATTGGAGAGATAATTTTCCGTAAGACAATTCAGAATTGAATTTTTCTATCTCTGCATTCTTTGCAGGTAACTCTTTGTTATACTCCCCTACTTCTTTGTTATATTCAAGCCGCTCCTTTTCCGCTTGCGGAAACTTGTCCATGCACTCTTTCCATGTATTCCAATCCTTGGTAGACAAAGGACAATTCGGTAAAGTCGGTTTAGTTTCTTTCTTGGGTAAAATTGTTTTTAAATTTTTCACAAAAACCTTATCAATGCTCTCGGTAGAAGCTGAGAGAGAAAAGAATAAGCTGATTAGAAATATAAAAACCGACATTGCCTTGAGTCCCTTTGCTGGAAATAGGTAATTGCAGAATACCAAAAATGTAGCCAGTGCATAACTAGCAATTTCCGAGTCTGTAAAAAGTGGTCTAGATCCTAACTCGTATCGAATCCAGCTTAGTCCGAAAAGGACCGGCAGAAACAGATAGCCTATAACCATAAGCCAGTCCGTTTTTTTTTCTTGACCATCCTTGTCATCAGGACGATTATTTATTTGTTGCCTCTTTTCGAGGATTGAGACATTGTCTTCTTGTTCCATTGTAAACCCCTCCTTAATAGTGGTTTATGGTGAATGTAAGAAACTTACAGGGTTTGACTGCCAAGTTTACCCCCTGTAAGCTTTCTGCTTTAATTATGATTTGTCTTCACCCTCGTTATAGAGGATTGCGACCTTTATAAAGCCTTTATGTCCATGATCCAGAAAATACAAACCCATGATTGCTTTCATGATTTGATTTAATGAATACTTCCTTTTTTTTCTAACCTTTCGCTTTGCTTTAAATACTACTTTTTCGCTATTCAATAGAAGGCTTTTTCTTCCTTCGATAAAATCTAAAACGATGTCTTCTAAAACCAAATCGCTTATTGGGTTACAATACATTGCTTTAAGACTTTCAATTCTACTTCGCTGCATCGCCTTTTTCAAATTCGTCGCACCACATATTCCCATATGTTTCTTTATTAACAATAGGTGATTTTGCATTAGTGCAAAACATCTTTTCATTTGATTTAAAAGTCTGCCTATGCTTACAGTTTGAACAATTTCTATCCGCTAACTCTTTTAATATTTCCGCATTATTCATATTAGCCCTCATCCCTCGCTTGAAATTTTTTGCAAACAATCTCATCGCCAACTAATTCATTGCACATGAATGATTCTTGATTATTGCATTCGAGCAAATTACTACTTTCACTTACTTTTGAAGATTCGCAATTAAGGCAATTCCTGCCAGACTCAATAAGTATACGTATGACATTATTAGCTACTGGATAACTCATTCTTCGCCTCTCAAGCCTAGAACTGCTTTTGCGATTTCTAATTTCTCAGGATCATTTTCGTATTTAGATAAAAAAGATTCTTCAGTATCAGAGTCCTGCCAATCTTTGATAATTCTTAGAGTATGAATATGAGTAAGCGCATTCTTGTGTGCATACTCTAGAATCTTTTCTTGCGCTAAATCCTTATTAACTTCCATAATACTAGATGTCTCTGAATTAGATTTTTGAACTAGATGTCTACGTCCGTCGCTTTTAAGGACGTGGATGCTGCTTTGTCCTTGTATGAAATTTTTTAAATTTCTCACGCTGCACCTCCGAATAACTCCCGATAGTCGGCAGCTAGGAAGGGTTTTTCCTCGGTCATTTCTTTTAATCGAGAATAGATTCTATTCTCAAAAACGCCTCTCCAAGATTCTATAGGCTTGTTAGAGGTAATAATCGTTAGCCGTCTAGCTTCATAACGCGTATCTATTAGATCATAGAGTTTCTCTAGCACCCAAGGGGAATCTTTCTGGACACCGAAATCATCCAGGACTAAGACGGGAACTTTTTGAAATTCGTCTTCAATTGACTTGCTCGTAGACTCTTCATTCCAATATTTCTCTTTGGTAAAAGTTGCTTTAATCGCCTCCAGAAAATCTTTTGATACTTTGCAGTATCTCCCTTCAAGTCCTCTTTTGAGAATTAATTCATTAAGAATTGCACAAGCAATATGCGTTTTGCCGCTACCTGTTGTGCCTTGAAAGTAAAACCCCCTATGAGATAATTCTTTAGCCTCTAGAAATTCTCTTACATCACATGTATTTGCGTGTAATGAGCAAGTGCCACCGTTTTGAGACAAGTCATGATCCATGTTCATTTCTAGACTTGCCAATTTGTAACGGACGGGAATATTGGATTTGTCGTAGAGTTTTTTTATCTGATTAAACTTCAACGAAAAAGGCATACATTTACAATTTTCCAGCTTGGTCGTTGATTCGTTGTAAATGTATCGCCTCTTCTTATCGTATTCATTGCTATCACATTTTTTGCATAAATCATTTACGCATTCGCATAACTGCAATTCGCCGTTTGTCTTTGCTTGGTAGTATCCGAGTCCTGAACATGCGTAACATTTTTCTGGTTTGTTCGCGGATACTAATTCTAGCTTTGGTTTTGTTGCTGTCATATTTGCTCATTCTCCTTTTTGGTAATTTCGTTCACAATATCCGAAAAAACTATTTCGTAATAGATGTCAGTTTTTGAAGATCTGATTGATAGAGATTTACTGGTATGGCAGATTTCCACTACCCAATTAGAATCATCCATCGGTTCGACTTTATATGTATTAATGCCCGTTGCAAAGGGAATCTTTCTCGTAGTCGATCCGTTCTTCTTTGTTACTGGTATTGCTTCTTTGTTCACTTTGATTTTTACTTTCATTCCTATATTTTCTATTCTCCTTTTATAAAATACTGAGTTCATTTCAAGTTTTGAAAATAACTGTCATACTGTCATTACTCGTTTTCGAATTTTTTTAACAATTTCACATCTTTTAGTTTCAGTAGATATGCTCGTGTAGAAGCCGTTCTACTCTGATAAAATCCGAGCCTGTGCATTGACTTACCAATTGATCCTTCGTAAAAATTTAATTTTGGATGAAGATTAAGTAAGAATTCTTTTATGTCCATACTCGTTTTCCAGATATGCGTATTATTATTCTTATCCTCAACTTCTGGACGTAGTATTTCGAAATACTTATCTATGTATTGGGATTCATTTAAGGATTTTTGATGCAGTAGATAATTTTCATTCATTGCTAATTTTTTGTTTTTTTGTCCAATGAATATCTGTTTCGTTGGAATAGTTAGTTCCTACGGATAATAGGTATTCGTTGTAAATCTGTGACCACATTGCATCTATATCTACTTTCATGAATTTCTTGCTGATAGGACATGCTAATCTGAAAATAATATAACGTCGATTGCCATCCTCACTGGAGAGAAATTCTACTTTATTTGTTAATCCGAAAAAAGAACACAGCTTCTTAAATTTCTTAGAAAACTCTCCATACGCT
>JANMOF010000359.1:0-2325 GCA_031368925.1 Leptospiraceae bacterium
AGAAACTTCAGTATGGTTAGCTAATTCATCAAACAAATGTTTCTCCTCTCCGTCGGAAATATTTCTATGTAATTAGGCTTATACTGAAAGCCAAAAGGAATCCCAGCTTTTCAATTGAAACAATGCCTTTCAGTCTATACCAAACTGTATTCAAACGAATCCCATTTGGGAAAAACCTTTTGACGTTTGGTATATATTCATTGGTTATTTTTTGCATGCTCAGAAAATAATTCAAAGATATCAGCTTCCCGATCACATACACTCACGAGATGAAAATCTTTGTAATGACTTTCCTTTATCTCGCATAACTTATTATACGACTTCAACCACTTGTTACTTTCTTTTTCTTCTATTGGTGTATTTTTTCTTTCATAATATTTTTCTGTTTTGGTTTTACCTTTATCAAGCTTCTCTCTTACCCACACCTGCGAATTAAGAATTCCCAGCGGAGTTCCTTAGATTGTTACTGCTATCGTAGGATGATAGTAAAAGCCTATCGCATTTTCGAAATCATTTACATATCCGAGACCTTCCGTATCTTTATGAGTAGAATAGGAAATAGAAGTAGAATCTTGTATTGCTAAAATTATCTTTTTATCTTTCAAGCGATTCAAAGTCGAGTTCTTATGCGATCTCATTATCAATTCAGGATCAACTTTATCATTCGAAAAAAAACGATATGCGCCTTTCGTCTTCGCCCAAGATACAAAGGTATCCGGTAAGGATGCATTCGGATGTTGCATTCGATAATTCATTATTATACCCAAACGCTTATCTAATCGACTGTCACCAAAATTTAAGCCCAAAAATTCTTCTTCATACCAACTTACATCACCACTTTCAAATGCCTTAACTCGCGCTTCTTTTTGCTTGTCCAAATCGTCCATACGGACAATAGATAAAATTGCACTCTTTGTACAAGCAATTTGTGGGTAAGGATATGGGAATAGGAGGAAATAAACTAGAAAAAGTAAGTGAAATCAAACATGAAATTCAGTAATCAGAGGTCAAAAAAAATTCTCTTTTAGAAAAGCTTTCGATATAAAACTATTTCTTATTGCAACAATCCATGCGATGTATCGAATATGCTCAGCAGAAAAAATAGTCTGAAATTACTCTTTTTTGGAATTGTAATCGACAATATTGAAATTACTTCAAAGATACTGTAGGAATTTCTCATAAAAAGTTTCTTTTCAAAATACATCTAATAAAACTTAACCTAGAAGAATACGTTCGAATCAACTAGATCACGGTATCTTCATATTGTAGTGAGCCTATTTCCCGTTTTCAACTATACTGGTAACCTAACAAAACAAAACTCAATAATTATTGCAGAGCCGAAAATCAATGCGATAGAGATTGAGCTCTTTTAAGTCATTATTTTTTGGATAAAAAATAATGACTGTTTGCGAAAGCTCGGAGTTGCCGGAAACAATAAAGATTCCCAAAACAAAAGAATGAAATTATCGCCCAGAAAAGCATGCAGATTATAAAAATCGATCTAAAAATGCAAGCCTAACACTTACCAAATATAAAGTATTACAAATTGTCGAATATTGAAGAAAAGCGTAATTCTAAGAAAAATACAGTTCCGAAACCGAAAAAGGTAAATTTATATATTTACGTAAAGCGCGAATTATTAGTTGTTACAATTTCTGATAAAATGTCGATAGAGGTAATAATTATGAAGAAACACAAAGGATTTACAATTGCTATTTCAAATCAAAAAGGGGGGGAAGGTAAGACAACGATATCACTGCTTTTAGCAGATGCACTCTCCTTAAAAAACAGAGTTTTACTTATCGATTGGGATCCGCAAGCTAACGCAACGAAACTACTTTTAAATGAAACAACAAACTCTATCTATAATTCCCTTGGATACAGAGGTCAAAAGAAATTACCAATAGATAAAGTAATTAGGAATATACATTTGAATTTGGATTTTGTTCCTTCTTCAATTTCTTTAGCAAATTTCACTACTCCAACCGAACGAGACGATTTCGATAGACTTAAAGACGTGATTTTTCCACTGAAAAAAAGTTACGACTATATTCTATTGGATTGCCCTCCTTCATTAGGTTTAGGACTAGAGAATGCTCTACTAGCTTCAGATTATATTATTATTCCGGTTCAAAGTCGCGCTTTCAGTGTGCAAGGATTAAAAGATCTCAGTGAAACTATAAAAAAAATTCAACAAAAAGCCAATACAGAACTTATCCTACTTGGAGCTTTATTAAACCAGTTCGAAGGGAGTAGAGCTTTGTCTGGTCTATCTAACTCGATTAAAAAATACTTTCCAGTATTTAATACCATCATTCTTAAAAA
>JANMOF010000392.1:0-5107 GCA_031368925.1 Leptospiraceae bacterium
CACAGATTTTATCTCCTAAACATAAAAATAAAATCAGCGTAAATCCGTAAAATCAGCGTCATCAGTAGTCTAATAAAGTCTATCTTAATTCACTCCCAAACCCGCCAAACTCTTTTTCGCTGCCTCATAATTTGGTTGCAAAGCCAAGGTACTAGAACAGGCTAATTACATTTTTAATTTTGGGCATTATGAGCATATACCGCTACTTCTCGAAACAGGTGCCGGTGATAAAACTTATTCAACTATGCCGACAAATTTAAAACGAGAACTTCATTATATTACTGAGCATACAATTCATCATATGGCAATTTTAAGACTTGGATTTTGCTTTCATTTCCCTTCTATGCAAATTGATGAATCTTTCGGATTTGCCTATTCGACCCTAGAATATAAAAAAGTTTCAGAAATAAGCCAATGAATCAATCCAATATTATTTTCCCTTTGAAAATTTACTGGATTGAAATTTTTAGTAAAAGATTTTTGTTACTTTATTCAAAACCATACTCATTGTTTTCTAGTAAAAATAATATGCTGCAAGCAAAAGATTTACTCTCTCGTCTAATGTCAGATGCACAATCAGGCAATGCCGACTCTTATAGAATCCTTCTGCATCAAATCAGCATTACCCTCTCAAAATTTCTAGCCCGCCGGATTAGCTCAGTGGATGATCGAGAAGATGTGCTACAAGAAATTTTACTCGCAATTCATAATTCCAGACATACCTATCTTCCCTCGAAACCATTTTATCCATGGATGTATGCGATTGCAAAAAATACCCTCGTTAAGTATTACAAAAAAATCCATCGACAAAATGCAAATATCATTGAAGCGGAAATCAATTCTCTTATGAATCCAGAAAAAATAGAATCTAATGAAAAAGATAAATCTACTGAAATTCTAAATCTCATTGGAGAACTTCCAGGAAAGCAACGAGAGATTATTTCTATGCTCAAAATTCGTGGACTCAGTATTCGAGATGTCGCGGCTAAATTAAATTTGTCGGAAGCAAATGTAAAAGTAATTGCTCACAGAGGCTATCACACTCTTCGAAAGCGAGTAAAAAATGAAAACTGAAAATTTAATAAAAGAATTGAGCTCTAATCTCTCACCGGTAAAACGAATTTATCCGGCATATATTACTTTTACTATTTGGATTCTTTTTTCCTTTTCTTTCCTGCTATTTTTTATCTGGAGTCGTTCTGATAATTTTCAGAATCTATATATCCCCCAATATTTGTATGAGCTAATACCTATTATTCTTTGTATTCTTTTATCGGCATTCGCCGCCATTTATTATAGCATACCAGGTAATCGTGTAAAAAAGAATCTTAATTACTTGACTGTCTTGTTTTTATTGGTATGGGTTTTACTTTTGGGCTTGCGCTATTCGGTTAACAGCCAAACATCCATTGATAAAATTTTTCATTATCATAGTTGCTTCAAAGATATTTTTTTAATGAGTTTGCCGACCAGTGTAGTATTGATTTATATTATGAACAGAAGATTTCCAATTCAAAAACAATGGACTGGTTTCTGGATATTAGCCGCTAGTGCATCAGCTAGCGTAACCGGTGTAGCATTTCTCTGTCCAAATGAAATGCCATCTCACTTGCTAGTCGTTCATGCAATTCCTATATTGGCGCTGAGTTTACTAGGAATTATCCTTGGTTCTTTTTTATTTAGAGAAATTTAAATTGTATTAAGCCTAAAAATATCGCTTTACATTTTATGGTGTGTAGGAAGGAATATATGAATGAAACAATATCTTCAGGTATTCTTTGTAGTGGGATTACTTCTCTTAGTTCCGGTCATAATGATTAATTGCGGCAAAATTGAATGCGGAGATATTAACAATAATCAGTCAGATGATGATATAGAATTCTATGGATGTAAAGGAACAAAAAAATACAACCGAGCAAAAAGAGATTGTACGAGTTTACAATTAATGTTTTACGCTGCTGATCCGCAGCAAAGTATCATTAACCTAATGTGTGCAATTGGTTGTCCCGAAGTTGGCATGTGTATGTAAATCTATTTCTTGAGTTTACTCTCGATTTTGCGTCGAAAGAATTCCCAGTCATAGGAAACTTGTAGTTGTATGAGTTCGCTTTCAGCTCCGTAGATTAAAAATTCTAAGACTTCTTGCTTTTCCATTCCAGTGTGTTGGGATACATCCGAAATTACCCTGTCCATTCGCCTAGAATCCCGATCGTTTAAAACGAGCTTACTTGAAATATTAGATTCAAAAGCGGTTAATTCCACTAAGCCAAGACCTCTTTCTCGTTGGTAATACTCTCTGGCAATGTAATTTCACTTTGAAATTCAATTCCCAAAAACAACATATCTGTATTTTTAAATTCTTTAGACAGATACCAAGCCATCTTTCCTTTTACATCAGCAACTTTTTCAAACTCTCCATTCTCTTTTTGCTCTAAAAATACAAACGGATACTCTTTCTCTCTTTGTAAGAAAACTTGTTTGTCTAGAATAATGCACGCACCACTGACAGAAATGTCATTTAAGAAACAGTCCACTTTTCTTCCTGGATTTGCTTCCACTTGCACCAAAAAATGATCTGTATCTTTAATATAAAATCGCTGGTTTTTTCTAACTTGTGTCATATAACCCTTTACTAATAAGACTATTTTTTTAAAGTAATTTGCACTTAAGAAAAGTATACACTACTCTTCTGCTTTTTTTACACATTAAATCTATTTGTTAAAACTAATGTTTACCATAAAATCCCAATACTTTGTATGGATAACTTAAAAAAAGCAAAGCAAATTTTTCCTACCCTTCTTAAAAATCTCAGATAGCATTTTTTCGCTTATGTCACATTTCACTTTTTATAAAAAAAAATAACACAAAAAGTAACCCTTTTTTTAAATGGCTTGAGAGCTTTAATATTTTACGAAAGGAATTAGCATTGTCAAACTGGAATTTTTTAAAAACTACTATCGAAAAGGATGATTTTATCATCGATTGCAGAAACCAAGCTGCCTATGAAGAGAGCACTATCAAAGGTGCCTATTATTTTCCTTTCATAAAAAAAGCATTTGGATCTGACACAGAATCCCAAAAAAAAATGTATACCCCATTAAAAGCAATCTTAGGATTAATCAACGACTCGGGCAAATCGAGAGTTGTCGTTTATGATGAAGGAATGGGAATGTTCTCTTCACGAATGGTTTATTTACTACGCTCCATTGGATTCAGAGAAACATACATGTTAGCCTTAAAATGGCCCTTCGATGGGGAAACGGAAAAGGGATCACACATCGTAGATTTGGAACCAACCGAAAAACCGAAACCAATACCAGGCGTAGTAGACAAAGCGTTCATGGAAAAAAACTTAACTCGTCTTCAAATTTTTGATACCAGAACCAAAGAGGAATATGACGGTAAGCTTCCACGCCTGACAAGTCCAGAACCTGGAACGTTATCCGGTAGACTACCGGGAGCATTTCTCTGGGATTGGCAAACATTTTATGATCAGGAAGGATTTGTCATTACCCGCGAACTTTTTATCAAAAGATTACAAGGCTTCCCCTTTATGCCAGAGCGAACTACTGTATTATACGATTACAACGGCGCAAGATCGTGCTTATGCGCTCTCATGCTAAAAGAAGTTGGATACCAGGATGTTCTCACTTACCAGGGTTCCTGGTTTGAGTGGCGAAAGTCCAATCTACCCAAGCAAGCTGTTTCTCTCTACGGAACGAGTGCTGCCGCATCTGCAGCCCCAAGAGTCGGCGGAATTGATAAGAAGAAATAATAATTACAAAACTAGGAGTTTATTATGACAAAAAAAATAATACTGGGTATTCTCATATCCTTATATTTGCAATGTTCTTCAAAAGAGAATATGCAAGTCCGTGTTCTAAAGGAAGTATCTACAAAAGGAGAAATCGGAAACGAAGTATTCTACAAGATAGATGAAAAAACATTAACAGTATACAATGATAAATTTTCATTTGTAGAATTTCCAATTGAAAGATCCTTTTTGACAGCAGCAAAAGGCTCGCCTAAAGTAAGTTACAATTTAGCCGCATTCAAATTTAAAGACAAGTATGAAATGCGATGCCCAAATCAAACAATTGATCTAATTGAAAAACTCCAAGATGGAATAAAAATTTCAGGAATCTTACATGGCAAAGATTGTTATATCAAATACGATATTGATTTGATTGCCGAAAATAAGCAGAGTCTAAACTTTTCAGTCCATCTTTCTGATAAAACTTTTAACAGAATCAACTTGGTTTACAAATCAGTGAAAGAAGAACAGTTCTTCGGGTTTGGAGAACAGTATACGCATTTTAATATGAAAGGAAAAAAACCTTTTATATTCACGGAAGAACAAGGAATAGGAAGAGGAGATCAACCAATTACGTTTGGTGCTAACCTCACACAGGGAGCCGGTGGAAATGAATATACTAGCTATGCTCCAATGCCTCATTACATAACAACGAATAACCGCTCCGTCTACTTTGAAAATAGCGCATACTCTAAATTTAACTTTGAGCATGACGAGTATGTAAAGGTATTGTTCTGGGAAAATAATTTAAAAGGAACTATTTGGGTTTCTGATAAACCTCTTGATCTAATTGAAATGTACACAGCAAAAACAGGAAGGTATAAAGGTCTACCTGATTGGGCATACGGAACATGGCTTGGATTACAAGGCGGAACCGATAAAGTTAAAAAAATTGTTAAAGAAGCAAAGGCAGCGGGTAATCCTGTTACTGCGCTCTGGATACAAGACTGGGTTGGACGACGTGTTACAGGATTTGGTGACCAACTCAAATGGAGATGGTATGCGCAGGAAACATCAGAGCTAACCGACTCAGACGGAAATCCTGAACCTGCCTATCCTGATTTTAAAAATTTTACAGCAGAGATGAATCGTGACGGTGTAAAAGTTTTAGGCTATATCAATTCTTTTTTAGCAGAAACAAATGCTCCGACAAGTCCGAAGCAACCAATTAAGGAACCAAACACTTGCGGATACAAACGATTTATCCCGTTTAATGACTGTAAGCCGGAGCGAATCCCAGATTCGTTTACAAACCCAATGCTTGAAGAAGCAAAGGCAAAAGGATATTTAGTT
>JANMOF010000422.1:0-5149 GCA_031368925.1 Leptospiraceae bacterium
CATGCGGCAAGCTTTAGTGGGATATTTTTTCTTCGCTCCAAGAATCATATCAATACAAACGTTAGGCGAGTTCATGAAGAAATGAATCTCGCCTTAAAAAAAAGAGCAGAAGAGAGTTAGCGTTTTACCCCTGTCACCTCGAACAGTCTCTCCGTGAGGGGTCTATTTTGCTTAACCCTATCGTTATATTGTCAGAGAGATTTCTCACGATGAAACAGTTCGAAATGACAGGAAAAAAATCCGTATATTGAATATCTATCGCTTTCTTCTCTCCAGTTTCATTTTCATTCCATTTTTCGGACGAAGGGTGAGTGTCGTGCTTACAAATTCTTTTGTTTCGTCGGTGTGAAATATCCATTTTTGAGAGAGAGAGGCTAATACTAGAATAGCCTCTTGTTCAGCGAATTGATTTCCAATGCACATACGAATTCCGGCACCAAAAGGAAAGAACGCAAACTTAGGCTTTGCCTCCGATTCTTCTGGTAGCCATCTTTCTGGACGAAATACATACGGGTCTGGATAAAAGCGAGTATCATGGTGCATTGCATACTGGCTAATTACAAATATAGTTCCTTTCTTGAATGTATAATCGCCGATTTTGTATTCGGAAAGATTTTCACGACCAGTCCACCAGACAGGAGGATACATGCGAAGAGATTCTGAAAATACCATGAGCGCATATTCAAGTTTAGGCACATCTTCTACTGTTGGCTCTCTTCCACCTAATACAGAATCTATTTCCGCCAGAAATTTTTTTCTCTTGTCTGGATTTTTTGCTAGTAAATAGAGTGTCCAGCATAGTGCATTTGCTGTTGTCTCATGACCTGCTAGAAAGATAGTCATAGCTTCGTCTCGGACTTGCTTGTCAGTCATGCTGCCAGTGCCTTCCTCATCCTTAGCAAGCATCATCATCGAAACAAAATCGCCTTGGTCTTTTCCGTGTTTTCGATGCTCATCGATGATTCGATAAATTATACTATCTAACTTTTTTAATGCTTTTTTGAATCTCATTGTGATCGGTAGGAATGGAATTTTCAAAATGTAATCTGCAAAGGGACTATCTATTACTTTATCAAAAATTCCAAGCGCGTCTGTCAATGCCTCTCCAATTTCTCGTGACTCATCCGTTCCAACATCCGTATTAAAAAGAGTCTTCGCTACGATTCCTAAAGTTACATTTGCCATCTCTATTTGTATATCTAGATCATCTCCGTCCTTCCAGTTATTTTGAATTTTGTTTGTATAATCCACCATCCCTGAACCATAAGAGTTAACTCGCGTTTTAAAGAAGGAGGGTTGCGCGAGACGTTTCTGTCTTTTGTGAAATTCTCCTTCACTGGTTAAAAGCCCATCGCCCAAAAGTTTCTTTAGAATTCGAAATACATGTGCTTTTACGAATTGTTTTTGGTTCGTCATCATAATGTCTTTGATTATCTCTGGCTCATTTACGAGAATGCATAAAAAACCTGCAAGATTGATTGCAGAAATATTACCATATTGTTTAGCAATACTTAAAATGTATTCGGGTGGATTTTTTTGAAAATCAAATAAATTTCCGAAGATAAAATGACCTTTAGGAGGACCTGGGACTTTCAATTTACTCATAATTAACCACCGTAATTTTAATTTAATAGCAAATTAAATTATTCCATTTTTTTTTTAAAGTTATTTTTTAAACTGATATGCTTCTTCTTAAAAATAGCTTCTCTTTTTTTTAGTAAAAGGGGTATTTATACTTGCAAGTTCTAGGGAAAATAAGTTACCAAATACTAAATCGGAATTTATTTTCGCTAAGGCTAGCAATTCGTAGAAAGAAAAATCTCTATAATCTTTGAAAAGTAATCACTGAGATTTTGAAAAAAAAATCATATGGTTAGGGAGATTCCGCTTTGACAGAGAAATAATTAACGATAGTCGACTTTTATCTAGATTGAAAAAATACACGACGAACTAACGTTAGTTGAAACGGCTAGATTGTATCCCAAAATTCAGTGAATGCAGGGAATATATCATTTTGAACATTGCGCCCCATAAAAATATCTTGGTGACCATACCCAGGGAATACTTTCAATTTATGAATTCCGTTATTTGCTGACATTAAGTAATTATATGCTTTTATATTTGAATCCCAAAATACTTTATTCTCTTTACCGGTAATAAATAAAATCGGGACTTTGTTTTCGGAGATGGAACTTAAATAATCATTTGACATTGAATTAAACCTTTCATCTTTTTCATAGAATTTAATTGGTTTTCCTGCTCTGGCAATTTTAGCAACATGCCTATAATAATTCATTGAAGTTGATCCAAATAATTCATGGAGTCGATTATGTGTGGTATCAAGTATATTTTTATGTTCGAATAGCGCAGAATCACCTGTGCCCCACATAAAGGATAGCATATGGCAGATCGCGCTATCGCATTCTCTATGAAAAATAGAATTGCCATAGGAGATAATGCCCTGTAACCAGTCTTTTCCTCTTAATGCAATTGGATTTATCTGTGGGATTCTTAAAACATCTTCTAAAAATCTTGAATTTATCATTAGTTCTAGTTTTAGTAATGCGGGTAACGGGAGGTTACTGAACAGGGAAATCGAATTCGAAATAACCGAGTCAACGCCATTCACTAATTTTGCGGATAGAGAATGAAAAAAACTAACAGACCCTAAGCAGTGACATATTACATGAAGCTTAGATGCTGTAGGAATTGTATTTCGTATAAAATCAATCGCTAAAGGTATATCGTACATTGCAATATGATCAAAAGAATAATCATGCTGTATTTCATTGT
The DNA here is from genome assembly GCA_031368925.1 of Leptospiraceae bacterium. Taxonomy (GTDB): domain Bacteria; phylum Spirochaetota; class Leptospiria; order Leptospirales; family Leptospiraceae; genus UBA2033. Next base: position 2,794 of record JANMOF010000422.1, read on the forward strand.
ATGGAAGTTTGCCACTAATTCGAAAATCATAGAGCCATACATCGAAGCCGTTTTCTAATAACCAGTCTTTGAGATTTTTATGTTCCGGCATTGCAAACATTTCACTAGATGAGGTCAGACCATGAAGCAAAAGTACTGATCCTTTAGAACCATTCTTATTTTTAAAATGATTTATTTGAAGAAGTAATCCATCCTTTGTTTTTAGAAGATGTTCTATTTTCTCAATTGATAAGGAAACTTGATCTCGTAGTTTTGGTTCATCCTGGGTTGGAATTAATTCTCCTCGGCTTCTAAATAGATTACCGGGAGAGTATACTTTCATTATGCCTTTAAGGAAATTAAATAGGAAAAAGTTTTTTGCCTGGATATTTTCAGAAAAATTATTTGAATTTAGAGTTTGAAGCGAACCAATATTATTCTTTAGAAAATTTTCCAAAGAAATAGTAGCAATTCCTTTTCCAATAGGTTCCAGTCTATTATCTTTAAATTCTTTAACATCAAATAAAAGTGTTGTAGTTTCATTCCATACATTGGTATAATTCATTCGCAATAATTCTTTTTTACCGGTCAAAATAAATTTTCGTCCATCAATAGAAATCAATTGTAGATCATAGGTAAAATACTTGATGAATGATGAACCTAAATCATCTTGGAATTGAAAATGAGATCCTTCGGTAATTATCAATTTGCCGTCGAGACTAAGAACGGGTGCTTCTAGCTCTCCTGAAATTTTAACTATTGACCTAGTTTCAGCGAATTCATTTAAGTCTGGAATTACAACTTCAATCTTAAAATTTAATTCCCTAGCAATCCCAATACTCTCACCACGTTGCGAATTATATTCATAATCTTTTTCAACTTCACTATACCAATGACCTTGGAATTTTTCAAAAAATTTCATTCCGATTGCATTTGTTTTATTATTGTTGCTATTACTGTTATATTCTTTTTTTTCTAATTGCACTTTATTCTCCGGAATAAAAGACATAGCTCTTTCTGCTAGTGCGGAAATTGTCCACATAGGGTTTATACCAAGAGAACGGGGAATGATTGAAGCGTCTACTATGTATAAGCCGTCATAGAATTGTTTATCCCCGTCTATTCTGTAAACTTGGCAAAGATGATTTACAACTCCAAGGCTAGCATTAGAGGACATTCTGCATCCACCTAATGGATGAACAGTTAAAGGTCTTCTAAGGAATATTTCTGAATAGTCCACAAAATTTCCCCCCATTTTTTCAATTAGGGTATGCATATCTTTTCTGAGTTCTTTAAAATTTGTCTGTTGAATATATCCAGGCCAAACTAAATTCACTTCTTGGAATTTATGAGTAGATGAATGATCAAATTGCAATGTACCTTTGTGTTGGTCATGACCCACACCCAGAAACATCATTGTGTGATTCTTAACAGGATTTTTTCGGGAATTAATTAATTGATAAAATATTTTACTGATTTCAACTGTACTCATTTGTTGATTGAGTAGCCTAGATATAAAGATATAGAGCCAATTAGATTGGAAGAAGGAAGAAAGGGTGGCAGGTACAGCAGAGTCTTCAATGACATGTCCGAAAAAGTGATTTTTATTGTCTAGGCGTTTATCAGACATTGCAGTAATAGTTGGTCCGACTTGCTCAACATATGGGTTTAAAATTTTCTTAAATATATCATTAGTTTGTTTTCGTCGATCCTTTGCCCTATTGGTATTTAATCTTCGCTCTTCCGTTCTTACTCTTTTTTCGGGGGATTTACTTTTAGATATACCGACTTGGTTTATTTCGGTATCTAAATTCATGCCGCCTGATATTAACCCACCATTTCCTGAAAAAGAAAAGCCTAAGTAATCTGATACTTTTAAATTATTTTTTATTTTAGAACGAAAGAGGATTTCTGTAGAACCAATGCTTCCTGCGGCTAACACGACTTTTTTTGCTTTAACTACTTTTAAAGAAATATTCTCTAAGTTTTCAAATCCAGTAATTAAATCTGCGTAGTAGACTAAATAGGAACTTTCTTCTTCTAAGAATTGAATGTGGCTAACATTGATTTGCGTATAAATCTCTGCACCGTTAGTATCTGCAATCGCGAGATAATTTTTATCTAGCGAATTCTTTGCATTAAAATTACAACCAGTAAAGCAATTTCCACATCCTGTACAAGCATCCTGATTGACGCCAAATTGATTTTTGGGAGCTTTATCAAAATTGATTGTAAGATTTACTTTTTTAAAAGTACTATTTGACTCCGAAGCAACTCTCTTGAATTCATTGAATTTTTTAACTTTTAAATAGCCTTCTTGATTTTCAGGATAGATAGAAGATGATAAAACATCGTTTACTTTATTGTAGAATAAATC
>JANMOF010000440.1:0-9610 GCA_031368925.1 Leptospiraceae bacterium
GTCCAATTGCTAATGGGGACAACGCGTATATGCTCACCCTTCTGAATTTTCCCATTGTATAAATTCCACAACTCTGGACGTTGTTTTTTAGGCTCCCATTGTCCAAATTCATCACGAAAAGAAAAAATTCTTTCTTTCGCGCGAGCCTTCTCTTCATCTCGTCTAGCTCCACCGAATGCAGCGTCAAATTTGAATTCTGAAAGTGCATCTAAGAGGGTAATTGTTTGTAATTTGTTTCGGCTAGGGATTCTTCCTGTTTCTTCGACTGCTTTGCCTTGATCAATTGAGTCTTGTACATAACGCACAATTAACCGCTCATCAATCCGCTTTACCATTTCGTCACGAAAAGTAATTGTCTCTGGAAAATTATGACCTGTGTCAATATGCAGAAGCGGAAAAGGAAATTTAGCCGGACGAAATGCTTTTTCCGCTAAACGAACAAGAGTGATAGAATCCTTACCGCCTGAAAATAAAAGAACTGGTTTTTCAAATTGAGCCGCTACTTCTCTCATAATATAGATTGATTCCGCTTCTAGCTCTTGTAAATGATTCAAATGATATTTACTCAATTTTTTTCTCCTGCAAATATGACATCGCATAAAAATCGAGAATGCAATGTCTATAAATTTTCTATCTCAGACAAACATCGATTTGTCGCTTTTTGTTTTATTCGGAACTAATTTCCCATCTTTCCAATGTAAACCACATTCTTTAGTAGCAGGATCTTCCCACCACCATCTACCTGCTCGAGAATCTTCGCCTTCTTCAATAGCCCGTGTGCAAGGCGCGCAGCCTATGCTTGGATAGGCTTTATCATGCAGTTCATTATAGGGGACATTGTTTTCTTTGATGTAATCCCAAACTTGTTTCTCTGCCCAATTCAAAAGTGGATTTACTTTTAGAACAGAATATTTTTCATCCCACTCAGCAAATTTCATATCGGAGCGGGTAACAGACTGTTCTTTCCTGAGTCCTGTAATCCAAAGAGATTTATCTTTCATCGCACGCGCGAGTGGTTCAAGCTTTCGAACGGAACAACATTCTTTTCTATTCTCAACACTTTCATAGAAGAGGTTAATGCCTCTTTCCCGCACCATCTTTTCTACAGAAATGTAGTCAGGAAATTGAACCTGGATTTTAATTCCGTATTTTTTTTCTGTGTCTTCGATCGTTTTATAAGTTTCATACGGCAAACGACCAGTATCCAGTGTGGCAATTGTGACAGATTTATCAATTGCCAGAATCATGTCTGTTAAAACTTGATCTTCCGCACCGAGACTGGAAGAAAATAAAACTCCACCTTTATGCTTTATTAAAGCAAGTTGTAAAATTTCTTTTGTATTGGAAACCTGAAACTTTTGATTGAATTCATCAATATTATTCATAGAATTATTACCGAGAGGCTATTCACTCTTAGTCAAAGAAATTCCTAAAAGTTCAGCAACTTGTTCTTTTTCATAATCCTTATAAAAATCACGGAAAGATTGCCCATGAATTTTCTTTGCGTAATATTGATTAGCCAGTTTTTCTACAATCGGTCCACATGTATCAGCTTTCACTTTTAAAACACTGTGAGTAAAAGTAGGATTATTCCCAATCGAACCACCTAGGTGAAGCATGTAAGCTTCTTCCATTTCGTCATTTTCACCCTTAGTTTTTCCGCCAATAAAACCAATGTCCGCAATCGAATATTGAGAGCAGCTATTTGTGCAACCCGAGAAGTGGATATTGATATTTTCTACGTTTATATTTTTCTCATTCAAGTAATCAATGAGCTTAGCCGTTCTATTTTTTGTTTCTACAATGGCAAGGTTACAAAATTCTGTTCCCGTGCAAGAGACGATTCTATTATTAGTTTGTTTCGGATTATAAATTCCAGAATCTGCAAGAGCTTTAACTACTGCATTCACGTTTGCATCGGGAACACCTAGAATCATAACATTTTGCTTATTCGTATTTCTAAGTAACCCATTTCCATATTTCTCAGCAATGTTACACAGAGTAATTAACTGGTCACCACTCAGTCGTCCTACTTTAATAGGAACTCCGATGAAATTCATACCTGGTTGTTTCATTTTATTTGGACCCAGTGGATCAGCGTTTTTTTCAACTACTTGAGGGTTTGGATAGTCTGTAAGTTTATAGCCGAGCTTTTTTTCTAACTCAGCTCTCATTTTTTCAGGTCCCCAGTCTTCCATTAGAAATTTCATACGCGACTTACGACGATTTTCCCTGTTACCATTATCACGGTAAAGCTCTGTTAGCCCTGCGCAAACTGCAAGGACTTCATTATCGTCCTTTAAAAATACATTTAACCATTTTGAAAAATAGGGGTTCGTAGAAAGTCCACCACCTACACGAATCGTATATCCGAATTTTGTTTCACCGTTTACTTCTAATTTTGCGCCAACAATTCCAATACAGTTGATTTCAGGTTGTGCGAGATTATGCGGTGCTCCAGAAATAGAAACTTTAAACTTACGAGGTAAGTCGCCAAGATCGGGGCGCTCTGAAATTTCTTTTACGTAACGATTAATTAAATTAGTCGCATCCATATATTCTTCAGGATCAATTCCTGCGAGAGGATTCCCGGTGACGTTACGCGTAATATCACCGCAGGCACCCAAGACTCCGAGTCCAATTTCTTCTAACTTATCAATGATAGGAGGTATGTCGGCTATCGTTAACCAATGCACTTGAAAACATTGGCGAGTCGTAACATCGATTAGCCCACGAGCGCGTTCATTTGTAAACTTCGCAATTTCCCGCCCCTGGCTAGCGGTGTATTGACCGGAAGGCATACGCATACGCATCATGAAATATCCATCCGTCTTTGGTTTTTGAAGGTAACAACCAAACCATTTAAAACGGATATGGTCATCTTCTGGAATCGCTTGAAAGCCTTCTTTTGCCCATTTGTCAATTTCTGGACGCAATTTTAAGGGATGCTTTTCTTTTTTAATTCTTTCTTCGTTCGTGATTTTGGATTCTTCTTTTGCCACGGTCGTTACCTCAAATCTTAGTGTATCTTTACCATATCGAAAATAATACGACTATTGTCAATATATTAGAATTTCTATCTAGTATAATGGAATAAAAGTCACTAAGCGAGGTTTTTTTCTTCTAACACTAAGTTTTACAAATTCAAAGTTTCATAGTAACTAATAATCTCAGCAAGGCTTTTCATGTTTAACTTTTCTTTGATGTTATTCTTATGGAATTCTATAGTTCTAACAGATAGATTAAATTTTTCAGCAATCTCTATATTGGAATGTCCCTTCGCAATGAAGGCTAATACTTCTTTTTCACGTGGGGTTAATGAATCGTAACCAACAGCATCTTTAGAATGCGAAATCAAGTACTTTTGCATTTTAGGAGATGCAGCAAAACCACCATCCATGATAGAACTCAAAAGCGGGGATATCATTTCGAAAGGCTCTGATTTCAGAATATAACCGTTAATACTTGCTTCTACTGATTTTAAGAAAAAAGACTTTTCTTCATGAAACGTAAATACAACTTTTTTCAGTTTAGGATACTCTTCTTTCATTCGCTTGAGGACTTCAAAAGTATTAGAACCAGGCATATCCAAATCTGTCATAATAACATCTGGATTAATTGTAGAAACCATTCGGAGAAGTTCCTCTGCATTCGAAGCCATTCCCTCTAAAGAAAACATATTAGAGTCTTTTAAATAAGCTTTCAGACCTTCTCGAATCACAGGATGGTCATCAGCTAAGATTAATTTATACATAGGAAAAATGGAATTATGCTACTCGTTTTTTACAAGTACATTTTTATTCAAATTCCAATTAATCTTTCAGAATAGTAATTCCATATAAATCAACACCGCTTTCCCCCTGAAAAAATAGCAGGTTTTTGTCTTTTTTATAAGTATAAGTGCCAGCATTGATAAGGACTTTAAACCCAGACATGTAATGTATATCTGGTATAAAAATAATACAAGAACCCTTGTCATAATCCCCTCTTCTAAAAGAATACTTGAAAAGTCCCTTAGCTATATCGAAATACAGTGAAACTGGGTTTCCTTCCGTCAAAATAGGATAAGGTCGCGAAAACGCTTTTGTGCCCCGTCCCCCATCCTCACAAATTTCTTTCGGAGTATCCACTGAGTAAATTGATAAATCCTCTTCGTTCCATTTATCTCCTAGCTTATGCGTATTATCCGGTGTATAATTCCAGAGAGTAACGTTGACTAAATTTTTTTCTATCGCACGAAAAATTGCATCCATTGCAGATTCTTGCTTACTATAATCGAGGGTTTTATAGGCATTTGCCCCTTCCATGTCCATTGGGATACCGGTTTCGCCAATTAACGTCGGGCAAGAATTCATTTCCGTTGTAGACATATTCTTAATAGCAGCAATTGAATCGGTATACATTTCTCTAACGGCATCTTTTCCAAATGCTGGTTTCATTTTAAAATTGTGTATGCCAAACCAATCTATATGTTTTTTTGTAAAAAGTAAAACTCCATCATACCAATGGCTGGCATTGACTACTGATGAGTAGCCTTTCTTTTCTTTCTCGTCCCATTTAAGTTCTAGCTTAGTTGGATCACTTTCTATGAAAATAAAAAACTGTTTATTGACTTTCTGAATTGCAGTTTTAAAATTCTTAATAAATGGTTTCATGAAATCAGAATAAAAATCAATAGTTCTTCCATTAGCTTTCGAAAAATAATCAGATTTCAAAAGCATGGGAGCGCCATTTGGGTCGTAATTCCACACACCATGCCTGCGCCAAACACAAATATGCCCCTTACTCCAGATAGAAATTCCATTTGGGTTCATAGTGTGTTTGCCGACAGTTATCCCAAATTGACCTAAAAGAAATTTTATATCGATGCTACAAGAAACTCCTTCCGAAGCATACATTTCTTGGAAAGGGGAAGATGTATGTAGTATTCCGCTACCCATACCAGCAAACTCAGTTAAATTTTTTCGTCCAATAAATCCGGGCGAAGGTTCATTTAAAGATCCAAAGCCTACAACGTTCTTAAATTTAGAAATTTTTCTTGCTAATCTTAAAATTGATTTTATATAATGTGACTGCAAATACTCTTGAATATTCACGCCTTCTATTTTCAAATTTGGTGCAAATACATTGCCACCAAAAAAAAGAGAAAACAAAGTAGCCGTTGGATACTTTTGATAATTCTGAGGCCAAACCATCTTTTTATAATTTTTCCCTTGCGCATAATGAATATAAGCCATGTCTGCATCACTCAACTTCGTAATATCGATTCCGACTGACTCAAGAGTCCATCCAGGCGCTCCATCTCCACCCGTAAAACGTGACCATACATCTTGGTGTGGATCAATGAAAAGATAGAATCCCTTTTTTTCTGCTAATTTTATCATACGGGCAATATAATCAATGTATTCGTCATCATACATACCCGGACCCGCATGCTCGATTGCTTCCCAGGTAACTAGAAATCGGAGAAAATTAAATCCCCATTTTTTTAAACGATCAAAATGCTCGTTAGCCTCTTCCTCTAAGAATGGTCTTCCTACAAAAGAAACATTGCGATGGTTCTTAAAACTTTCGGATTGATTGAGATAGGTAGTTCCATCAGGAACAGTCGGAATCTTTGAACTGCCGGCAAGGTTAACGCCGCGCAATAATAATATGCCTCCATTTTTGTCACAAAAAAAACCATTTCTAGAATAGAGCCTGTTCATTACTATAAAGCGCCTAGTTGTTCTTTTGCGTCATTGTATCCCATTTCAATCAGGGAATCTGCTTGTAAATGGCTGAAATTTAAAATACTTCTTAGCCCTAGAAAATTCTTAGGGCTAACAGCTCTTATTCGAATATTTTTATTTTGTATTAAATAATCAAAGAACGAAAGAAAAGATTTAGACTCATGCTGGATTTCAGTATAATCCATATTTGCCCGTATTGCCTGGTAAGAAGAAATTAGGGTCATCTCAAAAACTCTCTCCAGAGACTCTTTTCTTGACTTTGGTAATTCCATTTCTACTTTGCCAACAGGAGAAAGTAATACTACAATAATATCTTTTGCTTCTTCATCAATGGCAGGTGCGATCGGAGTGTTTGCCATTAGCCCCCCATCCCAATAAGGTGCTCCATTTACGTATTGCCATGGGAATACAACTGGAATTGCAGACGATGCCATTAGATGTTGAATCCCAATTTCTTCATTAGAAAAATAAACTAACTCTGAAGTAGTAATATTCACTGCGGAAATAAAAATTTTTGCGGAAGAGTTTCTCAGTTTCCCAAAATCTAATTCACGTGCAAGTAAACGTTTCATTGGAGTCGTATCTACCAAAGGAGAAAATCTTCGGAGGAAAATGTCTTTTATATTTTGCCAAATGGAATAGCGCATTACATTTCCCGTTTCGATATTTCTCCAAAGTTCAATTAATTTTTCTGATGTAAATCCACAACCCAGAGCAGTCGCATTTAGCGCACCAACAGATGTGCCACAAATTACGTCCGGAACAAAATTTTGCTCAGTCAGGTATTTGTAAACGCCAGCCTGGTAAGCCCCGCGAGCCCCACCACCGGATAAAATCAATGCTTTTTTCATAAATCCATTTTGGAGAAACGACTGCTTGTCTCAAGAATAAAAAAAACTTTTAGGATATGTCGCTTGCAAAAAGATAGGTTTCTAGTATGGAAGAAAATATTTCAAAAATAAAAAACATCCTCGAAGCGTTACCATATATAACGGAATTCGCAAATAAAATAATTGTGATCAAATACGGTGGAGCCGCAATGATAAAAGATGAGCTAAAGGAATCTTTTGCAAGGGACATTGTGCTCTTGAAATATTTAGGGATTCATCCGATCATTGTGCATGGAGGTGGACCTGAGATAAATCAAATTCTCGACATATTAAAATTACCCGTTAAATTTGTAAGAGGGCATCGAGTTACAGACGATAAAACGATGGAAGTCGTTGAAATGGTATTATCCGGGAAATTAAATAAACAAATAGTAAGCTTAATTAACTCAAAATCAGGAAACGCTTTAGGGATTTCAGGCAGAGATGGGAAACTAGCAACAGCAGAAATTCAAAAGATTGAAGTTACCGACGAGAACGGTAAAACAGAGTTAGTCGACGTTGGTTTTGTCGGGAAGATTACTAAAATAAATAAAATCTTACTTCAATCTTTACTTGATGCAAAGACAATTCCTGTAATTTCTCCAGTAGCAGAGGATAATAATGGTCAGGCGCTTAACATCAACGCAGATACAATGGCAGGCGCAATCGCAGGAGCATTAAATGCAGAAAAATTAATTCTTCTTACGGATACTCCCGGTATCCTCATAAAAGAAAAGCTAGCAGAATATCTAAATGAGGCGCAAGTAAGAGAGCTTATTCAAACAGGAGATATATCAGGTGGTATGATTCCTAAAGTAGAATGTTGTTTAGATGCGATTCAAAATGGAGTCAAGAAAACTCATATTATTGACGGAAGAGTTCCTCACTCACTTCTCATGGAGCTTTTTACAACTAGCGGTATTGGAACTTTGATCTCCTAAATTTTCGAAAAAACGATGAGCGTTGTCATTTTTTTATTGATTTGTATATAGAATTCTTTTAGATCCCAAAGAATTTAGCAGAATTTTCTGTCGTATATAATGTGGCGAAAGAATGTCCAAATTCGATTTTTATAAGTATTTTCAGGCAATTACTTATTATTGCTACTCTTTTATTATTTTCAAATTGTACTGCTTGGCCTGTGCTTACTGGTTTATTATTTCCTGCAAAAGCTAAAAATTCACAGTTACTTTTTCCACCTCCAACGAATACAAATTCTCCTAATAACGAAATTTTTCCAGATTCTTCCTTTGCGGGTTTTTCTGTTAGCCCTCGGACTGGGTTAGTGACATATGAATCGGGATCAAGTGTCATATTTACAGTTAAGTTAAATAAGATTCCGTCTAGTAACGTGACGCTTAACGTATCATCTTCCGATATATCAGAGGTAATTCCCAGTTTAGATTCGATTACCTTTACACCGGATAATTGGGATATTCCACAAGTGATAACCTTAACAGGAGTCGATGATATATTACAAGATGGAAATAAATCAGTTACAATAGATCTAGGAAATGCAATCAGCACCGATAAAGACTACCAAGGATTATCCGCTGGAATGGTGACAACCGAAAATATAGACAATGAAACGAATGGCATCACTGTTTCAGCGCTAGGCGGTCATATAGTAACTGAAGCAGGAGGCACTTCGAGCTTCACTGTTGTATTAAATTCAATTCCATCGGCAGATGTAACAATTCCAATCTCAAGTAGTGACTTAACAGAAGGAATCGTTAGTCCCTCTACCCTCACGTTTACAAGTTCTAATTGGAATATTCTACAGACAGTTACTATTACAGGCGTTGACGATTCTTTAACTGATGGGAATAGTAACTTTACAGTTAGTCTTGACTTGTCTACAAGTGCAGATTTAAATTACAACGGTTTGTCACAACCAAACATAGCCGTTATAAACCAAGATAACGACACAGCAGGGTTTACTATCATTAACCCAACATTGAATACAAATGAATCTGGAACGAGTGGTGTTTTCTTTGTTGTTCTAAATTCACAACCTACAGCAAATGTAGTTTTGCCACTGACAAATAATAATCCCACAGAAGGAACTGCCAGTGTAGCGAGCTTAACTTTCACAACTTCTAGTTGGAATATCCAACAAGCGGTTACTGTGATCGGACTAGACGATTTTAACCTAGATGGGAATACTTCTTACACAATTCAAGTCGGAGCTCCTATCAGTGCCGATTTAGCGTATAATAGTCTTTCTCCGCAAAGTGTAAGCATTACCAATATAGATAATGACTCGCCTGCATTTGATATTACTGCAATTAGCGGGCATACAAGCGAGGACTTAAACACAGCAACCTTTAAAGTGCGGCTAATGACAGTTCCATCCGCAAGCGTAAGTATTAATTTTAGTTCTTCTGATATCACGGAAGGAATTATTCTCTCCGGGGCTAGCCTTACATTTACTACCGCAAATTGGAATACATATCAGACTGTTACAGTAAGAGGAGTCAATGATAGTTTGGGAGATGGGGATATAACGTATTCTATAATTCCTTCTTCCGCAACAAGCGGAGATGTGAATTACAATGGTTTAACTCCTTCTAGTGTCACTGTGATTAATGATGACAATGATACAGCAGGTGTAATTGTAAATGCCGCAACCAACCCACTCATCACAACAGAAAGTGCCGGCAAAGCAACATTTACCGTAAAACTCAGAACGAAACCAACAGCGAATGTAACGTTTATGGGAATCACAAGTTCAAATACAACAGCCGGAACCGTAGCTCCCGCAAACTTAACGTTTACCGCATCGAATTGGAGCGTTCCACAGATAGTAACTATAACAGGGGTAAATAACGATTACTTTAATCCGAGTGGAATTTTATATGCAGTCACAGTCCCTTCTCCGACTAGCCCTGACATTAACTATAATTCACTTGCAACAAACACTGTGAATGTAAAAAACAATGATAATGATACGCAAGGGTATACCGCTAGCAAAACAAAAAATTTCATAACAGCAGATTCTAATAAATC
>JANMOF010000475.1:0-1722 GCA_031368925.1 Leptospiraceae bacterium
GGCAAAAGTGGCGGTTCAGAGCTTCGTATGACAGTTTTTCGTAAATTTGAAGTGTGTGCTTCGTATGAACATTTGTGGTAAAATCGCCACCTTCGCCAAGCCGCAAATCGTTAGGTGCAAGTTAACCGACAACATCATAAATTCAAGAATCCAACGCAACAATTTGAAATAAATAAATTTGTTGTATGGAAACAAAAGAATACCATCGTTTGACCTTTAGAGAAAGAGTTATAATTGAAACACTACTTCGTCAGAAAATGTCTGCAACTTTTATCGCCAGACAATTAAATAGAAACAAATCAACCATCTCTCGGGAACTCAAGAAATATATTCCAAGGCCTGGTAATATTTATAATGCTAAACAAGCCGATTGGTGTGCTAAAGAGGATTATGTCAGTAAAAAATATCATGATAAAATATCTGCGTATCCTATGCTTAGATGGTATGTTTACCGAGGGTTATTAGACAATTGGACACCTGAGCAGATTGCTGGTAGTATTAAAAGAAAATATCCCGGTGATGCAATTATGACTATCTCGCATGAATCCATTTATGCGTATATCTATAAACACAGACAAGCCAAAGTGAATAGAAAACTTATTAAGCTATTGCCCCGCTCCAGATACAAAAGAAGAAAGCATTTTCTTGTAAAACCTGATAAGCAAAGAATAAAGGATCAGATTAGTATTGAACTTAGGCCTGCATATGTTGAGCTTCGAAAAGAAGTCGGTCATTGGGAAGGTGATCTTATGATTGGATCTAAGCAAGCAAGTGCAATTGGTACTCTTGTTGAAAGAAAGTCAAGATACACTCACATTGTAAAATTAAAAAACAGAAAATCAAAAACAGTAACACTTGCCTTCAGTAATAAAATTATGCATATGAATTCAACATTTAAAAAATCACTCACTTATGACAACGGAATGGAAATGGCAAATCACAAATGGTTCACTGAAAATACTGGAATGACTGTATACTTTGCGCACCCTTATTCTTCTTGGGAAAGAGGAACAAACGAAAACACAAACGGTCTTATTAGACGCTTCTTTCCTAAAGGTACAGACTTCAATAAAATCAGCGAAGAACAAATCAGGGAAGTAGAAAACAAACTCAATAATAGACCTAGAAAAATCATTAATTATATGACGCCTTTGGAATTTATTGAAAAGGAAAAACTTAATGCGAAGATAGGTTATTCTGATAATTTTTTTGAGCCCCAAGCTCAGAAAAAAATTATCGGAAATAACAAGAGGATTGCTAATTTTGCAAAAATATAATTACTAAATAGTTGCGTTAGCAACTTGAATCTACCATTTAGACGTACTATTCAATGGCAATATTCAAAAAAAAACAAATAACAACTGAAAATTTATTTTTAGGAAATCCTGAAGCAGAAAGTGAGGGAAATAACAGAGCTAAAGTAAAATTAGACGATGTTTTTTATGACTATTTGAAAGTTTTACCTGAGATCGAAACAGAAAAATTTATAGTAATTGGAAGAAAAGGAAGTGGGAAATCTGCAATAGGACAAGTTTTATTTAAGCGATCGAAAAATGATTCAAATAAATTTTGTGAATACATAAGAAAAAGTGATATTGATCTTGAAGAAATAGTTCAATTTTCAGAAAAAAATGGAGAAATAATACAGAAAGAACTCCTCTTTAAATGGATAATTTTGACTAGGATGTTGAAATTAATAACACAGAATCAAGCAGTTCAAAA
>JANMOF010000491.1:0-5482 GCA_031368925.1 Leptospiraceae bacterium
ATCCGCCCCGATTACGTCGGAAAAAACATCCCCACCGCGCTCGTCGATCGCGTGTTCGTCCGCTTTGCCGAAGCAAATGAAACAATAATCGTGAAAGAAAATATTCCAAAGCTTTTAGTGTTAGAGCCGGCACAAATTCGAAATTTTTTAAAATCTAACGGTGTCTTTACTTGTTTTGTTTCTGGGAAGGTTTTAGAAGTAAAATAAAGATAATTCGCCACAGCATTTCATATGCAATACCTCGAAGCGTATTGCGCTTATCGTTACAGTAGTCTAACGTAATATTATTGCAATTAATTATTCTTATAGTATTCGGTATTGTTAGTAGACTTTGTAAAGTCTATATAGATTAAAGCTATGATGAAATTTTTTTGGATTTATATATTGATTCTTTTTCCCCTTTTGCCTAGTCCCCTTATGATTGATGGGTCTAAGGATACTTATAAACTTAATCCTTATGTTTATTGGCTTGAGGATAAAACGCGTAATCTTACAATTCAAGACATTTTAATCCCGACTATGCTTGAAAAATTTCAATTGAATAAAAAAGAAGTTCCGAGTTTTGGAATAACCCAGTCAGTGTATTGGTTTTATATTGAATATGATGCTAACGATAAGTTAGATAGTTATCTACTCGAAATTGAATATCCTCTTCTGGATAATATAACTTATTCGTATGTAAATACTAAAGGCGAATGGATACATAAAATAGTTGGGGATACTTTGAATTTTGCGCAAAGAGAAATTGAGCACCGGAACTTTATTTTTTCTCTGAAAGATGTAAGCGAGCGGGGAAAAATTTTCTTTAAAATTAGAACAGATGGGTCTATGCAAGTTCCAATTTCTATCCATAAACAAAATTATTTTTGGGAGAAAGACCAAAAGTTTCTTTCCATACAAATGATCTTTCTCGGAATTATGGGAGCTATGATTTTATATAACGCACTTCTTGGAATTTCGTTAAACGACAGGACATATTTCTATTATATATTTTATTTAATATCAGTTACACTTTTTGAAACATCTTTAAATGGGATTAGCTACCAATTTTTCTGGAAAGATTTTACCTATTGGAATGAAATTTCCATTCCAGTATTTGTTTCACTTACTAATATCGGAATCTCTGCTTTTATTATTTCTTTTTTAAAATTAAAAATAAATTTACCTTTCTTGTATAAAATATTTCGGATAATCATTATAATCTCCATTGTCTGCGTGGGGTTATGCTTCTTTATTTCTTATTCCAAAATCATTAAGTTGGCTATGATATTCACAGCAATTTCTTCTCTGCTATCAATCTTTACTGCATTTCTAATTGCGAGGAGAGGATATAGGCCTGCTAAGATTTATTTATTCGCCTGGTGTATTTTTTTATTTGGCGCTACACTACTCGCATTTAACCGATTTCAAATTGTTCCGGTGAATGTTTTTACAGAAAATACCGTACAGTTGGGAATTGCCCTTGAATCTATTTTGATTTCCTTTGCGTTAGCCGACAGAATAAAAATATTACAGAGAGAAAAAGAAAAAGCACAGGAAGAGTATATTGCTCTGTTTAATAATTTGAATGTAGGGGCATATCGCAACACGGGTGGAGATAAAGGAAAATTTTTAAAGGCTAATCCTGCTATTGCGCGGATGTTTGGCTTTGATGGTGTAGAGGAATTTATGACCATAGAGGTTGCTGATTTGTATGCAGATCCATCAGAGAGAATTCGATTTGTTGAGATGATGAAAGAGAAGAAAGAATGCAATAAATATGAACTTCTATTGAAGAGAAAAGACAAATCATTATTTAACGCTTCTCTAACAGCAAGAATTTATTATGATAAAGAAAATAAGTATGATTATATGGATGGGATTATTGAAGACGTAACTGCAATTAAAGAAGCACAAATAAAATTAGAAAAAGTTCAATCTGAATCTATGGAATCTTTAAGGAAGACATATCAGATTGAATCGGAGTTAAGCGTTTTCAAAAATGAAATGGATTTAGCAAAGAAAATTCAGCAATCAATGATTCCAAATAAAACACCTATCATAGAAGGATTCGATATTGTTGCCTGGTATAAACCAATGGAAAGCATCGGAGGTGATTTTTATGATTTTCAAACGAAGGGCGGCTTCTTGGGATTTATCATTGCGGACGTTTCAGGACACGGAGTTCCGGCGGCGCTGATTGTTTCTACTTTTAAAACTGCGTTTTGGTTTCAAGAACAAATGATTCCTAAACCGGCGTTTTGGTTTCAGGAACAAAATTTACCTAAGCCTGAAGAATTGCTTTCCAATATGAATAAAATCTTAAAAGGAAAATCGGGCGGTGAGTTTGTAACTGCTTGTTACGGGTATATCGATATTAAGCGCAAGATTTTAAAAACTGGTAATGCTGGACATTCTGATTTGCTCATCTATAGAAATAAGGAATCGAAATTATTTTCATTGAATCCGAAGGGAGCCGCACTATGCGTTTTTAAAGATCCTGAATTCGAATCAGAAGAATTTCAGTTAGAAAAAGGCGATAGGATTTTTCTTTATACGGATGGTTTGTTCGAAGTAAGAAATGATGCAGAAGAGCCATTTGGTGAAAAACGACTTTCTCAAATGTTAAAGGATTATAGTTTGTTATCCGCACAGGAATTTGGAGATTTTGTTTTGAACAAAGTCTTAGAGTGGTCAAACGAAGAACGACTAGAGGATGATATTGCGCTTATAGTTATTGATATTATAACATAATTTTGAAGAAAAAAGTAAAAATGATTTTTTTTGGAACCTTGCAGAAAATCCTAGTTCTAATTAAACAAAACTACTCAAAAGAGGTAATTTAATGAGACAATTTTTAATCGTAGCTTTAGCAATTTCCCTACTTGGAACCTTTTCGATTTCCGCACATGACTATAAAGGTAAAGGCGGACACATGGCAAAAGAGCATTTCAAGAAAATGGATGCCGATGGAAATGGAAAAGTTTCTAAAGAAGAATTCCAAAAATTCCATGATGCAAAATTCGCTGAAATGGACAAAGACGCTGACGGTTCCCTTTCCGAAGAAGAAATCCAAACTTACCACAAAGAAAAAGGTAAAGAGATGAATAAAGGAAAGGGTAAGGGCAAAGGCAAAGGAAAAGACAAGAATAAAGAAAAAGAAGAAGATAAAGACGAAGACAAGTCAGAAAATAAAGAGTCTGAGAAAAAGTAAGAATTTAAAATTTACCACCGATGAGGCTTATCGGTGGTAGCTATTGCTTTCACTTCCAAATAATTTTCTTCTCAATCGTTTCGATATAAAGCAAAAGATTTTCTCGGAGATAATTTGCGACTAACGTTGCAATCGGAATTAAATTTCTACTTTTATCCCATTCATCAATTGCATCTAGATACTTAGCTCTATCTGTTACTTTTATAACAGCAGGCGGATAGCCAAATTGAAATAAGAGTAAATTCAAAATTAGCCGCGCAGTGCGACCATTGCCATCTACAAAGGAATGAATGGAAACAAATCGGGTATGCGCTTCGACAGCAAATAAAACGGGATGAGTGTCGTGACTATCCGTAAACCATTCAAAGAATTCGTTCATTAGATCAGTAATTTTAAACGGCTCAGGAAATTTAAAAATAGAATTATCTTTTTTCTTCAAATAGACAGGAACTCTTCGGTAGATACCAGCGTTTTCGGAATCAATGCTTCGCAAAATAATATTGTGGATTCCAAGAATATCAGAAGAAGTAATTTCAAAAGTTTTTTTAGATGCGAGTTTTTCAATATAGTCAATGGCTTCTTTGTGATTGATGATTTCTAAATGCTCGCGCATTGATTTTCCGCCAATTGTGATTCCTTCTAAAAGAACCAACTTTGTTTCGTTCAAGCTGAGCGTATTACCTTCGATAGCCGTTGAGTTAAAAGTAAAATCAACATCGAAAAGAGTTTTTAAATTCTTAACCTGTGCATCTGTCAACGGACGCAAACTATCTAGTTTGCGCTTAAGATCATCGATTTCTTGTAAAAGCTTTTCCACTTATCATGCCTTAGCTTCCTGCTTTGCGCGATCAGTCAAATGAAACAACAAAATATCGATATCCGATGGATCGACACCAGAAATTTGCGCAGCCTTCTCTAACGTTACCGGCTTATGACGAGTAAGCTTCACAATGGCTTCGGTTTTTAAAGCAGTGATTTGCGAATAATCAAAATTATCCGGAATTTTGACAGAGAGGTTTCGAGTGCGCTCTTTGATGGTTTGATTTTCGCGTTTGATATAGCCTTCGTATTTAATTTCCATTTCGAGGATTTTAATTTCTTTATCGCTAATAGAATCCAAGCCTGGAATAATCCCCTTGCAATCCAAAAGAGAAATCTCAGGACGGCGAATAAAAGAATCCATATCAGAGCCAAACTTAATAGTATCAATTCCTTTTGATTGCAAAAGTTCAGTCAATGCAGGAGAAGGTTTTAAATTCATTGCATAAATCTTTTGACGAAGATCATCCACTCGGGCGTATTTTTCTTCCATGCGAGAATAGTCTTCGGGGCTAAGAACGCCTAGCTGTAACCCGTATTTCATTAGCCGCTTGTCGGCGTTATCTTGACGAAGGAGTAATCGATGTTCGGCGCGAGAAGTGAACATGCGATAAGGATCTTCTACGCCTTTGTATACGAGGTCATCAACTAGAACCCCAATATAACTTTCCGCACGAGAAAAAATCATAGGCTCAAGACCGCGAACAGAAAGTATAACATTGTAAGCCGCAACTAGACCCTGAGCGGCTGCTTCCTCGTAGCCCGTAGTGCCATTGATTTGACCGGCATGGTAAAGCCCTTTGACACGATGAGTTTCGAGTGTGGGTTTAAGTTCGGTTGGGTCTACGAAGTCATATTCGACGGCGTAACCAGGGCGCATAATCTCGGCTTGCTCCAAGCCTTTGATAGAACGAATGAGTTTCCATTGCACTTCTTCCGGCAAACTTGTAGAAGTCCCATTCACATAAACTTCCATCGTCTCATAACCTTCGGGTTCCAAAAAAATCTGATGACGTTCGCGCTCGGCAAAACGAACAATTTTATCTTCAATCGAAGGACAGTAACGTGGACCGGTGGATTTAATTTGCCCAGAATACATAGGGGATAATTCTAAATTGGCGTTGATGATCTTATGAGTTTCGGCATTGGTATATGTTATATGACAGGGAATCTGGCGACGAGTGATGCGATCATTGGAAAAGGAAAATGGACTCGGATCTTCATCACCATCTTGAACGGCTAATTCAGAGTAGTCGATAGAATTTTTATTGAGGCGTGGGGGAGTTCCTGTTTTCAAACGACCGAGTCTAAAATTGACGGCGCGCAGAGATTCAGACAAACCTTGCACAGTTCCATCACCAAGACGACCAGAAGCTTTTTGATAAGTTCCGATATGAATAATACTTTGTAAAAAAGTCCCCGTAGTTAAAATTAAATGATTTGTAAAAATTTCAAACCCGCGACCAGTGC
>JANMOF010000494.1:0-8451 GCA_031368925.1 Leptospiraceae bacterium
AGCTTTCAACGCTTGGTCTTTTAGGTCACCGTTCGCATCTTGGAGGGGTTCGACTCCAACCGGGCATCATTGTCCCCCACGCCTTCCCTACCCCGCCCTTTTTCCCCACATGGCAGGCTCGCCCCCCGATCGCAAAACCCACGAACAGGAAGACACCGACGTCGTCGAACGGGTCAAACCCAGAGTTTAAACCGGTGGTAACAACTGTCGTCAAACTATTTGTGCTTAAATCTATTTGGCGAATTGCATCGTTATTATAATCGGTTACAAAGAGATTATTATTGTATACCGCAAAACCTCTTGGGTCATTCAAGGTTGTAGAAGACGTAAGTATAGTTGTGACTTGAGCAGTAGTCATGTGAATTTTTCTTACCGCATAATTTACATTATCCCCTAGATATAAATACGTTCCGTCCGTTCCTATGAATCTTGGATCTTTTAATTGCGCTCCTGTTCCAAACCCATCTACAAATCCGGCAGTACCGCTACCAGCAAAAGTAGTAACCTCTCCCGTAGACAGGGTAACCTTTCTTATCCTCTGATTACCTCGATCGGCAATATAAAGATAAAATCCGTCTGTCACCATTCCATCAGGATTATTAAAGCGAACCAAACTCGGAGTAGCAGAATCAACAAAGCCATTCGTGCCTGCCCCGCAAGTGGAACTGTTCGCACAGGGAGAACCGGTAAATGTAGTCACTCCTCCTGTCAGAGTTAGAGTATTGATAATAGTTCCATTTACAAGTGGACCATTTGCATTTCCGCTACACGTAATACTAATATTAGTAATACTTGCCGAGGAGATAGTTCCAGAAGAATTTGATAATACACAAGTTTGCGTAGCTGCATTTGTAAGAATCGTGACCGAATAATTTGTATTATTCGCTAAAGAGGTTGGAAAGGTAAAATTTCCGTTAGAGGAAAGCGTTAAATTATCCCCACCATTATTTTGGAGGGTAATACTATTTCCCCCCGACATCTGCGATAGACTGCCACCTATTGTAAATGTATTCCCGTTACTTACGCAAACAATTTTGACTGAACTTATATCGGATAATACTATTTGTCCGGAGCCAGCACTTACCGAGCAAGTTTGAAGACTAGGCTGGGTAGACACGGTAACTGAATAAAGTCCTTCGTTTTGTAGTTTGCTAGAAAAAATAAAATTGCCATTCGATGAGATAGTGAGGCTGTCCTTATTATTATTTTGTAAAATTAAACCTGATCCAGTAAGACCGCTCACTGTTCCACCAACCGAAAATAAACCGTTTATTGATCCCGAAACAGAACCACTGAATAGATTAAATATTCCTTTGATTTTTGTTTTGGAGTGAAGACAGAAAAAGAACTGATTTGAAAGAAGGATTAATAATAGTATTTTTATAATTTTTAATTTAGAATAAGGTTTAAAAAAGAATCTCATAAGAAACCTCACGAATGCAAGTCTAAAAAGATAGCTAATAATTTTAGAAATTCTAAAACTATTTTTACTATCAGGTATAAGACTTTCGAAAGTAAAGCATTATTTAGCAGAAAACATTAGAGAATTTAAAGAATGAACATCTAACTATTTCGATATTTTTTCATCCAATAACACTTGGTATCGGTTGTTTAATCCTGATTATCCCCTTTTATTTCTTCTAAATTTTCTTTCTCTTTTTCAATACTCTTAATTGCATAAAATAGAAAGATATTAATTAAAAAAAGATTCCACCAATAGTTCGAAAAAATCCCATGAATCCCAAAACCAAAGTAAATCAGAAATAAATGAACTTGAAAATCTCTCAAGAAAAAACTATTTATTCTTTCATTCATTGTGATTCATCACTCTTGAAAAAATCATCCATAGGCTTCTATGACAAACATATCATGCAATAAAACATTGAGTAATAAGACCGATTACGATAACTTTTCTTTTCTAATAATGTTTTAGCATCACTTAATGCTTCTCTGGCTTCTTTTATTCTAAATAGCAGTAACTCTTTATTATCCTCTATCATAGGATTTCAATACCTTCCTTTTGTATATTTCGATACAAAGGAGTTTTAAGAAGCTTTAAATAGTATTCTTCATTTTTAGAAATTACTATAGGAGAAAAAAAAATATCATTATCAAAACCTACTTCCCAAATAATATCATTTAAAATATTAGATTGCTCAGCGAGATAATTGTGTAATACGAAAATATCGTAATCAGAATCATCCGTTTCATCTCCTCTTGCCCTAGAGCCGAAGAGCCAAAGTCTAGTTTCAGGAAATTTATCTTTGATTTTTTTAGATAGTAGAATTAGTACTTTTTTTTCTAAAACAGTTCCCATAAAATACTCCTAGATAAAATAAATAGCTATGAATCAGGTTTGTTTTCTAAAACAAGTATGTCAAACGAGAAAATTCATACTTAATTCAAATCCTTAACCAATCTAAACCCGGCTCTTCTGTCTTCCGCCAAATTAGGATTACCCCCATAAGATCGAAAATAAACTGTAGAAGTTTTTTTGTCATCAAAGAACGATCCACCTCGGATAACTTTGTATTGTTTTCCGAAGGCAGGATTTTTTGTAAAATGTCCTTCGTAGGCAGCATACCAGCTACTTGTCCATTCAGCAGCATTGCCGCACATTCCAATTACACCATACGGACTAGCGCCCTTAGCCGCTAGTTCATAGACAGATACAGTGTCACCGATTTTACTTTCTTTTGTATTGCATAAAAGAGAATCAAACTTATTTCCAAAAGGATATTTGATAGTTTGCATTTCAATTGTATAAGATTCATCTCGTTTTAGTGTGCGGGTAAGACCTTGACCACGAGCAGCTTTTTCCCATTCGAACTCTGTAGGGAGCCTTTTGCCTGACCAGGTTGCATAGCTTTCTACTTCTCTGTAAGAAAGAGAAATTACAGGATGATGTTCTCTCCCTTCTGGATACTTACCATTAACCCAATATAGTGGAGGCTTTACGTTTGTGTCACGCAGATAACGGGCGTATTCCTCATTCGTAACTTCATACTTGTCCATATAAAAAGAGGCGATCTCAGTTAAATTAGTATCATCTGGAGATTGAAACGCAGGGTTGTAATTATCCAGCTCCCCATCTGAGCCTTGTCCAAAAATAAAAACTCCAGAAGGAATTAACACCATTTCTTTTTTATCAATTGGATGAATATACGATTTCTGGGGAGAAGTGATATTATCCTTAAAGAAGGCAGATGGATCTAAATAACTTTCTTCGTATCTTGCCATCGAAATTGTAAAGTCATTTGAAATAAAACTATAATGAGATTTTTTACCTAAATCAAATTTTCCATTCATCAAGATTTGATAATCAGTCTTTTTGTTTTTCTCTATTTGCTTTTCTAGCTCTACGTTATTTACGATAAAGTATCCGATTTTTTTATTGGTGACTTTTTGTCTCAGTTCAAATTTTTTCTTTTTGAGAATTCCCGCTTTGATTTCTTCAAAATTTGCCCCTACCCACTCCGGGTTATGGGAAATGAGAGAACGAACAGCGCCTTTATCTTTGTAGATGCCAGTAATTTCTCCCTCCCATAATACAATTCGATTCATTTCCGATTTATCAATTTTTTTAGTTGATTCAGCGTAAAATAATTCTGTTTGAAATAAAAGTAAAAGTAAACTGAGTAATAATTTTCTATTCATGAATTTAGTCCGAGGCTAAGTATTTGGTAGATTTAGTGCACCTAATATCATTTTCGGAAAAAAAATAACTTAACCGCAATAAATCCGTATTTACCGCGGTTGGAATTTGTGAAGGGAAAGAATAAAACTATTTCTTCTGAGGTGGGACAGGTGCTTTTTTCATATTTTCAACGCTGATTCCAAGTACCCAAAGAGTAACCAAGAATACACCTAACGCTTGTTGTAAGTTCAAAGTTTCATCAATCAGAAATAGTGCCATAAGAGCAGTAACAGCCGGACCACTTGCACCAATTACAGATGCAAGTGAGGGACCTACCAGTGGAACTCCAAAGTTTTGTAGTAGATAGCCCACGAGAGTAGTTGTTGCTAGAATCATAGTTCCATAAACTAAATCCATATTACGCGCAGGGTCTATTTCGAAGCCGACTTGAAGGAGAATCGCTAAGCCCAAAACAAAAATGATAGAAAAGTTTACAATGGTAAACGGTGCAGGATGCATCTTTGCATTCTTAATCATAATGATGTATCCAGCAAACGCAACACCCGACAAAGCAGCAGTAATTGCGCCTAATACAAAATTACCTTCTCCTCTTGGGGTAAATGCTGCGGCTGGAATTGTCATAAATCCACCGATATAAATTGTAACCATTGCAAACACTAAAGGAAGTGATGGTTTGTCTCCAAAGAAAGCCCACATAAGTAGAATGGTAATCGTTGGGTAAATAAAGAAAATCGTTGTAGCAATCCCTGTTGGAATAGATCCCAGGGCTATATACATACAGAGCTGGGAGCAAAATAGAAATAAACCGCTACTCATAACACTATACAATCTTGTTTTGTTTTCCGGTTTCGATAAGTCTTTTATGTCCTGCCATGTGTTTTTGTGAAGTCTAGGAGCTACGATGAAAGCCATTATAGGCAATACTACAGCACAGCGTAGAACCAAAATCAAAAGGGAATTTGAAAAACTAGAATTTAAAACAATACCATCAAATAATCCGAAAAGTGACTTCGGGCTAAGAATCACACGGGTAACTACGTTTTGAAAAGATAGGAGTAGAGAAGAAGTAAGAATTAAAATGAGTCCCTTAGTTAGATGGCTATGCTGGTTTGTAACTGGGGCTGAAGTAGTAGGAGGCGATGCCGGATCTGGCGTTGTCGAAGTTTCTATCGCCTCTATTTTTGGAGACGTATCCCTACTAGATGTTCCTGGTTTCTTTTTTGGCATTTCTAATCTTCCCTTTCCCAAGTATCGGCTATCGCTGGCTGAAAAATTCAACTAATAAAGAGCCCTCAATAGATTAAATGATGATAAGGCTTCTTTTTTCATATCGTGTCAAGTTTTTTTTAGTAACGAAGTAGATAATTAAAATTATGGTAAA
The DNA here is from genome assembly GCA_031368925.1 of Leptospiraceae bacterium. GTDB lineage: Bacteria > Spirochaetota > Leptospiria > Leptospirales > Leptospiraceae > UBA2033. Next base: position 5,040 of record JANMOF010000494.1, read on the forward strand.
TAATTGGAACAAGGAGACTACTGAGATGGCAGATGAACAAAAATCGGATAAAGTGCAAAGTGATTTACTCTTTTTAATGTCGTGCTTCAAAGAAGTTCTAATTGAGCTAAAAGAAGATGAACTTGCTAATAGTCTACCTTGGATAGAAGGAAACAAAGAAACTTCATTTCTAGGAGCAACCGAGTCTAATTTTCCACTTAGAGCCTCTCAAGCATTATCCATATCATTTCAAATTCTAAATATGGTAGAAGAAAATGCAGCTACTCAATTTAGAAGATCTGTTGAAATAGAGCGTGGAATTGATTTTATTGTTGGCTCCTGGGGAGAGCATATTAAACGTCTTCGAGAATTGGGACTGAGTAGTGTAGAAATTGCAAAGGCATTTTCGGAAATTCATGTGCAACCAGTTCTCACCGCGCATCCAACCGAAGCAAAGCGTGCCACCGTTCTTGATCAACATAGAGAATTATACTTACTACTAGTAAAACGAGAAAATCCAATTTGGACTCCCGCAGAAAAAGAAACTCTTCGTAATGAAATCAAACTTTGTCTAGAAAGACTTTGGAGAACAGGAGAAATTTATCTCCAAAAGCCAGACATCACCTCTGAACGAAAAAATATCATTCACTACTTGAAAAATGTATTTCCAAATGCTGTTATCCTTCAAGATAAAAAATTAAAGCAAGCCTGGCTTGCAAATTCTTTTGATCCAACTCTCATCAACCGCGTTGAGAAGCTACCCCGCATTAGCTTCGGAAATTGGGTTGGTGGAGATAGAGACGGGCATCCACTAGTAACCGCAAGCGTTACAAAGGAAACTCTTTTAGAATTACGTGAAACTGCTCTTAGCCTCATTCACAACCAGCTTTTAAGTATTGCATCCCGTCTTAGTCTTTCTGAAAATTTACATTCCGTTCCCCGTAGACTTTTAGAATATATAGAAGAGTGGTCTTCAAGCCTAGGTGAAGTGGGAAAAAGGTGCATTAACCGCAATCCAAACGAACCTTGGAGACAATTTGTAAATATTTTGCTCACTAGAGTTCCGCTTCTATCTGTCGGAAATCGAGAAGATGAATTCAGTTATAAAAACCATTTCATTTTACTAAAAGACATTGCAATCTTACGGGATTCTCTTTTAGAAGTAGATGCATATCGCATTGTAGAATATGATATCTTTACACTCGAAAGAATTGTGCAAACATTTGGCTTTCATTTAGCAGCCCTCGACATTAGACAAAATAGTGAATTTCATGATAAGGCGCTCTCCGGGTTAATGAAAGCATCTGGTAGTAGAAATATACACTTCGCAGACTGGAATGAATTTGAGCGTTTACAATTTTTAAATTCAGAATTAGAATCGGCGCGTCCTTTCCTTGGACCTGGAATGCCGCTCGAAGGAGAAGCGCAAGCGGTAAGAGACTGTTATCTGGTCGTTGGAGAATATGTAAAAAAATATGGGACTTCCGGAATTGGTTCTCTAATAGTAAGTATGACGAGAAAGCTTTCGGATTTACTCGTTGTTTACCTCTTTGCAAGAGAAGCAGGACTTGTTATGAATACGACAGAAGGGCTTGTTTGCCTTTTGCCGGTGGTTCCTTTATTTGAAACGATTGAAGATTTAGAGAAATGCGCTTCAATTATGAATGCATTTTTATCTCACCCGATGACAAAATTAAGTCTTAGCTACCAATCCTTTCCAGATGGAGTTCCTACGCAACAAGTAATGCTTGGCTACAGCGATAGCAATAAGGATGGTGGAATCATTGCGAGTCAATGGTATCTTTATAAAGCACAAATGGAAATAGACGAAGTCGGAAAAAAGCACGGGGTAAAAATAAACTTTTTTCATGGTCGTGGAGGGAGCATTAGCCGCGGTGGTGGAAAAACACATCATTTTTTAGATGCATTACCGAATCCAACGCTAACGGGTAATATCCGTTCGACGATACAAGGGGAAAGCATTGCGCAACAGTTTGCAAATCTAATTAACGCAACCTATAACCTCGAATTACTAATATCGGGTGTAACAGGTGTTAGTCAAAGACACCGCGTAATAAAGAAAACCCCTACTCATTTAGAAAATATAGTGCAAGGTCTTGCAGAAAAAAGTCGGCGTGTCTATGAAGGATTAGTTCGCTCAGAAGGGTTCATGATTTTTTATAGCCAGGCAACTCCAATTGACGCGCTGGAAAATAGCCGCATTGGTTCAAGACCAGCACGCAGAACAGGCAAGCGGTCATTGAAAGATCTACGCGCAATTCCCTGGGTGTTTAGCTGGAACCAATCCAGATTTTTTTTACCGGGTTGGTTTGGAGTTGGGAGCGCACTAGAAGATTTAAAGACAACGCAACCAGAATCATTTGCTATTTTACAAAAAGAAATTATCACCTGGTCATTCTTTAGATATTTGATGATGAATGTAGAGACAAACGTATTTAACGCAGACAAAGAAATTATGGAACTCTATGGACATCTTGTAGACGATGAACAAGTGCAAGAAAAATACCTAACACAAATCACAGAAGAATATGACAGAACAAAAGAAATGCTTTCCTTATTATTTGAATCCAAGACTGAAGCAAGAAGACCTAGAATGTTTAAGACTCTAACACTAAGAAGCTCTGGGTTAAAAAGTTTACACTTGATGCAGGTGAATCTTCTTAGAGAATGGAGACAGAGTTTACACGATCAAAATTCAGGTTCTGCAGATAAGCTACTAATTGAATTACTTTTATCTATCAACGCAATCGCAAGTGGACTGAGAACAACAGGCTAGTCATCATTACTCATAAGGTGAGTTTAAATTTGAAACAAGAAAAATTAGAAGAGCTAAAACAAATCGCGGATGTTTGCACCAAATGTAAATTATCCACAACAAGAACGAAAGTAGTTTTTGGAGAAGGCAATCCAGAAGCAGAACTTTTATTTATTGGGGAAGGTCCCGGCAAACAGGAAGATTTGACAGGTAGACCATTCGTAGGAAAAGCAGGAGAGTTATTAACCAGGCTCATCGAAAAAGCAATGGGTGTTTCTCGCTCTAGTGTTTATATCGCAAATATTGCAAAGTGTCGCCCGACAGAAGATTTAAAGATGGAAAAAGATAGGGCACCCGACCAAGAGGAAGTAACAGCCTGTAGCCCCTACTTGCTAAAGCAAATTGATATAATCCAACCAAAAGTCATTGTAACACTCGGAAATCCTTCAACAAAATTCTTACTTAATACTCAGGATGGTATTACAAAGCTTCGTGGAAAATGGGCGGATTACAAGGGTATTGCGGTAATGCCAACCTATCATCCGAGTTACGTGATTAGAAACGGTGGAGAAAATAGCCAGGTTCAAAAAGATGTTTGGGCTGACCTATTAAAAGTAATGGAAAAATTAAACTGGGAACCAAAAGTAAAAATCAAGT
>JANMOF010000496.1:0-14365 GCA_031368925.1 Leptospiraceae bacterium
GTGTCTGATTTGGCGGCGGCGGTGTAAACGGGGGTGGGGGATGATACCGATACAGATATCGTAATATAAAATGCTGTTATTTTTTACCCGTATGGTCTTATAGAGGTTGCATTGCAACGTTTTTACGACTCCCAATAAACAAAAAACTCCCGATTTCCCGAAGCACCTCTAATTCCCGAATTACAAATCCCTTTTATATCAGCTTTCATTTCGTAGCGCAAATACTTTGTTATCTTCCGTAGAACTTGCAGATGAACACGAGAATTTCTCACGATTCCTTTCTCTGTTTGATCAGGGTTACACTCGAACTGCGGCTTAACTAGATTAACCACTTCAAACTTTGTTTCGGGTGATTCTAATTTTAATTTCAGTATGACAGGAAAAATACTAAGTAGAGAAATAAAGCTTAAATCCATTACAACGAGAATGTGAGAGTGCTTAAATTCTAAATCTTCCCAAGAAAGATTTTTTACATTGAACCTATCCTTTAATTTTACCTTTGGGTTATTCTGGAGTCTACTCGCCATTTGCCCATAACCTACATCAAAAGCAAAAACTTTCTCTGCTCCACCAAGTAAAAGTATTTCTGTAAAGCCACCGGTAGACGCTCCTAGATCAATACAGATTTTTCCTTGCGAAGTAACATTAAAAGCTTTAAATGCTGATTTTAATTTCAGTGCACCGCGGCTAACGTATTCAGGAATCCTATCTACTACTTCGAGTTTGACGTTTCTAGGAAATTTGAATCCCGCCTTGGTGATTTTTTCTCCGTTTACAATCACTGAACCAGAGAGAATAAGAGAGAGTGCCCGCGCTGTATCATCACAAAGTCCACGCTCAACTAAAAGAGTATCGAGTCTAACTTTTTCTTTCTGCAATGTAGACCGGTAGTTTTTTAAAGAAAATGGAATTGGAGTCTTCTAGGTGTTCAGCGATAGAAATTAATTCCAGCTTAACTTCGTTACGTAGTTGTTTTGTTTTTTCCATTCCATAAAGAGCAGGATAGGTTAGTTTGCCATTTGCCGCATCTTTTCCAGGAGTTTTTCCTAGTTCTTCAAAGGAACTTTCTTCATCGAGAATATCATCTGTGATTTGAAATAGAAGTCCTAATTTTTCTCCATAAAGACGGAAAGCATCTTCCTTTGATTTCCAATTATCTGAAAGTCTATTTCCAATGAGAAGAGATGATACAATTAACGCTCCCGTTTTCTTTCTATGTATGGAGGCTAAAATTTCTTCACTAAATAGGTTTGGATTATTTTCTAATTGTAAATCTTCCATTTGTCCTGATACCATTCCCGGTCCTCCTGCTCCTTCATGTAATATTTTTAAAATATCAGAATGTAAATAAGAGTCATTAGCCGCAATTTGCGAAACTAAATAGAATCCAAAAGAATTGAGAGCATCTCCAGCAAGAATAGCCGTAGACTCAGAAAATTTTTTATGACAAGTCAATACTCCGCGACGGTAATCATCATTATCCATGGCAGGAAGATCATCGTGAATGAGCGAATAAGTATGAATACACTCTAAAGCTGACGCCATAAGTAGAACGTTATTCGCTATACCTATTGAATTAGAACTTAGAAAAGCAGAGATTGTGAGAACTGGACGAACTCGTTTACCACCTGCATTTAGGCTATAAATAGAAGCTTCAGCGAGAAGGGGATGGAATTTTTTTTTGAGTTCTATAAATATTATATCTTGGAAAAAAGTTTCAAACTTTTGCTTTCGATTGTTGAAGATAGTTAAAAAGTTTTCCATTTTGTAGGAGTTCGACCTCACCCCGGCTTCCAGCCCGCCCCTCTCCTTAAAGGAGAGGGGCTTAGTTCTAGAAAATTTTTCAGGAAATAGAAAATCGGGGAGAGGTAGAGGTAAGGCTAATCTTAGTTAACCAATTCAAAACCTTTGAAGAAAAAGGTAATTTCTGAGTTTGCGTTTTCATCGGAATCAGAACCATGAACAGAATTTGCACCTTTGCTTTCAGCGTATAACGCGCGTATGGTTCCGGGAGCTGCTTCTTTAGGATCTGTTGCACCGATTACTTCTCTCCAATGAAGAACTGCATTTTCTCTTTCGAGTGCAGCAACTACGATTGGACCTGCTGACATATCTTTACAAAGTTCTCCGTAGAATGGACGAGCGGCGTGAACTTTGTAAAATTCTTTTGCATCGTTTTCTGCGAGCTTAACATATTTCATTCCAAGAATTTTAAATCCTTCTTTTTCGATGCGAGCGATAATTTCGCCTGCGTGTCTGTTTCGGACTGCGTCCGGTTTAATCATAATAAATGTTCTAGACATTTGTTTTCCTCTTTTATTTTAATTCTTTAAATTTACTAAGTAATGCTTCATTTATGAATTCATGTACATGACTTGCCACACTGCGTCCATGCCTTGCTACTTCTTTAACGATACTTGAGGATACGAATGAATTTTCTCCCGAAGCCATAAAAAATACTGTCTCTAAATCAGGAGCTAATTTTTTATTCATAAGAGAAATTGCATATTCATAGTCAAAGTCGGTTACTGCGCGTAATCCTCTAATGATTGCACTGGCGCCTCTCTCTTCGCAAAAATCAACAGTAAGCCCGCTAAACGTGGCGACTTCTAATCTATCTTTATCAATTCCAAGATCATGAATAACGCGGTGAATTAAGTCTAGCCGCTCATCAATCGTAAAGAGAGACTGCTTTTTCGAGTTAGTAGCTACTGCGATGATGACTTGATCGAAAAGACTTAGGGCACGTTTGGCAATATCTATATGCCCATTGGTCATTGGATCAAAGGCACCGGGGTAAATAGCGAGTTTTCTCATTCTTATTTTCTGAGCCGCGCAGTTTCTTTGGTTGGAAGACCGTAGATATTGATAAACCCTTCCGCGTCAAATTGATTATATAATTCTTCTTTCTCGAAAGTTGCCATTTCGTGACTATAAAGAGAAACGGAAGATTTTCTACCGGCTACTATGCAGTTACCTTTGTAAAGTTTTACTTTTACAGTTCCGGTCACATAACGCTGCGTTTCCGCTATATACGCTCTCATAGCTTTCATTTGATTCGAGAACCAATGTCCGTTATAAATGAGTCGAGCAAAGCTGGTAGATAAATCATCCTTCTGATGTTGTGTATCTCGATCTATCGTAATGGATTCTAAATCACGATGTGCGATATGCAAAATCGTTCCGCCCGGAGTTTCATAAACACCACGAGATTTAATTCCCACAAGTCTATTTTCTACGATGTCTACACGTCCGACTCCATTTTCGCCACCTACTTTATTTAGAAATTCCATTACTTCCAGTGGATTCATTCGTTTGCCATTAACCGCTACACAATTTCCTTCTTCGAAATCTAATTCTAAATATGTTGGGGCATCAGGAGCTTTTTCGGGAGATACAGAAAGTAAAAACATTTCTGGATCAGGCTCTTTATAAGGATCTTCTAATATTCCACCCTCAAAAGAAAGATGCAGTAAATTTCTATCCATCGAATACGGCTTAGCAGCAGTAACCGGAACCGGAATTCCTTTTTTCTTTGCGTATTCAATTAAATCAGTTCGTCCTTTAAATTCCCAAGTTCTCCAAGGTGCAATGATGTAAAGAGAAGGGGCTAATGCCTTGAAACCCAACTCGAATCGAACTTGGTCATTTCCTTTTCCAGTAGCACCATGGGAAAATGCATCTGCCTTTTCGGCTAACGCAACTTCTACCATCGCCTTTGCAATAATCGGTCGAGCGAGAGATGTTCCAAGGAGATAACGCATTTCATAAATTGCAGAGCCTTGGATTGCAGGATAAATAAAATCTCGGGCAAATTCTAAACGTAAGTCTTTGATGTAAACCTTGGAGGCACCAGTGTTAATACCTTTTTCTTCAAGTCCAGTCAGTTCTTCTTTTTGACCGACATCAGCGCAAAATGCAACGACTTCACAACCATAAGTATCTTTTAACCAGGCAAGAATCACCGAAGTGTCCAAGCCCCCAGAATACGCGAGCACGATTTTTTTAGGGGAAAATTCCTTCTTCATTTCAATCGTCAAATTACCACAAAAGGCTTTTCTGACAATGAAGTTTTAGTTCGGTTTATTCCCAGTATGATTGCGTTTACTGTCACATCGAACATACATAGACGAAAGGCGCGACCAAGCCGGCTAGAAAAGCATGAAAGCCCAAATAGCGGCAATTCTAACTTACCTAATCAAAAAATCCGCTCAACTGCGTAATCCTTTTCTTTACTCACTTGACTTTCGAATTGTAGAAAAGAGAATTTTCCAATGGTTGAATTTTCTGTAAGAACGGTTTGGGGACAAGAATGGATTTGTGCAGCGGATTTGATTTTTGCGAATTCATTTACACAAGAAGAAATCGCGGATGTAAAAAAAGAAATTATCAATATCTCCTTAGTGGATAACGAGGTATTTGCCCTTGTGCAGGCTGAGAATAGTTCTCCGTATAAAGTTGTTTTTGAAATCGAACAGTATGGAGAATTCGAGGTTTCTTTCATCCAGGACTATTTACAAAAAATATACGAAGAATTTCCAGATATTGATTACGTGAATGGTCAGCGAAAAATTTCCATTGCTCTTAATGAACGCAAAATTCCTATTATTCCTCAAAGAGAGGAGTTAAAATTTCGATGCACTTGTAAAGAGCACGCAAATGAAATTTGTATTCATATAGTCTCTATCTTTTACCAACTTGCGAATACGATAGAAAGACAACCTCTCTTTCCTTTGGAATGGCGCGGGTTTAGTTCTACCCCTGAAAATTTTAAAAGAAATTCAAAATTCAAAAAAAGAAAACTCAAGAGAATTAAGAATAAATTTTTTCCCAGTCGAGCAGAAAAGAAAGGAATTACACCCGTTATCCACATATCTATTTTACAGAATTATAATTTTAGTTTGAAACTATTCATAGAAGATAAATCAGATCCTCTTAGCACACCTATTCCTTATTCTGAGCTTTATGATCCCAAGCTTTCTAAAATATTTGGTAAGCCGTCCCAGTTTGTCAAAATAGAACTCCTCAAAACCCTTATACAGGTTGGAATGAAATTACCTGAACTGGTTAGGCTCTTGCATCGAAAAGGCAAAGAAGAAGTAACCGTAACTCTTGAAAGAGTTGGAGAAATTTTACTCGAAGAAAGAGAGTCGCTAGATTCACTCGGGGTTGATTTTATTCTCCCCTATGAACTTCATGAAATTCTTTTTCCGAAGATAGGCTATTTTTCTGATACACCTAAAACGATTCAATACCTGGAAGCTTCTGATTTAACAAAATTTGATCTAAAAATTGCATTGGGTGATATGATGATTAGCCACTCCGAGTTTGAAGAGCTTTCCAAGAGTGCGGGGAAACTTGTTCCTTTTCGAGACAGGTTTGTATTTATTACTTCAAATGATGTGGCTAAGATTGTTAATTCTCTTTCTGCCCCAAAGGAAGGACTATCTAAAGCAAATATTTTATATTCCGCTCTTACTGGGAAGTATAAAGGACAAGAATTAAAACTGGATAAAAATCTTTCTGAATTCATAGCAAGACTCTATGAACCAGAAGATACTTCCCTGCCGTATGGGTTAAATGCTGTTATGCGTCCTTATCAACTGAAGGGATTTGCCTGGATGTATTCTACTCTAAAGAAAGGACTTGGAGTTTGTATTGCGGACGATATGGGACTTGGAAAAACTTTACAGGTAATCGCTGTTCTTCTTAAGTTAAAACAGGAAAACCGATTAAACAAACAAGTCTTAGTGATTTGTCCTACTACTATTCTTGGAAATTGGCAGAGAGAAATACAAAGATTTGCCCCTGACTTGAAAGCGAAGATTTATCATGGCGAAGACAAAGCCTTTGATAATTCTGTAGACATTGTGATTACTACCTACACTCATGCAAGATTATATTCTGATTTTTTCTCGAATCGAGAATGGACAATGCTTGTCATTGATGAAGCGCAAAATATTAAGAATCCCACAACCGAACAAACCAAGGCGATCAAATCAATTCCGACAGAATTTAGAATTGCGATGAGTGGAACGCCAATCGAGAATCGTCTTACCGAACTATGGAGTATTTTTGATTTTTTAAATCCCGATTTTTTAGGTACACTTAAGTGGTTTAAGACTGAATATGCGCTCCCGATTGAATCTTACAAAATCAAATCTAAAATTGAGCAGTTTAAAAAACTGACCTCTCCTTTTATGATTCGAAGATTGAAGTCGGATAAATCCATTATCACTGATTTGCCAGATAAAATCGTAAGGGAAGAATACTGTTATCTGTCCAAGGAGCAAATCGTCATTTACCAAAGCGTAGTGAAAGAAGGAATGGAAATTCTATTAAAGCTAGATGGAATAGCGAGACGTGGTAAAGTATTTCAAATGATTACTGCTCTTAAGCAAATCTGCAATCACCCAGCCCATTTCACAAAGAAGAAATCTCTTCATCCCAATCTTTCTGGTAAATCGCAAAGGCTTTTGAGCCTACTTGCAAGTATCCTCCCGACAGGCGAGAAGACAATTTTATTTACACAATACACCGAAATGGGAGAAATCCTTTTAGACATTCTCGAAAAACATGTTTGTATCAAAGCCGATTTTTTTCATGGAAGCCTGGGACGAAGCGCACGGGAAGAAATGATTGCCGATTTTCAAAACGATGAATCCAAGAAGCTACTTCTTATCTCTCTCAAAGCAGGCGGTACGGGGCTAAACCTAGTGCAGGCAACGAATGTTATCCACTACGATCTCTGGTGGAATCCTGCCGTCGAAGACCAAGCGACCGACCGGGCATACCGAATCGGGCAAACCAAAAATGTCCGCGTGCATCGACTTATCACAATCGGAACTTTTGAAGAAAAGATAGATCAGATTATAAAAGGCAAACGGGAATTAGCAGACTTGACTATTTCCAATGGTGAAAAATGGATTACTGAACTCTCCAATGATGAATTGATGGACTTATTTTCTCTTTCAGGAATTATATGAACAAGACACTAGAAGTATTCTTTATCTTTCTAAAACTGGGTTGCACTTCCTTTGGAGGACCGATCGCACATATCGGTTTTTTCCAAGAGGAATTTGTGAATCGCAGAAAATGGTTAGATGAAAAAAAATATGCAGACATTGTTAGCCTCTGCCAATTTCTTCCGGGTCCGGCGAGTAGTCAGGTGGGAATGACGATTGGTCAATTGCGAGCTGGTTTCTTCGGAGCTGTCTTTGCGTGGCTTGGTTTTACAATGCCTTCTGCGATTCTCATGATTTTATTTGCGTTAGGCGCTACCAATTTTTCGGAATATTTGAATGAAGGCATTTTACATGGATTTAAAATAGCGGCTGTGGCTGTAGTCGCGCAAGCTCTGTGGCAAATGGGAATTAAACTCTGTCCTGATAAAGAGAGAATGAGTATCGCAATTGGTTCTGCTATCTTTGTAATTTTTTTTCCTATAGCATTTGTTCAAGTATTGATAATTATAGCTGGAGCATTCATTGGTAAATTCTTTCTTCCACAGATAGAAATTCTTTCCATCGAGAGAGAAGAAAACAACCGTTATCCGCTATTTTCTTACATTTGCATTTTTCTTTTCTTTAGTATCTTATTTATTTTACCTCTTACGGTAAAAATTTATCCATTGGATTCTCTTAAACTTTTTGACAGCTTCTATCGAGTAGGCTCTCTTGTCTTCGGTGGCGGACACGTCGTATTACCCTTACTTAAAGAAGAAGTTGTCTCTACCGGTTGGGTTTCGAATGATTCTTTCTTAGCAGGCTATGGAGTGGCACAGGCAATTCCCGGCCCGCTATTTACATTTGCTAGTTTCTTAGGAGCGGTTTCTAATCTATATCCGCGTGGGTGGATTGGAGGATTACTTGCATTAGTTGCTGTTTTCCTTCCATCCTTTTTACTTGTCTTAGGAGTTTATCCTTTTTGGGAAAAATTTAGACAAAATCAATTTCTTCAAAATGTAATCAGTGGAATCAACTCGTCTGTAGTTGGTTTGCTTTTAGCCGCACTTTATAATCCAGTATGGACTAGCGCGATTTTTAATTCACTTGATTTTGCATTACTCTGTTTTTTATTTTTGTTACTTATGTTTTGGAAATTTCCGTCTTGGAGTATTGCTGGAATTGTAGGAGTTTATATAATTTAATATCATTGTCATTCCCTAAATTCATACTATCCTATTCCTCTTTCTTCCCCTTCGAAATCGCCTCGGGTGCTGCGGGCTGTTCACCGAGGGTAATGGAGAATTTACTCGTAGTCGTTCCTTTCTCTGCTCCTTCTAGTCCCGGAATTGCTTCGACTGTCCAAGAAAAATTTCCTACATCTAATTTGTCGAGTTGGGTAAAATTGTAATTAGGCGCACTAGTATCTATTTGTAAAAGAATTTCCCCATTCGATTGTTGCATAAACTTAAGAGAATAGGCTTTTGCTCCTGCTATAGCCGTCCATTTAAAATGAATAGAATCTAACTTATTCATATCAACAACCGAGTTCGCCCGTGGGAATAATAAAATAGGGTTTGCAATTTTATTGGGAGGATTTTCTTTTAATTTGGGAGAACTTTGCTCTACAGGCTTATTCGTATTATCCACAATTGATAAAGGTTTCACGACTTCTTTTTCAGCTTCCTCCTCCCTGGTAGAGCTTGCTTGTTCGGAGACTTCCTCCTTTTCGATTTTGAAAGTATAGGTTCCCGTTTTAGAATTTGCACCGGGGATAGAGTCTACAGAGCGAATTCGCCAATAGTATTGACCGAGTCCTAACGAAACAGAAATTCGATTCTTAAATACATTTCTAGCAAGGATTAAATTTTTAAACGAACTATCATTAGAAATTTCAAAGTGGTAGGATAAGGCTAATTCTCGTTTGCTCCAAATAAAGTTTACAAGATTTTCTCCCGTCTTAGTTTTAATTTGTCGGTTATTGGATGGCGCAATCAATTTTAAAGGAGGATTTTCTATGACTCTGAATTTTCTAATCTCACTTAAATCTCCGTTTGCTGACTTCAACTTCCAATAATAAATTCCTTCGCTGAATTCTTTTATGAGTCGATTTTCTTTTGATTGAAAATGTAAAACTTTTTCTTGAAACATTCTATCCCGGCATATATCGATTTGAACTTCTTCCCCATTCTTTGACTTCCATTCAAATACAATTTCCTTTAAACTCTCATCTATAAAATAACGAGTATTATGCGCTGGCTGCATGTCAAAGTTGCCTAGTTCTACTTTGTCAAATTTTCCTGTCGCAAACTCGAACTTTGCTTTTTGCTTTTCAAAGATAGTTTCCTTACTTGTCCCATTTAAAATCGTCGTGCTACCCTTACCTGATACTATTTCAATCGAATCCTGGTTTTCTAAAACTTTAAATTGCCCGGTGCTTTCCTGAAAACTGAGTTTCGTATTTTTATAATTTAAGAAAAAATCATTTGGGTTTAAAAGAGCCTTTGTTGTGGATAACGAAACGGATCCTCTTTCCAGTGTAACATTGACTATGCTGTCATGTATATTTAATACAAACATACTGTCGGGGTCTAATTCTATTTTGACCCCATTGTTTAATGTGACTATTGCTTCAGACAAAGAGTCAGTGCGAATAGAGTCGTGATTATAAATAGGAAGCATTTGTTCTACATCTTCCCAAATCATACGGGAAGGAAATTTTCTTTGCGCGACTTTATATTTAAAAGTAATATACCCTTGCTTCTCAGCGCCACGCAAACCAGGCTTTGCATGAAAATCTAGATACAGGTAATAAGAAGAAACCGCTAAAACACAAATACAACCCAAAAAAACGAAATAGTCTCTTAGTTTAAATTTCACGGTTACTCCTGAAAGGGTATACCGACCATTTGCCTCAAATCTTTTAAATTATTTGGACAGTTTGGGTCATGCTCTTTTCCAAGGACTGCATACATTTGTTGTGGTTTAGATTTTCCCCTGATTTCTACAGATGGCATTTCGACTACTCTGTATTTGCCCTTTACCTTTTCATAAGAATCTTCCGAAATTAATATATCGGTTCCAAATTCTTTGTTCATGTATTCAATTCGCGATGCTAAATTTACAGCATCCCCTATAACGGTGTATTCTAATTTTTTTTGAGAACCAATTTGACCTGCGACTACTGCACCCGTATTGATTCCACAACCAAATCTAAACTTAGGACGATTGGGATGCTCTGGATCACTATTGAAGTTAATCAATGCTATCCGCATAAGTAGAGCTGCATCAATCGCATTTCCTGTATCATTTCCATCGGTGTATAAGGCTCCCCAATGCGCCATGATAGCATCTCCAATAAATTTATCTACAATTCCATTCGTTGCATAAATGCATTCAACCATTTCTGTAAAATATTCATTCAAGTAAACAACGACTTGTTCGGCTTCCATCTTCTCGGACATGCCAGTGAAATTTCGCAAGTCAGAAAAAAAGATGGCACAGTTTCTTTTTACTCCGCCTAATTGCAATTCGCCGTGAAGTGCTTTTTCAGCAATCTCTCGATTTACAAATTTTCCAAATGTATTTTTAATATTCTCTCTTTCTTGTAAGCCCTTCGCCATTTGAATAAAAGATTTTGTAAGAAGTCCAACCTCATCCCTGGTCGAAGGTGTAATTTTTACTTTGTAATTTCCTTCTTCGATTTGTCTACTCGCAGTAACTAAGTCAGAAAGCGGAACAGTAAGAGTATTCGCAAATAGATAAACAATGATAAAGCTAATGGTTAAAATAATAATCGTGATAATAATATTTCGTCTCTGGATTTGATAAATCGCTTCAAATACTTTGTCAGATTCAACTGTGGATACTATTCCTAATCCGCTAAAATCCAACAACTGAAAAGATCCGAGGAATTCTTCTTTTTCCACTGTGTATTTTTGGGATCCGTTATCGACATTGCTAGAAAGCATTTTTTTAACAATGGGAAGCTCTGCTTTATTACCCATAGAAATTGTTTCTTTGTCATCCGAATGAGCTATGACTTCTCCCTTTTGGTTTACCATGAATACTTGAAAAATATCTGTTTGGAGTGCAGATTGAAATGTTCCCATAATTTCCGTCGGCTCCAAGTAAAGAAGTAAAACTTCTTCCGGGTTTGTCTCAACAGGAACCACCAGTGCCAAAACCGGAAAATTAAATTTAGAGGAAGCATTGATTACTGCACTTGCCCCACCAAAGCCTCGAATTATATCTTCCTTTGTTATCTCGTGGATAATCGGCATTAGACTCTTTTCAATTTTATTATCAGTGAAGATTTTCTCTTGTGTAAATTCATAGAGAAATTTGTAATCCGTTTCTGTTTTCTTTGCCACTCCTATAAAAAGAAAGCGGGGATTCTTACTGAAAAATTGATTTACTTTTTCTTGCAAATCTTTCTCGGAAATATTCTTTTGAAGAAGCGATGCATAAAAAGCCTGCATTCTATAACTTGTATTTTTTAAATTAGACTCTACCTGGATACCCGCAAGACGGGCGAGACTCAGGTTATATTCCTGAATCAATATTTCACTATTGCTTTTATAAAAAATAGTTACCAGGAGGATAATGGAGGATAACCCCAAAATAATAATTAGAGATACAATCAATAAAAGCTTATAGCGAATGGAAAATTGAATCGGTTTCGATTCAATTGGTCTAATCTTTGTGGCAGTGGAAATATCTATCATATCAGAGTGCTAAAAATATTCTATGAATCTCTTTATGCAAGCAGAAAAAGGAAAGATTTTGATTAAAATTCACTCAAAGCCTCAAGTCTTCCACGATTTTGTTCCTTAAATCAAGGTAAAAATCTCTACCTTCTCGCTTTTCTTTTTTGGTTGCAGCAAGTGGTCTAAACGGTTTTTGGAAAATCTCGGAATAGGACTCAAAATTTACGCTGACCTGATTACCTTCTATTTTTTTTATCCTGGTCGTAAAGTTCGCACCTTCCGAATCAGCAGAGCGTGTGAGCAAGTCGAAATAATCAGACATATAAGATTCGATATCTTGCGGAATGAAAATATTAATGAGTCCCGGTGGCAAGATGTAAAATAATCTTCCACTTACTTTATACTTGGGGTAAATAGGGAATTTTCCCGTCATCACTTCTTCTGTTTCAGAATGTTTCATCGCTAGATGGTATTCTAAATTCTGCACCTGGATTCGGAGTCCGTAAAAATTCATATCGACTTCGAAATAAAGAGTCAGGTTTTCGAGGTTCTGCAATTCTCCTTTTTTGAAATGCAGTATCTTTGTAAAAATAGTTCTTCCCTCTGAATAAATCTCTCCAATCTTTTGGGATTTGGAAAACAATTTTACTTTGAATTTTACTTTTCCTAAAGCCTCACTCAGTTTTGTATAAAATGTTTTATATTGAAGTTTCATTCTCTCATCAAGCGCAAATGTCAGTATAGCCTGGTTATCCTCTAGTTCACTTTTACATCTAAACTCCGAGCATAAAAACTGATAAACGATAGATCCATCTAATATTGACAATTGCTCTTCGTTATTCACAGAGCTGGAAAATACTTCTAGCCAATGAAAAAAGTCTTTCATTGTATAGGTAGGGTATTTAAAGCTAGTCTTACGTTTCATCTTGTAAGTATGTCTACCTTTAAATTCAGATTTAGTATATTCTACATTAGTAAAATACGCATCGTTAGCCGCTGAATTTTCTTTTCCGTCAATTTTTGCTACAGATGTATTATTTTGCTTTGTCACATAGCCGGATAAATAAAGCTTATCTTCTTTTTTATATAAGAATTTTTCTTCTTCTGGTTTTAAAGAACCAAATAAAATCGGGTATAAATCGGTATCGGCATACTTATCAATAAGAAGTTGTTGATTCGAAAAAAAATTATCCCAAAAACTACTATGATTTGCATTCTTCACAAAACATGCCTCCATGAAAATAATTATAATTAGCCACATCAGAAAAAAATTCGTGTTAATTTGTCGTTTTACTTTTAAATCACTCATGTATAAATGCCTCTTTGATTAAAATGGAGTTGTTGAAAAATTATCTGTCAGTTCGAGCGAAAGTCGAGAACTACAAATGCTAAAAGCCCTTATTTTATTAGTACTTCTCGACTTTCGCTCGAAGTGACATTCTTTGTCATTATGAATTTTTAACAACTCTAATGTTTTGAATACTGCAAATGTACATTAGACCTGCACTGGTTCCCGATTTACCCGCTTTAAAAATAGAACTGATTCTAAATGCGGGGTCTGCGGATAGGGATCAGTAATCAAACCAGACTGGATTTCATAATTTTGCGAAAGAATCTTCATATCATCTAGTTGTGAATTCGGATTACAGGATACATATAAAATAAATTCAATTGATGATTTCAGGATATACTCACTAAGCTTAATCCCAATTCCATTTCTAGGCGGATCTAAAATTAAAATTGAATCTTTTGGAATTGTATTCGTGCTCGAAAATACGTTTTTGAATTGAATCAAATCCTTTTTCTCAAAAGTTATTTTCTTATCGGGGTAAATGCGCGTTAGGTTTTCGTTTGCGGTTTGAATAGAACTTTCTACCCAATCATACCCGATTAGATTTTGAAACCTGTCGCCAAACAGGATACTAAAAAAACCATTTCCACAAAACAAATCAATCAGCGTAGTGGATTCAGTTTCTTTTAGAGTATCTTGGATAAACTGGATAATAGGCATAAACCCGTTAGGATTTGTTTGAAAAAAAGAATTGAACGGAACTTGAATCTGCTTACCCAAAATTTCTTCGGTATAATAGGATTTGCCTCTAACTACTAAGAATTTACCATCAGCAGATACTTCGGATTGCTTTCGATTATAACAAAAAACAATATTATTAGAAGAGGAGAATTTTAAAATTCTTGAAATTATTTTTTTTTCCAACTCAGAATCTTGAAACTCTTCCGTAAAAGTCAAGATAGTTATTGTGTCCGATCCTTTTATATTTGTGCGCAAAGTAATGTATTTTAAGTATCCTTCTCCCTTTATCCTATTGAATGGCAAATCAGGATACTCCTCAAAAATTAAATTTCTTAATTGCGCCAATTCTTCATTAGCCCAACTGGATTGAATTTCACATTTCTTCACATCAATGATACGACGAAAATTCTCGGCTTGTCTAAGTCCTATAAAGCTAGGAAATACTGCAAAGTCCATTCTGTTCCTGTATTCATAATGGATTTTGGCGGGAATGAGTTCAGGCGTGAATTCAAATCTAGTTTTAAATTTTTCTACAATCTGAGAAGTCTTCGTGACAAATTGAAGCGGATACTCAATATGTTGCGCACTACAACCTCCGCAATCTGCAAAGTGTTTGCATTGAGGGTTATAAGTATTATTCCGCGAAATAGACTCTACTTTTTCAAACTTATTTTTAAAAC
>JANMOF010000573.1:0-16377 GCA_031368925.1 Leptospiraceae bacterium
GCAACGGTAATCGCCTTCTAAAATTTCCTTGTAGATAGGAATTAGTTTATCTAACCAGCTTTTTTTATTGTTTGGATCATCTCCCCAGGGCGACTCATCTTCCCATTCAAAATCTACAGCAAAGTAAAGAATTGTATTTTCACCACTTTTTAGAATTACTTTTTCTGGATGAAGAAAATATTCTTTTATTCTGAAAATATCCAAAAGTCTTGTAGGAAATTTCAAATAAAATTCTCTTACTCCATAATCCGCATAATGATAGTAAACCTCAAAATATCGCTCTAATAAATGATAAGGATTTGCCTTTAAACTCCCAAAAGTATAAAAATTACTAAATTTCGTAGCCGTGATTTCTGCTCGACTAGAAATATTTCTTAGTGCATTATAATCATCCTCGGTAAGAGTTCGAGTAATAGTTTGGAATTCGTAGTAAGTGTATTCGCTCAAAGTAGTTCATCCTTTTAAGATAGAACTATAATTAATGACTGTTATTCCAATAAGCTCATCATTTGCATATCTGTAAATGGTAGGATAATGACTATCATCCGTTAGATCAGCCTTTTTTCTTTTTTCGAAAGAGACATACATTACATCAGCCTCTTTATCGTAATTGAAATTAATTTCCTTCGCTCCTATTTTATAAATATGAGGTAGGATAAATTCTATCTCTTGTTTAATGATTAATTCTTTTTCCATAAGATTTATCGGTTTATTTCATATACCCATAACCCACAGCAGTCTTGGCGCCAATGCCGTGCTCTGTGAGAGCGAGTTTGAGCCAAAGGTTTGCTAAGTCGAGGAGGGACAAGGTTTTAAACTTTTCTGATTCGTAATCGGCTGGCTTCAATTTTTCATAGCCTGGATAGTCTAATACTTTCGCGGAATTGTTTTTTATTCCAACTATATATTGAAAGGATGTATTTTCTACTGTGAGAAAATGTATTGGATTAGGATTATCCGTATCGGTAGGATATTCTTTATAATTCGAATCATTATAATACTTTGAATAATGTGGATTCATAATATCAACTTTAATACTTTCGTTTTTTAAATCAGTAGGGAATGCATCAAAGAAAATAATTTTACCTTGGTGCTCTTGTCCTTTCCCGTTTTGATCTTTTAATGCTACGGAAATGGATTTTTCTTTTTCGTATTCTTTTGTTAGGTTCCCATTTTTGTCTTTTTTGAAAACAGGTTTCCCATTATCGAATTTGATTTTTTGTATATCCTTTGGACAACCAAAGATATGACAAAATATTTTGCTATTTGTTAAAGCTCTGAATTCTGCATTCACAAGAGGAAAATCTTTTTCATTATTTGTATCAGCGAAGCAATTCGTTATTATCCAGCTTCTCACGACTCCCTTAATAGCGCTTGCAGGTATATAAGGAATCCCATAGATATGGTGAAGAGTGATTGATGTTTCATAAACTGATTCATTGCCGAGTCCAAGAGCCATTCGCCAATCAGTTTTTAGATTCACGTCTTTAATATTTTCTTCGCCTAATAAGGATTTTGCGTTAGAGTGGTGGCGGGCGGTGATGGATTTGAAAATGGCTTGAGTATAGTTTGGAGTTACTTCTTTTATATTTTCTTTTTCGTTTTTATAAAAAGTAAATTTCTCTTTATCTGCATTCGGTTTTTCTGATGTAGCAAACTTTTGTAACTTTAGTAAATAATTTTCTACTTCATTTTGATTAATTAATTTCTTTGTATCGCTTGGCACATAGTACCCATATTTATCTTTGTTGTGATTATTATCCTTTGAGGGAGATGGCTCATCCTGCCTTGGATTGTTTCGCAAATTAGAGACTTGCGATTTTCCTTTAAATAATATTTTCGTAGCTTCTAAATTTCCTTTTGCGTTTTTTTCATATTCAATTTCAAATCGATCTCCAAGGGAAATTTGATTGAAAGACATTCCTTCGATTTGAGTATGCTCAGAAGTAAATTTTATATCGATTGTATTCGACGTTTTTAAATACCCATATTTACCATTTGGGTCAAGTTTTTTTACTTCACCACTTATATTCATAAAAGAATACCCTCTTGTCTTATATTCATAAGAAGTGGAATCTTTTTATTTTGAAATTCTTCTTTGGAAAATAAAACTATACTAAAAACCTTATCATATTTTAAACTTAGTTCATACATGACGGAAAGATATTTCATCTTATCAGATTTTCTATCTTCAATTTTTTCTAATACAGTCAATAGATCAATATCCGATTCTTCTGTGAAAGTCCCACGTGCATAAGAACCGAAGAGAATAACATCACTTAGCCTTTGTTGAAATAAATTATCCAAAGCATCTTTTACTTCTTGAATCATTTTATTAACAGGCTCGGAAAATTGGATTGTAGAGAGTTTATTCATTTATTTTTCCTCTATCAGCCCATCTGCAAATCGTTTGAGCCAATTTAAAAAGGACATGACTTCATGTGTTATTGATCTATAGTTTGCAGAATCTAATTCGACGATAGTCTTTAGTAAAACACTACTATTTGTGAATGTTTCTGAATTATTTTTTTTTAACCAATCATGAATCTGACTCAAAATTAGTATATGTGGTGACTTCTCATTATCCTTGCCTTTTGAAAAGAAAAATGCTAGTGCTGCTCCAAGACCATTGGTTTTAATTAACATAGGCAGCTTTTTTACGTTAGATTTATATTCCTTTGCCTTTTCCTTTGGTAATTCGCTTCCAATCTTTGCAAAATCGTAGGCATATTTTGCCCTTTCCTGCTCTTTATTAACGACCACTGACATATTAAAATACCTTCCTTAGTAAACCTTTGCCTAACGTTGCGTTGCCGCCGAGTTGAAAAACAGGACTAAGACCTTTTTCAAAAAATCCCATAACATCTTCTGCAGGCTTACCATCTTTTTTAAATTCAGGAGAAGCCATTACCAAAGAATACAAAATACTTTCTTGTGGTAAAAATTCTTCTGTGAATAAAGCTCCATCCTTTACAGTTCCTGTCTCATTATTAATTTGAGTTCTGGTAATTACTTCAGTAAAAAGATTTACCATATCTTTGAAATCATCATCTGATAAAACAATTAGATCCGTTGACAGTTTCTTTTGCCAGTAACTCAATTCAGGCGAGTTGCTAAATAGTTTTTTTGCAAGCCATATTGCGAAATCTGTGCAAATCTTTTCTGGTGTAACTGGAAAAGTATATTCTTCTAATATAACATTATTTCCGCTTGCCAAAAGTCCTGTTTTCTCTGGAACTGTATTTTGTCCTGGAAGTTTAGGTATATCCTTAACTTGTGCTAATTCCATTTCTTTTAGGAACTTCTCTAATACTTGCGGACAAGTAGTATAAGCAAATATGCCCTTCGCAGACTTCACAGGAAATAATAACAATCTGCCGTCCGTAAATCCTATTGCTCCAGAATGAGGATTTTCTCTTGCTTCCTCCTCTTCGGGACCAAAAAGGTTTGAAACATGAATAGGAAATTTACCTTTCGGATCAAGTTCATTCACTTTTATTTTCTGATTATTTATTTCTATTTCCTTATCGTTCTCTTCAAACGACTCTCGCAATGCTCCCTTCAAACTAGAAGCCTCAATCTTTGGAAATCCAGTATGACGCTCTCTCTGAATTGGCAAATCTACAACGCCTAACGCATCTCCACTTCCTGCATGAAGCGGAGTTTCGCAAATTAAAAACAATGGTCTTGCTATTTTAAACATTTTATTCCTCGGTTATTTTTGATAGGATAGTATTTCGTATTGTTTGTAAATAATTGTAGCCTGAATATAAAGCCTCTTCGTCTATTTGAGGATTTTTACTGTATCTAATTTCTACGGCAAATTTTGTTAAATCTTCTAAATAATTGATATCGATACCAAGCGATGAATCAATTTGTACACATAAGTTATATAGTTTTGAAAGGTCATGACTAAATGGAAATTTGATTTCATTTAGAATAAGAAATGCTTTAAGGTATTTCTCCGCTGCTTGTTGGCAGTGAAAACCTATTGCTCTAAAACTTCCATTATTGTCGATAAGTATTTTAGCGGAATCTAAATCTTCATCACCAATGGATAACATCCCCAATGCCTCTTGTTGGTTATTTTTCATATAAGACTATTCCTTCATGAAATATTTCATACTCTACTGTATTCTTTTGTAATTTATTTTCTTCAAACTCGGCAGGTGAGCGAACAATAATATCCTTAGAATATTTAAAATCTGATAAAGCTATATAATATTTCTTTGTGTCTGTCTTACTTGCTCCATTAGAATCTTCTATAATACAAAAATCCAAGTCACTATCTTCCTGCATTTGACGACGGGCACCAGAGCCAAACAAATATACTTTCTGTGGATTTCCAGATCGAATGATTATTTCAACTGCTTTATCTGTAATAGGTTTTAAAGAATCCATAACTTCATCAAACAAGGTTAATTCATGAAGTTCCTCTAATGGATTTTGTAAAAATTTTTGATAATGAACTTGTTCATTTGATACAGGAACACTGTTGTAAAAAAAAACTCTAAATTGTATTCCAATCTTTTCAGCTTCTCTTCTATATTCCTTATAAAGATTTACTTTATCATGAATATTCTCGAAGATAGGAAAATATACAGCTAAAGCATATTCCTGCAAATTCCAATTCTTCTCTTTCGCAATCGAAGCTCTTTCTTTCATTCTATTTATGATTTTATCTTTCTTAAAACTTTCAGATAAAGATTTTATTTCAATAAAGACAGTCTTAGAATTACTTGTGTCACTATTCTCGCGCAAAAGAAGATCTATCTCCTCTGCATTTGGATGTTCTTTAGATTTTATCTTTTCCCCTTTTTTTATAATGGGAAATTTTTTTCCATCTAAAGATTGATATTGCTTATTTATAAAATACTCATACAGTTTATATTCCATAAAGATGCCTAAAGATTTTTTAGAGAGAGATGCATTTCGATCAAAAAAAGCAAATAATAATTCACCGATAATATCCTTTTTTATAATTCCTTCCTCATTTTTATGAATCAACTTCCAGCTTTCTAATTTCTTCTTTGCAACTAAAGGAATTGTATCAGGATTATTTAAATATCTATCTTCCAAATATGGCATATACAATTCAGCAATACCCATATCAAAATTAATCGGCATCGGATCAATAACAACTAACGTATCACTATCCTCATACATATACATTAGAGGAACTTTATATAACTGTCCAATGATTGTAGTATAAGGGATTAATGCCTTGTAGCCTCCGGAAATATTTAGAATACAATTTTCTGGTTTTTCTTTTTTTATGATTTCATCTAAAACTTTGATTAAATTATTAAAGCCAGAATTGATTTTTTCTTTTTCGTCTTTCTTCTCCTCTGAGGTAAGATGTTCAAATGATACAAGTAAATTATCAATTTTTCTAATTTCTGGTTTCGGAAATTTTTCTTTTTCTAAATATGTTTGAATAATTTCTGCTGCTAGGTTAGAAAGAATTGTATCGGTTGTGAGTAAGATTATCTTGCAATCTTTATTTTCTAATTTTTTAGAATCCTCTATGATTTTATAGATGGTTTGGATCTCGGCAGAGGAGTTGGTATTCTGTAAAAAATCAGAATCCAGAATAGTTTTCTTAATATCCTCTCTCCTGACCTCTTGCGAATTCCACTCTGAATAATGCAAGTTTTCAATGTCTCCGTAGTAACCCTTGATATGGAGATTACTCTTTATGGCATTCTTAAATATAGAAGTTCCAACAGTTGTGATTATTGTCTTCACTTTAACTTTCCTTCCTAATCTTTCTTAGCTTTGAGTTTTGAATTATATTATTTTTATAATCTTCATCAAATTGGATTTTTATAAACCGTTCATGCAAAGAATGATCTTCAAAAGTTTTATAAATGTAAATCTTTTCATTCATTTCAAAATAATAAATTCTATTGGAATTATTGCCATCTTTGAACATCGTTTTATGAGATTGCTCTGTTTTATTTTTATGAACTCTTTCTTGTTTATCGTAGAATTTACTTCTAATAATCCGCAGAATATCTTTTTGTCTTTGGATTTCCTCCCAAACCTCATCTGGTGTATAAAACAAAAAAATTTCAGCTTTGTATTTTTCAAAAAGCATTATTCCAAGAGAATTTAGACTTACTAGTTTTTGGTCTACGACTTCTAGGCAACTATTTGCATCCCTTATAAATTCATATTTCAAACTAGCAAAATCTACAATATTAGATTTATCTAATATATAAAATTCTTCAAAATACTTTTCAAAGATAGCCTCATCTAATTTTAACGGTAATTGTGGGATCTCCATTAGTTCCAGGGAAAAATCCGTATCAGCAGAATCTTCAAAAATATAATAACTAGATACTTGATTAATCTGACTTAAAATTGTCATATAGGGAATCAGAGCTTTGTAGCCCCCAGTTATATTGAATCGAATATTTTCCCAATATCCTTCTGATATAAAAAAAATTCTATTGAGTAAATTTACCAATCCTTCTCTCTCAAACTTTTTTCTATCTTTTACCTGTAACCCCAATATTACATCGGTCTTTGGATTAAACGAAACTTCAATTGTATAATTAGATTGGTGTTCTAAAAAATTAAATTCTTTAATAATTTCTGCTGCCAATCTGGAAGAAATAGTAGCTGTTGCTATTAAATATACAGTCACATTCTCTTTAATTTCTTCTACAATTTTTAGGATGCTTTGGATTTCGGCTGATGCTTTTTGGTTTTTAAAAAAATCACTTTTAATTACATCCTCTTTCAGTTCTTTAAGACGGTTATTTTGATAATAGTCCCATTCATCAATTCCCCGATCTTTGATTTCATTATAATTCTCATCAATATGCACATTACTATTTATAGCATTTGTAAAAAGAGAAGTTCCAACAGTAGTAATAATTTTTTTCATGACCTTACTCCTACCAAGACAATCCCATAACCTTCTTTAGAAGTTTCAAATTCAGATATAGATTTATAATGAAATGTCTGAATCACATCTTCCATTGTCCCAGATAAAAGCCTGAAATAATAAATACTTCCAGGTGGCACTGCTCTTCTCATTGGTTTTGCTTTTTTCTCTTTCATATCAAAACCACCAATGGAAAGAAAATTTCCAACAACTGCATTTTCTAATTTCAAATGTAAATTCTGAAACATTCCTTCTAATGTATTAGAATTGATCCACTTTGGTAAACTTCCTTTTTCAAAAAAAGTAGGACTCAGGAAGTATAGTTTAAAAATTTCGGATTTGCTATTCGCAGCTTTTAAGGGAAACTCCATATTATCCATTCGTTTGTAAGAAGCCATTTTTCCTTCCCCACCTAATTTCAAAAATCCTTCTGATTTTAAATCCAATCCGCCATACTCAACAAAGAATTTTAATTTTGGTTTATCTGTAGCTTCTAGTCTTGTTAAATTTACTCTATATAATTTTCCATCCTCGGAAGTTTTAGAAATGTGATTCCTTGCAATACCAATTTTAGATTCAATGCTTATATAATCTTGTAACTCTGAGTAAGATGAGGACTTAGCTTTTTGTAAATAATCATTCATCCCAGTCATATTCATAATACCAGCATCGATTGCTTCAATCTGTTTCAAGCTAGTTGGTTGTAAGGATTTTGAAAAAATAGAACTATCAATAAAATCATTCTTATCAACTTCCTCTAATAGAATAGATTTATTGTCTTCTTTTTCTTTCACTAAGTCAGCCGGAAGAATAAAATAAGGTTTATCATCTATTGAATAATAGATTCCTTTTATCTGCAAACTTTGCGTTGGGTCATTATCTGAATTTGCATTAGAAAAATCTTCTATATGTTCAGAAAAATACAAAGTTCTGACTGCTCCATAGAAGACAGATGGATTTGGCGGAAAAATACCATTAGCCCAAGTATCATCTCCCATAGAAAAAGGTTTACCATCTCTAAAGAATAAAGTATCGAAAGCATCAATTTGTATGATTGGCATCTAATAGACCTTCCTATGAATAAAATCAACGATATTCAATAAAGAAAAATAATTTTCAATTGATACTTTGTTTCTATATAAAGTAATTAAACCATCAGTAGTTTCAGATATTACCGTCCGGTTTCCATCCTTGTCTTTAGGATATTTCTGATTATTCTCTTCTGTGGGTATAAAAGAGCGATCTAATAATCTTTTGATTTCAGCGATGACAATTTTTTCATCCGGCTTACTTGAATCCTTCTTATCAATCAAACGAGAAAATTCATTGTATAATTTTTTTATAAAAGTAGTTGAGAAAACTTCTTTCTTTAGTAGATTCAAAAATGTTTTCAAAAATTGAATTGTATCAAATTCACCCTTTCTCCATCTCATTTTAAAAGAATTAATTTCACCGGAATGCTTTAAGGCAGCAATCGCAAAAGCATTCTTACCCTCTACTTTCTTTGCTTCTTTTTCCATCTTGCGAGCCCAATTCAATGTCTCAGACAGAGGAGTTTTATAATGGGCAATGGCAATTCCTGCTGAAAAAGTTAATTCTTCTTTCAGGGTGTCTCCCTGTTGTATTTTTATGGATTCATTTACATGTTTTGAAAATAGCTCTTGTATTTTTTCGATGGTATCAAGTAAGTTTGGTAAATTGAAAAGCCCTAAAAAATCATCCCCTCCCGCATATATCGCTTGTCCAATTGCATTATTTGAGTCTATATATTTTTTAACCTCAAGAGAGAAATTTCCTAGTACATTTGATAAAAGATTATGATACTCTTCTAGCTTACTCTTATCCCTCAAAAAATCACCAGAAAGATGTTTACCCATATTATCCCCATCAAAGGCAAGCACTGCATAATAGGGAGAGAATATCACTTTTTTACTTATAAATTTTTTAATTTCTTCGTAAGATACCTGAATGCTTTTATTTTTTAAGTAGCTAAGAGCAGGTAAACCCAATTCATGTTTTTCAAAACACTTTTGAGTTAAGTTTTCTTCAAAAAACAACTGTCCATCAAACAGTCTTTCGTCAAAAAAACTCTTATAGTTATTGAGCACCAAACTGCCTTTGGGATCTTTCTGTAAATGACTGATAATATTAGCAACTGCTACATCTGCAGTAGAATCAAAGGTATTCTTCTTATATTGATAAAATCTTTTTGTGAAGCAAACTGCACAAAGCCCTTCACCCGGATTAAATAAATAGGAAAAATTCTGAATCTCTTTAGCTTCTTTCGGATATTTACCCTGTGATTCTGAATCAGAATTTTTTTTAAAAACTTGCACACTTCTTTCACCGCATAAAGAACATTTTCTACCTGCCTCTTCATCAAGTTGCTTGAATGCTCGAAAATTCTTTACTGATCCAAGATGTCTTTCTAATTCCAAATAATCATTTTGGTAGTTATCCAAAGTCTTTGCTGTCCAATAAATTTGTAAAAAAGTATCTATTTGCTTTTCATATTTAGGCGATATTTCGGTGTTTCCAAAAACTTTACTATATGAGCCTTTTGCGATATCTTTAAACGTATTCTGAATTTTCTTTGGCAGTTCATCTCTCACTGACTTAATATCGTCTGAACTTATTTTAGCGATAAAGCGATTTGGATTATTAATAGATGCTTTATCTGGAAATATAACATCACTCCCATCCGGCAAATGTTTAATAGCCTCTCCAATCAAATCACTCAGCAACTTACTTCCAGCATATAAATCTTGTGTCTTACGCGCTTGAGCGATGAACGATTGAACGGGACCGATAGTAAATAGGAATAAGTAGTTACTCATGCAGCTACTCCATAATAATCCTGTAGAAAAAATAAAACGATATTACAAAAAGGAGAGAATTCATTTCGTTTCTCTACTTCATTATATTTTAATTCAGACCATTCTTTAAATATTTTTTCAGTTTCTTCTTGGCTTAAATCAATCATGTCACCTTTGTCAAATAAGAATTCGATTGCTTCTCTTCTTCTGGTTGTTAAGTATGAGTTATTTAAATTAAGATTTTTTATTGTAAACTCTGCATTAGATACTGGATTGGGAGCATTAATCTTTCCATTCGAATCATATGAAAATTCTTGCTCACAAATAAATCCTTTTTCATTTTTAGCAATTGGGGAAATTAATCTTAGACCTTGGTTTTTATTCTCGTAATTATTTGCCTTAAAGTCATCACAGTGATGATACGCTTTTTGCTCTAAATCAACCTCCTCAAAAGTAACACCTTCACAACTAGCAAATAGATTATGATAATCAAAGATCAAATGCGGATACTGTTTCTTATCCTTTGGTTTAAAATGTTCAATAATTGTAGAGTTATCATCTTCAATCCTTCTACAACAATAGCAACAGATATAACCTTGTTCTGCAACCAATGATGTTCTGAGAGTTTTCTTTTCAAAGACATATCCATATTCTTGTAAAATTTCTTCCTTTCTTGGATCAGTATCATCGAAATCTTTTAAATTACTCCACGAATAGTCGGAACTAGGGTACAACTTAATATAATCCTGTTTCCATTTTATAAAATTTTCAGGTTCAGAGTTTTTATTAATTCCTTTCATTTTCCTATCACCTTTATCCGCTTTATAATTCCGTCTGCTCGAACAAAAACAGGATCATCATTTCCGATGATTTTTTCTAAATCATTTCTTAACAGCTCAGCCGCATCTAGTTGTTTCTTTGCGATTAATTCAAAATACTGATCTATTTTTTTTTGAATTTTTTCATTTCTTAAAGGCACACCCATTATATTTTCAATAATCTCTGAAATATCCCGTCCGTAAGTTTGGGATTTTAAATTGTATATTTTTCCATTATGAAGTATTCTTATTTGTTCTTTTGATACCTCTCCTAGAATAAGCGGACTATGCGTAGTAACCACAAACTGAACGTTGGGAAAAATCTCTCTTAACTTGGGGATAATGAGTCTTTGCCATTTCGGGTGTAAATGTAAATCGATTTCGTCAATCATAACGATACCATTTCCATTTGTTAGGGGGTCAGAAATTTGAGAATTCGCCATTGATAATCTTCTCGCGATTTCAAAAATTAAAGTGGCGATTTTTCTTTCGCCAGATGACAACTGATAAAAGTATAAATGATTTCCATCTTTCTTAACTTTTAAATTTCCTTGACTTGATTTTTCCCAATCAACATAAACTGAATTGTCTAATTCCGATTCTTCTGCCTCTATATTATTATGAAGAAATTTATAGATAGCTCTTTTTACATCTTTGAGTGCTTTATCCTCATACGGTTTATTTTCTCTTTGTCTTTGGTTTTTTAATCCCTCCTGCCATCGAAACCATTCATTAATGGCAATAAAAGAATTTATTTCCGGATTGATAAATCTATCATATACTTTTAAAATATCTGATGGCTTAATTTCATTGATCTCATTTGAAGGTCTGATTCTTGAATTAACTTCACTCTCACTTCTAAATATTATAAATACTGGTAAACTAAAATTCTTTTTGCTTACTAATAAATTCTTTATAGATTCTCCAAATTCACTTAATACATTTGAATCTAGTGAATCTTCCTCAGCCAATGATATTTTAATACTATCTTTATCAAATTCACTGATTAATTTTTTTTGCGAGGAAATTTCTGAATAATATTTATCATCATTCTCATCTACGGTATTATCATTAGCTTTTTCTTCTTCAAGAAGGGCGTAATTATATGAGGTATAATTTGCACTAATTGACAAACCAATCCCTAATCGATTACTGCCTATTTTTATATCAGAAAAATCTATTTCAAATTCATCTTTTAATTTATAAAAGGATGAAATAAATTTCTGCAATATACATCCTATTGCTTCTAAGATTGTAGTTTTCCCAGAACCATTTTCTCCGATCAAGACTGTTAATTTCTCATCAAAATCAAGATTGATATTTTTAAATCTTCTAAAGTTATTTAATTCTATTGAATCAAGAATTAAATTATGTTTGTAAATTTTGCTCATAGTAGTCTTCCTATAAATTCCTCTTGAATAGGGTATTGCACAAACGTGTTATGTTCATGCACTGTATTCAATACTGAAATAATCGGTTTGATTGTATTATTCATATATACCAAACTAACATATACCGGAGAAGATAACCTCCCGCCTCTAGCTTTACCCATAGCATTGTCATATTCTCTTCCATATTGCTCGTGTAAATCATGAGTTGCCTTGCTGATTTTTAAGAGCAGATTACTGTCTGCAATTCCGACTCTTACTGATTTGATAAATGGAAATTGATTTTTATTATTGAACCTTGTAAGGATTCTTTCTGATTGGATTGAAAAAGTATTTTTATTAATAGAGTTTAATGCTTGCTGAATTTCAACTAAGCTTTCTAACTTGAACAAGGTTTCTTGTCCCTTTTCTTTGATTTTTACAATTCGAAACGCTCCCATTCCTCTTCTACTTCTTTTCCCTAATCCACCTATAAAAGAAACAGATTTAAAAAGATTTTTCAAAATATCTAAATTCATCAGTAATTCATTTTCTTTAGAAAAAATCGGATGAAGCAAAGCTAATTCAACATTAAATTTATATCCTATCGGAATCGCATAACCTCTCGTATCTCTATGGGGAACTAATTTGCTTAATGCTGACGTAAATTCATCTCCACTCACCATCACAATAACCTGACTTCTTTTCCCCTTATCACCCCCGCCTCCAAATATCTCTGCTTCTCTTTCATGTAAATCTTTAAGCGGCAAATGACCATTCATCGCTCTCCACCAGAAACGAAGTGCCCCTTTAATACTAGGCGCTCTAAGCTCAGCACTTTTCCCATCCGCCCCACCTAAAAACATAGGTGTTATTACTTCACATTCAAATTTTATCGTTTCCATTTCCTACTCTCCATTAGCCGCTTTAGGCATATCCAACTTCTCCAACCGCACCTTACCCAAACCAAAAGTAGTGCTCTTACCAATATGCAATACTTCCATACAATAGAGGAATAACGCAAGTTTCCTCTCCGTAAGCGACAGCGCATAACTCCCACTAATCCCACCTTGCTCAAGCGTGCGACCTTGCCTATTCGAATAACGTTTCCAGGACTCGTAGCGTTGGTTGCTAGGGGCTAATTGTAAATTACCCAACTCTAAATCGGACTCCACAAACTCCCCATAAAATTGATGCAAAGTTTTATAACGGCGAATCATGCTATCTAATAAAATATCTGGAGTAAGTCGCATAACGTCTTTTTTATTTTCTACAAACCGCGCGGGAGTTTCAAATTGAAGAGTGTAATGCAAAATTTCCTCTTCCTTCAAAGGGCAAACTAACCTTGCATAGTCTTGAATTGTAGTTTGTGTGATATGATTAGAAGTAAGCCGCTCTCCGTCAAATACCGATTTGCCAGAATAAAAGTCTTTTACTTCTAGGAGTTGAAATTTATGCCTCTTCTCACCGAAGCCTAGTTTACCCATTAGGTCAAAGGAATATACGAAATACGGCAAATGGCGAATATACTCTCCGAAGATAGTAATAGAAAATTCAAGAAGTTCGCCTTTTTTAAATTCATTTTTAAAAGAAGGACTTATGATATAAGGATGTGGTTTAAAGAAAAATCCGTCTTGTTTTTTGGTCTCATCCTGGCTTTCGAATACTTGGAAATATCCACATGAATCACTGACCATACACTTCGAGCAGTTGCGATGGCTCATCACGCAAAATGCGCCTTTTAGGGAATGTCCAAATGTGCCACGTAAGTAAGAGCCGGCGAATCGAGGTAAAATACAATCCTCTAGAGCCTCTAAAACCACACTGACTTTGGAAAAATTTAACTTAGATTGTAACAGATTAGTCTCCAAATAATATTTTTGTCATCCAATCGACAAAGAAATTTAGGTTACAATATTATTTTAGGATTTTTCTTACAAGAAAAGTTTTCTATTTCATAGAAAAAAATAGGTAAAATTGGATAGACTATAATGATTCCATAATTAATCAAATACGCTGTTGTGTGAATGACAAAAATTCTCTTTGCACATGATTTTTTTTTCATAACCCATCTATGGAACTATGGATACAATTTATCTCGTTCTTTCTCTGTCTTCTCAAGGAAAAGCTTCAAGGCGAGGTTTACGATAAAGTTCTTTTTCCGATCTTTTCTTTTGATTTCTTCTTCAAGGGCTTTATTTTATTCCGGTTTAAGCGTTATGGAAAACTTACTGTTACTTTCTTCGGATTCTTTAGACATATCTACCTCTAAGTAAGCTTCGCTTTCTAACTTTTTTAATCAATCATATTTTTTTCAGGAACACGACAACCAAATAATGAAATATTGACTCTACTCAATCTAGAGCACAAAATAGATTCTGGAATTGCGCTAACCAAGGAAGAGCGGATAACTTACTGTAGACTCTTACAGACAATAAGGAACATATTCCTGGACAACTGCGAGAACTTGGATTTCAAAACAGTCTTCTCTGGTGGTCGTATTATTTCGCAATCATCCAGACGAAAGCACTGTGAAAAAACGGATTACCTATTTAAAGATAAAAACAAAGCATTGAACTGGGCGCGGGATCATCTGGGGCATGACACGGAAAATATTTAGAGTTTAATGATTGTCACCCCCGAAATCTCCTATCGGGGGTCTCAACATGTAGAGATTCCCGACAGAAATCCACCCTTCGCTCCAAGTATTCGCGACCATCGCCTTCGCATGGGAATGACACTTTAATAGCTAAGTCATGTTAGCCAATCGAATTATAATCCTCAATCTTTTATCGGTGTTCATCCGTGTGCATCGGTGGTAATCTTTAATGAGTTACTATTCGATTGGAAATTGTAATGGACATTTATTTTTAAAAGACAAAATTGTAAACAGGGGACAATGGGCAGAATTCGCTCGACACTTTAACTTATGAATACAACAGAACTAACTCTAAATCAAATCATCGCCTCCAGTGGTGATTCTACTTTACTCTCATACAAGTATGAAAACCAAGTCCTCGAATTTACACTTCATCATTTTGACTTGGATAAAAATATTCTATTCAAAGTCGAAACCTCAGAGCTTCGTGTTTTACTTCATGACAATTATGTAGGGGACACTACCTCTAAGACTTGTTTCATAGAACTACTTGAACTTACAAAAGTTTTACAAGTAGCGAATCATCACTATATACCGTCATCCGATTTCGGAGCTATGATGCAAGAATGTAGAGCAGGTCTTAATCTTGTCTATGGAAAGAAAGTAGAGGATAATAAGTATTTTCTTTCACTCAAAGGAACGCACACTATTCTTTGTTGTGTGTTACATAATTTAACTAAGTTTACGTTTCATGTAAACGGATAATCATTATTACCCCTGTCATTCCTGCACAGGCGGGAATCCAGACTTTGTATAAAGGAATACTTACCAAGCAAAATCTTTTCTTGTTCTGGATTCCCGCCTTCGCGGGAATGACATTACTCCGATAAAGCCATCCCCTTTTGAAAAGGGGAATACTCAAATAGAGTCAAACAACAACTATCCAATCAGGGGATTTGTTTCACCTTTCTATAAGAAGCCTATAACTCCTCTCCGGTGCATAACCCGCATTAAACTCGGTGTAAATAGCGCCAGGCTCAGGAGTTTAGATTGTATTGTAACCGAGTTTGATGCCCCATTGTCATTGCATAAGAGTAAAGGTCTTCTTAAACGAAATGCATACAATGCGTTAGCCTCAGCGCGTCATCCCCGAGTTTTTTTATCGGGGATCTCTAGACATAGAGACCCTCGATAGAAAATTTCGAGGGTGACATACACTTTTTTACCTACCCTTAAATTACGCAGTTGCACAGCTTTTTGTGCGTGAAAAATTCAAGGCAATGACCGGACTATCAAATGCGTTTACGCAAGTGATCCCGCTCGGTTTGGATGGAAAGGCAGAGGGCATTACTAAGTACAATGTATTTAGAAAGCTTAACTATCCAACCATTTCAGGCACTGCGGGTGCTTTGGTTGTGGATAACGCCGCTATTGTGCTTAGCCGTGGAAAGCTAGAAGGATTAAATGCCTTGGCGCTTTCCAATGCAGGACAAAACATTACAGTCAATTGGAACTATGCAAACTACGGGCTTGGAACGGACACAGTGACTCTTGTTGCTTACAACCCTGTTTTAAAACAGACCGTTGTGAACACAAGCTCCATTCGGTCTGTGGGCACAGCAGCATTATCCGTTCCGGCAACCTGGGCAACACAGCAAGTCTTTGTCTATATCTTCACAGGCAATGGTGATATTTCTAGCACCTCTCAGTATGTTGGAAGTGTAACAGTTTAACAAGGAGGCTTTGGACTACTGCATAAAAAGTGGACATTGAATTTAGGCTGCCTTTTCATATTGTATTCTAAAATTGACTGGGCTTGTAAAGCCTAAAGTCGAGTGAAATCTTTTTCTATTGTAAAAAATTTCAATGTATCGAAACAAAT
>JANMOF010000574.1:0-1576 GCA_031368925.1 Leptospiraceae bacterium
ATTTGTTTCGATACATTGAAATTTTTTACAATAGAAAAAGATTTCACTCGACTTTAGGCTTTACAAGCCCAGTCAATTTTAGAATACAATATGAAAAGGCAGCCTAAATTCAATGTCCACTTTTTATGCAGTAGTCCAAAGAATCTCTTTCTTTTCTTCGTGTTCTCTGTGCTCTTCGTGGTTAACCTCTTCTTCATTTCCCTTAACTTGACAGCATTGCCCCTCGCCCAGCAGCTTCACAGTGTGCGAAGGGAGAGGGCTTATTCGAACAAGTGTAACAAGAAGTAAAGAATCGGGTGAGGGCGACTCCTAAAAAGCAAAGGGAGATGGGATACTCCGATAAAGTAAAACAATATATAAAAAGACGGGATAGCGCTAGCGAGGAAGAAGAACTAAAAAGCCCGGAAAAAGACTTGCTTCCTACAGAAATCTTTTTTAGTATAAAGCCATGAATGAATTCAACGAAGATGAGTTAGTCCAAAAGACTACTGCCGAGTATCTCCGAGATAGTCTAGGCTGGGAAATTCATTTCGCGCATAACACCGAAACCTTTGGAGAAAATGGAACCTTCGGACGAAAAGACGATCGCGAAGTTCTTTTAAAGAAGTATCTATTACCCGCACTTAAAAAGTTAAATCCTGATTTGCCCGAAGAAGCCTACCAAGGTGCGATAAAAAAACTTTCTGATTCAGGAGTCGGAAAATCTTTAGAGCAAATCAATCGAGATAATTACAAGTATCTCCTAAATGGAGTTCCCGTTGAGTTTCAAGTAAATGGAAAATTTACTCAAAGAAATTTACAAGTCATATATTTTGATCATGCGGAGAATAATCATTTTCTCGCAGTTCGAGAATTTTGGGTCAAGGGATATTTGTATCGAAGAAGGGCAGATATAATGGGGTTTATCAATGGTATCCCCGTAATCTTTATAATATTCATAGAAATATTCGTTCTGCATTTGAGGATAATCTTAAAGATTACAAAACCTCTGTCCCACAACTTTTTCATCATAATGCAATTATCGTTCTCTCTAATGGAATTGATGCTAAGATAGGCTCCCTTACAAGTAAGTTTGAACATTTTCACGAATGGAAACGACTAGCCGAGGAAGATGTCGGACGAGTCGATATGGAGACTCTACTAAAGGGAATTTTTAAAAAAGAAAACCTCTTAGATATTCTCGAAAACTTTATTCTATTTGACGAGAGTGGAGGCAAGATTGTAAAAATCCTAGCAAAGAATCATCAATATCTAGGAGTAAACTTAGGATTAGCCTCCGTTTTACAACGAAAAGAAAAACAAGGCAAATTAGGAGTATTCTGGCATACGCAAGGTTCCGGCAAATGCTTATAATACCCGAGAGGATATTATTGTAATAACAGATGAAGCTCATCGAACCCAATACGGACGACTAGCGTTAAATCTACGTAATGCGCTACCCAAAGCTTCTTTTCTAGGATTCACAGGAACTCCACTAGTCAAAGACGATGAGCCTACTCGAAAAGTATTTGGAGAATATGTTTCTACTTACGACTTCCAGCGTGCCGTAGATGATAACGCAACCGTT
This sequence comes from Leptospiraceae bacterium, assembly GCA_031368925.1. Taxonomy (GTDB): domain Bacteria; phylum Spirochaetota; class Leptospiria; order Leptospirales; family Leptospiraceae; genus UBA2033. The sequence continues at coordinate 1,568 of JANMOF010000574.1, forward strand.
CCTTTGTAT
>JANMOF010000604.1:0-2060 GCA_031368925.1 Leptospiraceae bacterium
TTATTTTATTTAACCAAGGTGGCTTTTTGACAGGGGTTGCTGTCTTTTATGTAGTGGTAACGTATGGGCTGCCATTCGTAGCAAAATTATTTCTTCAAAATAATTCTTCTAGCTCAAGTTACACACCATCTCCGGATAACACCAATCAACCAAAGCCATCGAACAATGCAAGTAACGACGGACTCAATTTCGTTTACCAACTCAGAGGAGAATTTATAAGTCGAAATTATAACGGATTAGAGATGTTAGCCTCTATCCTTGCATCTGCGAGTATTCATATTGCAAAAATAGATGGAGTGATTTCAGAGGAAGAAATTTCTGCAATTCGGTTTAGTATCACGAATGAATTTGGAGAAAGAGTAGACCAAGGAAAAATTGCGAAAGTAGTTTTCATGACTAAGACGCATTTGTCGCAAATTGGAGTAAATGGAATCTATGATTCACTCCTTGAAATCATCAAATATCATATCAGCATTATAGAAAATATTGAGGAAAGTACACAGGCAGATTTGGCTATTTTACTTTTTACTATTATGTATGAAGTTGCCATCGCTGACGGCGGAATTCATCCCGCGGAGGAAAGATTATTTTCTAGACTTTGTGGCTACTTTTCTCTTTCAAATGAGCATCTTGAAATCATCATTAGAACTGCGAATTATCATTACCAGCATAGAAAAAACCAAGCGGCTAAGCCAGATGAGTCGCTCCGATTTAAGGACAGCATAGTTTTTCTCGGTGTATCCGCTGATTATACAAAAGAAGATTTAGAGAAGGCATGGCGTAAAATTGCAATCTTGCATCATCCTGATAAATTTCACAATTCCGAACCAGCCGTATACGAATTAGCCAAGAAAAAATTCCAAGAAGCACAGGATGCTTATCAATACTTGAAAGAATATTTGGATAAACCAAGACCTAAGATTAAAGAGGATAATCAAAATAATCCACAAGCACAATCATCCTCTGTTTCAAATGAAATTGAAACTAGACTGAAAAAGTTGGATGCTCTTAAGGCTAAAGGCTTAGTCTCTGAAGAAGAATACAAAAAGAAACGAGACGAAATTTTAAAAGAGATTTGATTTCTTGCTTATTTATTTAGATATATTTACCACAAAATTGTCTTGCAATAACTAAATAGGTATCATAGTTTAGATTATACCCTTATGGAATTGATTACAGAAAAAAAAATACAGGAAGTTATAAATAAAATTTCCAATAATTACTTCCCTGAGAAAATTATTTTATTTGGTTCTTATGCAAAAGGAAATCCTGAGGTAACGAGCGATTTAGATTTGTTTATCATTAAAGATTCAGTACTGCCAAGGTATAAGCGAGGTTTAGAAGTCAGACGTTTACTTTTTGGTTCTATGATTCCAATAGACTTACTTGTATATACCCCAAAAGAAATTGAAGAACAAAAAGATAGAAAGTATTCGTTCGTTCACGAAGTTTTAAACACTGGCAGAGTGGTCTATGAACGAAAATGAAATTCAATCATGGCTTGAAAAAGCTGAGCATGATTTAGGTACCGCTGAGCTAACTTTTCAGCACAAGTCTGAATACTATGATACCATTTGTTTTCATTGCCAGCAAGCTGTGGAAAAATACTTAAAAGCTTATTTGATTCATTTGAACTTGGAATTTAAGCCAAAGCATAGCTTGATTTACCTCCTAGATTTAATTAGTCAGCAAGATAAATTCTCAGTAGACTATTATGAAAAGGCTTCTAAGTTAGAGAGTTATGCAGTAGATATTCGGTATCCGAATGACATCGAAGAAATTCCGACTAAAGAAGAATTACAAGAAGCCATTGTAATAGTAAAGGATTTTCAGAAAATCATATCTGAGAAGCTAAGTAGAATCATATAATCTAGCAATTAAAAATTCAAAATTTCTCTTTCAAATACTCATCTGCCAGTTCTTTCCAAGTCTTTTTGAGTAGCATATTCCCTTTTAACGCAACATTGATTTTATCCAAGCCAAGAACAGAATAAAGTGGACGCTTGGCAGGTGTCGGATACGCACTCGAAGGAATTGGTTTTACTTTGCATTTCGTATCT